>NZ_BDCO01000003.1:0-300000 GCF_001613545.1 Terrimicrobium sacchariphilum
GTGGAGTTGAACAACCGCTACAGCGCGAACACGACGCCGCTGCGGCTGGATTTGAGCCTGCGGTATGACAACCTGTGGCAGCTGGGACACACGATCGGGTTTGGATTTCAGATCGCACCGCAGCGGATTCAGGACGCGCTGATTTATTCCGGGTATTACATCGCGCCGGTGCCGGGGGTGGACTGGCTGAGCGTGATGGCGCAGGCCATCCGGCAGAACAGCAACGTGTCGACCCTGGGTGGTTCCGCCGTGGCGGGAAATGGCTCGGTCATCGGCGGGCGGTTGCTCTTCGACCTGCCGGGGAAAAAGGGCTTTTTTCACTCGGCGAGTTTCGGGGCGGATTACAAGGACTTCACGCAGGACCTGAGCATCAACGGGGCAACGACGGGATCGCCGATCCAGTATTTTCCGTTCTCGCTCAGCTACACGGCGGCGTGGGTGGGGAAGAACTACCAGACGGAGTTTAGCGGAGGGGTGACGTGGAGTTTTCGGGGGATCGGCAGCGACGAGACGGATTTCGACAACCGCCGGTACGCGTCGGACGCGAGCTTCTTCTACTTCCGAGGCAGCCTGGGCAACACGCTGGATCTTCCATGGGGCTTCCAGGCGTATGGACTGGTTCAGGGACAGGCCAGCGCGCAGCCGCTGGTGGATACCGAGGAGTTTGCGCTCGGCGGTTTGAACACCGTGCGCGGGTATCTGGAAAGTGCGGTGCTGGGCGACAGCGCCTTTGCCGGAACGCTGGAGTTGCGGAGTCCGTCGCTGCTGTGGTGGGCGCCGGAGGGCAACGAATGGCGGGTGTTTGGATTCCTCGACGGAGGCGTGGCCTGGGTAAACGACCCGCTGCCCGAGCAGCAGGACGAGTTCAGTCTGGCGAGCGCGGGGTTCGGCAGCACGATCAAGCTCTTTGAACACCTCAACGGCTCAGTGGTGCTGGGAGTGCCATTCATCACGCAAAGCCCGAACACGGCGTACGACCCGCTGCTGTCGTTCCGGGTCTGGGGAGAACTGTAAAAATTTCTATGCAGGTAAGAACATTCATAATGACCATGGCCATGCTGGGGGTGACCCTTGCAACGGGAAGCGCGTGGTGGGACAAGGACTGGACGGCGCGCAAATCGTTCACGATCGACCCGACGGCGCAGGGCGGAGACATCTCGGAGCCGGTGGGTCCGGGCGTGGTGCTGGTGAGGCTGCACAGCGGGAATTTCAACTTTGGAGCCGTCAAGGAGGATGGAAGCGACCTGCGGTTCGTGGCCGAGGACGACAAGACCGTGCTGCCGCACCAGATCGAGAAATGGGACGGGCTGCTGAACGAAGCCTTCGTCTGGGTCAAGGCGCCCGAGATCAAGCCCGGGGCGAAAACAACCTTCTGGCTCTACAGCGGGAATGCCGAGGCCACGGCGCTCGACGCCAAGGCCGTCAAGGGCACGTACGACGCCGACACCGTGCTGGTGTATCACTTTGCCGGAGCCGGAGCGCCGCAGGACGCGAGCGAAGCAGGCAATACGGCGGAAAACGCCGGGACGGCGTCCGAGGGAGCGCTCATCGGTGGCGGCCTGCGCCTGCTGGGAGCGAATCCGCTGGTTTTGCCGGGATCGAGTTCGCTGGAATGGTCCGACGGCCAGGCCTTTACGTGGTCGGCGTGGATCAAGGAAAGCACGCCCGCGGCGAACGCGACCCTCTTCAACCGCACGGCGGGTGGCAATGGCTTCCGCATCGGAGTCGACAACGGCGCGCCGTTTGTGGAAGTGACCGACGCCAGCGGAGTCAAGCGCACGGCAGCAGGCCAGCCGCTGCCCGCCGCGACCTGGAAGAACCTCGCGGTCGTTTCCGATGGAGCGAAAATCAAGCTGCTCGTCGACGGCGCGGACTACGCCACGCTCGACGCCAAGGTGCCCGCCATCAACGGCCCGTCCTATCTGGGTGCGACCGGCCCCGATGCCACCGGCGGATTCGTGGGCGAGCTCGACGAACTTGTCATCTCCAAGATCGCACGTCCTGTCGGCTGGGTGAAATTCACAGCGATCAACCAAGGCGGAAGCGACGCCAGCACGAAGCTGCTCGTTCCCGGCGAAGACGAGGGCGGAGAAGGCCATAGCACGCTCGACAACATCATGGAGCACGTGTCGATCTTCGGCGACATCAGCAAGTCGCTCACCTTCGACGGCTGGGCGGTCATCGCCCTGTGCTCGATCATGGCCATCCTCGGGTGGACCGTGGCGGTGCAGAAGTTTGTCTATCTCAACCAGGTCAAGAAAGGCACCGACCAGTTCATCCAGCAGTGGGAGGAGGTGTCTTCCGACCTGACGAAGATCGACCACGCTGACGAGGCCAGTGTGAAGGCTCTCGGCGGAGCCAGCGTCAAGCAGCAGAAGCTCATGCTGCAAAGCCCGCTCTATCACATCTATCACATCGGCTCGCAGGAGATCAGCCACCGCATCAAGGAAGACAAAAACAAGGGACTCTCCGCGCGGTCCATCCAGGCGATCCGGGCCAGCCTCGAGGGCGGCCTCGTACGCGAGGTGCAGAAGCTCAACGGCAAGCTCGTTTTCCTGACCATCAGCATCGCAGGCGGTCCCTATCTCGGACTGCTCGGCACGGTCATAGGCGTTATGATTACGTTTGCGACCATCGCCAAGACGGGCGAGGTGGAAGTCAATTCCATCGCCCCCGGCATCGCGGGCGCGCTTCTCGCCACCGTCGCTGGTCTGCTCGTGGCCATTCCGGCGCTCTTTGCCTACAGCTACCTGAGCACCCGCATCAAGGAAACGGTCAGCACGATGCAGACCTTCATCGACGAGTTCGTGACCAAGATGGCGGAGTTCTACCCCACGCCGGAATAAGGAAATGGACGCCGGAGGAGACAACAAGAGTTACGACGACATCAACGTCACGCCGATGGTGGATCTCTACCTCGTGCTGCTACTGATCTTCATCATCATGACGACGGCGGGCGTGCAGGGCGTGAAGGTCGATCTCCCGAAGGCAAGCAAGAGCCCGGCGCTGGAAGGTCCCAAGAGCAAAGCCATCACGGTGAACAACGAAGGAAAGATTTTCCTCGATACCGTGCCCGTGACGCTGCCCGAGTTGGAGCAAAAGCTCAGCCAGCACAAGGCGAAGTTCCCGGATTTTCCCGTCGTCATCCGCGGCGACCGGCTCACGCATTATCAGGGCGTGATGGACGTTCTCAACGTCGTTGGGCGCCTCGGGCTGACCAAGGTCGGCCTCGCCACCGAAGCCAGCAAATAGACCCTCATGCAGGACGAAGACACACCCACATTCTTTCAGCGCTACCGCGTGATCATCATCGCGGTGGGCGTGCTGGCGCTTGTCGTCGGCGGATGGGTCGTCTTCGGACCGAAGGAAGGCAAGAAGCGCAAATCGACCGCCAGCGTGATGAGCATCATGCCGCCGCTGCCGCCCCCGCCGCCACCACCAACCCCTCCGCCGCCGACGCCGCCCCCGCCGCAGGAACCGCCGCCGGAGCAGACCAAACAGCCTGAGTTTCAACCCGAGGAAAAACCCGCGCCCGAGCCGCCGCAGCCGCCCGACAATCCGCCGCCCGCAATGGGCACGGCGTTGCAGGGCGATGGCCCCAACAGCTTTGGCCTGTCCGGCACCGGCAACGGTCTCATCGGAGGCCGTGGCAATGGCAAGGGCGGGGGAGGCGGAACCAAATACGGCTGGTACGCCGGGCAGGTCCAGGCCCGCGTGCTCGAGGCGATGCAACGGCATCGCAAGCTGCGCAGCTCGGCCTTGACCGTGCAGGTGCGGATCTGGGCCGACAGCAACGGGCGCGTGACGCGCGCCAAGGTGAGCGGGACGAGCGGAGACGCCGCCATCGACCAGGCCCTCGAGCGCGAAGTGCTCACGGGTCTGCAACTCAGCCAGCCGCCGCCTGACGGGATGCCCATGCCCATCGTGATGCGCATCACCGCGCGCCGACCCAATTAGTTTTCATGAAGAGACAGACCAACCCACGCCGAATGATGAATTGCCTCCTCCTGCTTGCGGGTGGAGTAGCTCCGCTCATCGGCGCGCATGCTCAGGATTCTGCCCGTCCGGCTCCGTCGCCCATCATCAATCAGAGCGGCGGACGCACCCGCATCATTTTCGATTACGCCGAGCCCACTCCGGCCGCCGCCCCGACGGCCACCCCGGTCGCGACCCCGACCGCCTCGACCTCATTGTCCACCCCCGAGCCGTGGCCGCTCGGCACCCCGGTGCCCACGGCCACCCCGGAAGCGACTCCGGCTCCAGACGCGATTTCCACGCCGGAACCCGCCGCAACCCCCGAGCCCGTGGCTACGCCGACCCCGGCGCCTCTTGCCGCCACGACTCCGGTTTATCTTAACACCCCGACACCGAAACCGCTGATCGACTTTACGCCGACCCCGGCCAGTCCTGTGGCCGAGGCAACACCTGTGCCTTCGCCGGTTGAAACGACGCCAGCACCTGCCGTGGCGGAAGCGACGCCCGCTCCAGTTGCGCCGACCCCGGCTGTCGCCGAGGCCATCGCGGCCCCGAGCGTTGCCCCTGTCGTTAGCGAAGCCACTCACACACCTGCACCGAGTGCTCCGGCAGTGGCCGAAGCCACCCCCGCGCCGACGCCGGAGGAAACCCCGGTGGATCAGCGCCCGGCGGAAGTGTTCCCGAATCCCGCCAGACAGCAGGCCGTTGTCACATCGCCGACCCCGTCGGTTGCACCCGCCCCGGCTACACTGGATTCCGCATTTCCTGCTCCCACCGCACCGCCGCAACCTGTCGCCGCGATTAAACCGCAGCCGGTTGAAGAACCTGCTCCGCAGGCTCCCGCCGCGCCAGCGCCTCAGCCCGCACACACCGCCGCCGCACCGCAAAACGAGCCGGTGCCCGACGTCGCCGCAGCCGCCGAGTCCGCCAACCTCGCTTTGCCCAGCGCGCAGGACAAGCGTCCCGCCTCTGAGAGCGTGACGATCAACCTCATCAACAAGCTCGTTCAGCGCGGCCTCCTCACCAAGGAGGATGCCAAGGACATGATCGCACAGGCCGAGGCGGAAGCCGAAGCCACCCGCGCGCAAGCCCAGGCCGACATGTTTGCCATCGCGCAGGTCGCCGCCGCCCAGGCCGTGAGCGATCAGGGCGCAGTCGCGCAAGCGCAGGCCGGACCCACGCCATCCGACAGCGATGTGCGCGTGACCTACATCCCCGAGCCGGTCAAAACGCAGATTAAAGAAGACATCAAAATGGAGCTGGTCAACGAGAGCCGCGCCTCCGGCAAGCCGCTGCTCGGCGGTCCGAATGTCGCGAGCTTCCTCCCTGCCTGGGTCAACCGCGTCCATCCCTTCTTTGACCTGCGCCTGCGCTACGAAGGCATCTTCTATCCCGATGGCAACGACGTGACCGGCGCGTTTCCGAACTTCAACGCCATCAACACCGGCCAGCCCTTCAACACCGCAGGCGACCAGTTTTCGCCGCAGTACAACGCCGATCAGAACCGCAACCGCTTCCGCATCCGCGTACGTGGCGGAGCCGAGATGGATCTGACGGATAACTTCACCACCGGATTTCGCATCGCCACCGGCGAGACGAATTCCCCGGTGACGACCAACCAGACCATCGGCCTGAACAACAACGGACAGGGCGGCCAGTTCAGCAAATACGCCATCTGGCTCGACCGTGCCTATCTGAAATACGAAGTCAGCGCGAAGGATGACGACCGCAGTCTCTCCGTCATCGGCGGTCGTTTCGATAATCCCTTCTTCAACACCTCGCTCATCTGGGATGACGACCTCGGCTTTGACGGCGCGGCCATGGTGGCGCGCTACCAGGTCTTCGACGGGTTTACCCCATGGCTCGTGGGCGGAGCCTTCCCGGTCTACAACACCGACCTGAACTTCTCGTCCAACCAGCCGCAGAAGTTCGCCAGCTACGACAAGTTCCTCTTCGGCGGCCAGCTCGGCTTTGACTGGTCTCCGGCCAAGGACTGGAAGGTGAAGTTTGGCGCGGCCTACTACTACTTCTACAACATCGAGGGCAAGCTCTCCGATCCCTACACACCGCAGAACATTAACGACGCGGGCAACACGGACAACAGCCGTCCGTCCTTTGCCCAGAAGGGCAATACCTACATGGCCCTGCGCAACATCGTGCCGGATGCAAGCAACGATTATGGCACAATCAACCAGTGGCAGTACTACGGACTCGCGACGAAGTTCCAGGACTTCACCGTGACCGCGCGTATTGACTACAATGGCTGGGAACCCGTCCAGGTTTCGCTCATCGGCGAGTACGTCCAGAACCTCGCTTTCAACAGCAGCGCGATCAACGAGATCGCGGTCAATAACCGTGGCGCGGTTGATACGACCGAGCTGGACAACATCGGCGACTTCGAGGGCAGCCCGTACGGCTGGAACGTCGAGCTGCGCGTCGGCACGCCTGCGCTGGCCAAGGCGTGGGACTGGTACATTTCCGGCGGCTACCGCTACATCGGCTCCGACTCCGTGGTCGACGGGTTCAACGATTCCGACTTCGGCCTCGGAGGCACCAATATGCAGGGCTACACCGTCGGTGCAGCCGTCGCGCTAAACCCCAATGTCTGGCTGGCCGTGCGCTGGTACGGCGCGGAAAACATCGCCGGTCCGACCTACAAGGTCGACGTGTTCCAGTTCGACCTCAACGCCAAGTTCTAATGAAAAAGATATTAGCCGTCCTGTTGTTGCTTAGCCCGGCGCTGCTCCATGCGGCGGGCGCGGAGGAGGGAGACCCCGTGGTCGCCAAGCTCCGCGAAGCCCTGCGCAACACCATGCTCCAGATGCGCGACGTGCAAGGTCAGCTCGCCAACGCCCAGGCCGCCCAGATCGCCAGCGACGCCAAGGTGAAGGAACTCACCGCCCAAAACGACAAGCTGACCAGGCAGATGATCGAGGACAAGAACGCCTCGACCAATTCGATCGCCGAGCTCAACACCCGGCTGGAGGAGCAGGGCGTCGTCATCCAGAAGCTCAACGCCACCGTCGACCAGTGGAAGCGCGGTTACAACGAAGCCACCGCGCTGGCCCAGAAGAAGGAGGCCGAGCGGGCCAAGGCCGCCGCGCAGATCATCAAGCTCGACCGCATCGTGGCCGACCAGCAGATCAAGAACGTCCAGATGTACAAGGTCGGTACCGAGATCCTCGACCGTTACGAGAAGTTCGGGCTTGGCGAGGCCATCCTCGCCCGCGAGCCGTTTGTCGGCATGACGCGGGCGAAGTTCCAGACCCTCATGCAGGATTATCAGGACAAGCTCGTCGACCAGCGTATTTCCAGTACCAGCAGCAGTACCACCAGCCCAACTTCCAGCAGCCATGAAAGCAGTAACCATTAGCATCCTCCTCCTCGCCGCCGCGTTGACCGCGCGCGCGCAGGACGCCACCACCATCATCGCCAAGGTCGGCGACACCGAGCTCAAGGCCAAAGACCTCGCACCCTACCTCGCGTCCCTTTCCGCCGATGACCGCGCCGCCCTGACCAGGAACCCCGCCCTCCTCAACCAGGTCGTGCGTTCGTTGATCCTTCAGCAGGTGCTGCTCAAGGAAGCCCTCTCGGCCAACTGGGACAAGCGCCCCGAGGTCGTCGAGCAGCTTGAGCGTTTGCGCAAAAACGCCATCGCCGAGGACTACCTCGTCACCGTCGCCAAGGTGCCCGACAACTACCCCGGCGAAACCGAGATCAAGGCCGCCTACGACGCCCGCAAGGATCAGCTCCAGCTCCCCAAACAATACCAGCTCGCCCAGATCTTCATCGGAGCCGATGACGCCAACGGTCAAGCCAACCTTGACGCCGTAACCAAGGCGCTCAAGGCCGCCAATGCCGACTTCGCCGCCATCGCCAAGGACAAGAGCCAGGAAGCCCAAAGCGCCGCGCGCGGAGGGGAAATCGGCTGGCTCACCGCCGCCGCCGTCCAGCCCGAGCTCCGCGACCGCCTCGCCAATGCCAGCAAGGGCGCCGTCACCGAGGCCATCCGCCTCCCCGACGGCTGGCACATCATAAAAGTCCTCGACGTCCGCGAACCCCGCACTGCCACCCTGGACGAAGTCAAACCCCGCCTCATCGAAGTCCTCCGCACCGAACGCGCCAAATCCAACCGCGAAGCCTACCTCGCCCAACTCCAGCAAAAGAACCCCGTCTCCCTCAACGAACTCGCCCTCGGCTCCATCCTCGCCGGCCCCGTCAAAAACTAACTCTCTCGCCCGCGCTTGAAACTCCTCCGCTCCATGATCGTCCGCCGCCTGAGCCGTCCCACCGGACTGCTCATTGCGGCGCTCGGCCTGCTCGCCCTGGCCCACCTCGGCTACGCTGGCGACATCCTGCGCGGTGGAGTATCTTCGACCGGACGGAAAAACGCGGACGCCCGCGCGGGAGCCGGAGCAGAAGCAGCCACGGTGACCAAGGCCAATGCCAAAGATCGTCTGGCCCGTACCACCCAGGCGCTCGCATCTGTTCAAGCGATGCAGGCCAAGGCTCGGGCGAGTGCTGCCGGAACCGTCGTTCCCGAAGGACTGCAGCCCGGCGGGTTGGAAGTTTTGACCGGTGCCAATGCCCGGTGGGATGGTGCCGATTCCCCCACCCAGAGCGGGAGCCTCGTTACGATCAAGCAGCGAGATACCCAGGCCCTTTTGCACTGGAAGACCTTCAACGTCGGGCAGAATACGACCGTCAAGTTCGACCAGAGCGCGGGCAAGGACGACGCGAGCAAGTGGATAGTCTTCAACAAGGTTTTTGACCTAACGGGCAAGCCATCGCAAATCCGGGGCCAGATTCAGGCTGAGGGACAAGTCTATATCATCAACCAAAATGGCATCGTTTTTGGCGCAGGTTCCCAGGTGAATACCCGTGCACTTGTGGCCTCTTCGCTGCCGATCAACAACAATCTCGTCCAGCGCGGACTCTTGAACAATGCCGCCTCGCAGTTCCTCTTCACCAACATCGAAGATGCGGGGCAGGGCGATGTTCCGACATTTACCCCCGATGTTCCCCTGACGCCGGATAAGCGGGTTGGTGGTGTGGTGGTAGAGGCTGGCGCCACCATCAGCTCCCCGCTCAATGCGGAGGGGAACGGTGGTCGTATCATGCTCGTGGGTGCTAATGTCTCGAATGCTGGCACCCTCTACGCACCGGCAGGCCAGGTCATCATGGCCGCCGGCTTGCAGGTCGGCGTGGGAGCGCACTCCACGGACGACCCCAGCCTGCGCGGACTGGATGTTTATGTCGGCGAGGTGGGAGATTATGCGGCTGCAGCGACCAATTCGGGCATCATTTCCGTTCCCCGCGGGCATGCGTTCCTGACAGGCAAGCAGGTTGAGCAAATGGGGGTCATTGACAGTTCGACCTCGGTGGCTCTTAACGGTCGCATCGACCTCATTGCCGCTTACGGAGCCGTACGAGTTATCTCGACCGGTTCCGATATCAAGGCGCCGTTTCGTTTCACCCAGTCCGGTGTGGTTACTTTTGGTTCGGATAGTGTGACGCGAATCCTTCCAGAATCCGCAAGCTCGGAGAAGACGGTGGGGCTCGAACTGGCTCTCCCCAGTCTAGTTAATGTCCAGGGATACGCGATCAACCTTGGTCGGAATGCAACCATCCTTGCTCCGGGCGCGAAACTTCCGACCGGGGAGGATGTCGTCAAACCGCTGAGTTATCTCGATCCGCTCGCCGCAGGCATCCAGCTGTCAGCCGGGTCGTTTCGCAGCACCGACGGAACCTTCATGTATTCCGGTGGCCAGGTCTTTCTCGCCTCCGGGTCATTGATCGACGCCTCCGGCACCGCCGGGGCTGCCAGCCAGGTCAACCAGAATATCCTTAACCTCTCGCTACGAAGCGGGGAACTGGCGGATTCACCCCTCCAGCGCGATGGATTTGTGCGCGGCCTTTCCATCACGGTCGATGTGCGGCGCACCGGCACCTACAATGGCCGCGACTGGATTGGCACTCCGTTGGCCGATGTCACCGGCTTTGCCGACCTGATCGAGCGCAATGTTGATCAACTCACCGTTGCTGGCGGCACTGTCCAGATCAAATCGGGAGGTTCCTTCGTCGCGCAAAAAGGAAGTATTATTGATGTTTCTGGCGGATGGACTGATTACCAGGCGGGCACCTCGTTCCGAACGACACGCCTCATGTCCAGCGGGCAGCTCATCAACATCGAGGACGCCACCCCGGATCGCCTCTACGACGGCGTTTACACTGGCCTTTCGATGAAGACGCATCAGAAATGGGGCGTCTCCCGGACCTACGCCACACCGCTTGCGCCGCTCGGAGCGGATTCCGGCCAGGCGTATATCCAAGGAGCGGATGCGGGAACGATCGTCATCGAGGCTCCCTCGATGATTCTCGATGGCGACATGCTGGGCCGCAGCGTCATCGGCCCGCGCCAGATTCGCACCTCCTCGTTTTCCAGCAGCCTGCCTGCCCAGTCCTCGGTCGCTCTGCGTTTCCGCTCTCAATACCTTTACGGCGCGGATATTCTCGACGCATCGCCAACGCCGCCCACCGTGCTGCTCCAGGCAGGTTCTTCCTCCTCGACCTTGTCCGCGTTTTCCGTGAATGCCTCGGGCGAGCCTGCCGCGATTCCTCATGATCGCCAGGAAACAGTCAACATCTCTCCCTCGCTCTTTGGGGAGTCAGGATTCGGTTCCGTGGAGATTGAAAACATGGAGGGCGATATTAACGTTCCCAAGGGAGTTGTTGTTCAAACCCGGGAAGGCGGCAGCCTTAAGCTCTCGGCGGCGAATGTCTCCGTGCAGGGCAGCATCATTTCCCCGGGTGGCTCCATCACTGTATCCGCCTACAATTATTCGCCCTTTGCCGCAGCGCTGCTGCGCAAGACCGTGGTGTCCGCCACCGATCTCCCTGCACGGGCCGATCATGGGCGCATCGACGTCGCCGCCGGGTCCGTCATTTCCGCGGCGGGTACGGTGATCGACGAGCGTGCGGCCGCAGTGGAGCAGGCATTGTCTCCCATCGCCCAGAATGGCGGCACGATTTCGCTTTCCGGCTATGATGTTTCCATCGCCCGTGGCAGCACTCTGGATGTCTCGGGTGGTATGACAGTGAGCCCGACCGGCAAGTTCTCCTTTGGCAACGGCGGACAATTGACGATCGCGGCCGGACAGGATCTTTCGCTCGCATCCGTCCTGGGCGGGGAACTGAAGCTTAACGGAACCCTGCTCGGATACTCCGCCGTGAAGGGCGGCACGCTCAGCATCACGGCCCCGCTGATTCAGGTCGGGGGTGCCAGTCCATACAAGGAGGCTTTTGTGGTGCAGCCGGAGTTCTTTAGCCAGGGCGGTTTCAACTCCTTCAAGCTCACCGGCATCGGGATGAAGCTCGCGGGCAGCCAGCCGGAGGATTTTGTGCCCGCGGTATTCATCGCACCGGGAACGATCATCGCACCGAGAGCGCAGGCGACCGTGGTCCAGCCTTTGCAACCGGGCCAGATGAATGTGGCTTACACCAGGGAGGTGCTTCCCGATGGCGTGCGACAGCCGGTTGATCTGGAGTTTTCGGCCCCGGGCGTCACCAACGCCTTCGATTCCAATGTCATGGACGTTCGCGGCGATATTGTCTTTTCGCCCGGCGCGAAAATCCTGGCTGATCCCGGCTCCGACATCACCTTTCGAGGCAATACCGTCTCGATCTTTGGCAGCGTCTATGCGCCTGGAGGGTCGATCACGATCGTTGGCAGAAACTCCTTCCCATATTCCTATTTTGGCAGTTCGGTCCTTCCCACCACGGCCAGAGCCACTGTCTATCTGGCTCCCTCTGCCTATCTGAGCACTGCTGGCGCGGCCGTTTATGCGCCTGATCCTTTCGGCCGCCGGGTTGGTACTGTCTTTGGCGGTGGCGCTATCGCGATTTCCGGCAATATCTACGCGGACGAGCAAGCCACCCTTGATGTGTCCGGTGCGAGCGGAGTCTTCGACCTCACTCTGGCGGAACTCGGTTTATCCGCCACAGCGGAGCAAATGACACGCAGCGGCGTGACCGCGACCCCGTATGGGTTCCTGGGATACGCCAAGCGGCTTGAAACCAACGCAGGCTCTATCACGCTGACCGGTGGCGAGATGCTCTACGCGCACGCCAGACTCATCGGCCAGCCCGGCGGAGATTCCGCGCTTGGCGGTTCCCTCTCGGTTTCATCCGGGCGGTTCTATCCGACAGATGACAAGACCTCAGCGGATCTGAATCTCCTGGTCACCCAGAACGACACCCACAACATTCAGGCGATTAAGAAGGTGGGGGACTCGTTGCGTTCGACGTCGGGCGCTGCTCTCCTCGGAGGCGGTTTTTTCTCCGTCGATACTTTTGACAACGGCGGGTTTGCTTCTCTGACTCTCGGCGGCAACGTGCAGTTCTCCGGCCCGGTTACGATCTCCGCAGCCAAGGAAATTCGCGTCGCCCGAGGCGGTGTGCTCGCCGCAGACGCGCATGTCGATCTGACTGCTCCCTACGTGGCTCTCGGGCAGGCCTACCGCGCCCCGTCGCTGCCGACGGAGACGTTCAGCTACTTTACCAAGACCGTGGGAACGACCACGGGGGAGTATAACTTTTCCCCCACCTTTGGCTCTGGCTCCCTCGTCGTCAAAGCCGACCTGATCGATCTCGGCGCGCTCTCGTTCCAGGGTGTTGGGGACATCACTCTTGACGCCGCAGGTGGGCAGATCCGGGGAGGCGGTCCCGTGGATTTTTCAGGCAATCTCGTGATGCGCGCCGCGGCCATCTATCCGGTGAGTGGCCTCGACTTCGCCATTTACGGATACAATTACACCCAGGGAGGCGCCTCGAAGGGCAGTGTGGTCTCGATCGAGCGGGCGGGCTTCACCCAGTCGCCGCTTTCCGCGCAGGGTAGACTCGCCATCTATGCGGCGACCATTAACCAGTCCGGCGTTCTGCTTGCTCCCTTCGGACAGATCGCTCTTGGCTGGGATGGAGTCGGCACCGCCCCGGTCGACCCGATCGCCCGGACGGCTGCGACCATTCCGACCGCTTCGCAAGTCAACCTCGGCGCGGGCAGCGTGACATCGGTCGCCGGTCTCGATTACGTCACCGGCCAGCCGTTGCTCGTCCCCTACGGTCTCAACCCCGACGGCCTTGCCTGGCTCGATCCGTCAGGGTTTGACATCACCTCGACCGGATTGTCGGGCAAATCGGTTTCTCTCGCTGGCTCGTCGGTAAACTTCTCAAGCGGAGCCACCATCGACATGCGCGGCGGCGGCGATCTCTTCTCGTACCGCTGGGTGCAGGGCAACGGCGGATCGAAGGACATTCTCGCCTCCGAGGACAGCTTTGCCATCGTTCCGGGCTACACCAGCAATTTTGCCCCTTACGCGCCCTTCAATACCTCCGCGGCAGCCACCGCGCTGGATGGCGATCCCGGCTACGTCAACAGCAAGCTTTCGGTTGGAGACTCGATCTACCTCCAGGCCAGCGCCGGTCTGCCCGCCGGGGAATACACCTTGCTGCCCGCGCGATATGCCCTGCTTCCGGGAGCATTCCTGGTCAGCCGCAAGTCTGCCAGCGTGATCGGCTCCTATCAGTTTGAGGACGGTTCCAGCACTGTGCCGGGTTATACCTTCAATTCGGCGCAAAAGGAAGCCAGCCGCGGAAAGATCTTCTCCCAGTTTGAAGTGCTTCCCTCCTCGGTGGTCGCGTCGCGGGCGGAGTACGAGGTCTACAGCGCGAATGCGTTCTTTTCAAATGTCGCCGCGGAGCGCGAGCAGGTCGTGTCTCCCATCCCGGCGGATGCCGGCCAGCTCGTCTTCCGCGCCATCTCGAGCCTGAATATCGCTGGCCGCCTCCAGGCGGCGCCGGATCTGGGCGGCCGGGGCTCGCTGGTCGATATCAGTGCTCAAGCTCCGATCGTGATCGGGGGAGCCAATACTACGGTTAGCGCCGGGTCGATCTTCCTCGATGCGGCCCGGCTTTCCTCGCTGGGTGCGGAAAGCCTCCTCATCGGCGGCTTCCGTACTGCCGGTTCGACCGGCACCTCGGTGACCACCACAGCCACCAGCATCCGGGTTGATAATGCCGGATCGCCCCTCTACGCGCCCGAGGTTATTCTCACGACCACCGGCGAACTGCGACTCGTTTCCGGATCGCAGGTTTATTCCACCGGCAGCCTCACACGACCGGCGGAGAAGCTCCTGCTCTCCGGCGACGGTGCGCTGTTGCGGGTATCCAGCGATGCCTCCGCCGACATGCTGCGTACGGGATTCACCGGCGCGCTCGCTCCCTCGCTCGTCTTGGAGGCGGGATCAGCAGTCTCCGGCAGTGGCGTCATTCTTGACTCGTCCAACGCCATGAAGCTCGATCCCAATGCCATTATCACTGCTGAGGCGATCTCTCTCAACAGCGGGCAGGTGACCATTCTTCTTAATGCCCCCGGCACCGTGGCAGCGACCAACGGACTCATTCTTTCCGGGTCCCTGCTTTCCAACTTCGAGTCCTCTTCCCGCAAGTCTCTCCTGAGCTACTCGTCTCTCGACATCTATGGCACTGGGACGATTGGTGGCAACGGAAGCCTCTCCATCCGCGCGGCTCAGATTCGCGGGTACAACCAGGGAGTCGGCGGCTCCGTCCATGTCGTTGCAGATACTCTGTCTCTGGATAACTCCCAGAATGGAACCGTCCTCGCGGGAGCGGGATCGACCGGCGGCAATCTCGTCTTTGATACGGGTGTCGTCACGCTGGGAACGAACACGGTTTCGATTAGTGGATTTGGCAATACGACGATCAATGCGAGCGGCGGGGTCATTGGCTCGGGCTCGGGCGGCCTCAGTACAGCGGGCCGTCTCACCATCGCCGCACCTCTGATTGCCGGTGCCAAGGGCGCGACCCAGAGCATCACTGCTGGAGGTCAGCTGGTGCTGACCAGTCTCGCCGGGGGCTCTGCGACTGTCACCTCAGGTCTTGGCGCCAGCATGTCGTTCACTGGTTCCAGTGTCGCAGCCGACACGGATATCGTGCTCCCCAGCGGAGCCGTTACTCTCGCATCCACGGCGGGCGGCATTGAGGTCAATGGGCTGATCGACGTTAGCGGAATCTCGCGGGATTTCTACGACGTGACGGAGTACACGGACGCGGGCTCTATCTCCCTTGCCGCTGTGGGCGGGGATGTCGTCATCGGATCTTCCGGTCAGATCAACGTTTCCTCCGCTGCCGGAGGTGGTAATGCGGGAACACTCAGCATCAGTGCACCCCAGGGCGTCTTCACCTCGGCAGGATCTCTTGTTGGGTCAGCCGGGGCGGGGTGGAGGTCCGGCACCTTCATTCTCGATATCTCCGCCTTGCCGACCCTTTCCTCGGTAAATCAGAGTTTCAGCGCGGATGACTTTAATTATGAGCGTTCCTTCCGGGTTCGCACCGGCATTGTCACAGTGGACGGCACCTCGAAGGCTCGTAAGTTCACACTCGCTGCCGATCAAGGCGATGTCACCGTGACTGGTTCGATCATGGCCAATGGGGAGACCGGGGGTGCGATTGCCCTTTACGCGCATGGAAGTCTTACCTTGTCCAATGGCTCGCTCCTCGATGCCTCTGGTCGCTACTTCAGCAGCGCGGGCAAAGGCGGTTCCGTCGATCTGAGTGCCGGAGCGACCTACAATGGCGTGGCTGGCACTGGCACACTCGATATTTTGGGCGGATCAAAGATCGATCTTTCGGTGGCCGCTCTCGATGTGGGTTCGCGCCCGAGTTCCTTCTACGGAGATTACAGTGGGGTCCTCCATTTGCGCGCCCCGCAGATTACGGGGAGCACGGACCTTGCCTTGAGTCCTGTGAGGGGAGCCATTTTCGGAGCCTCAGCCATCATCGTCGAGGGCTACCGTGTCTTTGATCTGACTTCCGTTTCGGGATTGATCTCGGCCACGGGCTCGACCGTACAAGCCCAGGGAGGTGCGATAACCTCGGCCAATGTCAATGTGCGGGAAAGCATCCGCCAGAACGGCGTCCTTTTCGGCGGAAACGATGTGGCGATTTCCTCCCGCCTCTTCACCGGAGCCAACGCCGGTCTCGCCAGCATCGCCGTCATCTCGCCGGGAGCGGAGATCGTCAACCGCAACGCCAACGGCAACATCACCCTGGGAACCACGACCTCGACCACTTCGCAGGATTGGAATCTCTCGACCTACCGCTTCGGCTCGAAGAGCGCTCCTGGCATCATCACGATGCGTACGGCGGGCAATCTGGTCTTTTACAATACCATGAGCGACGGCTTCCAGGCCGTGACCGCTGCCGCCGATAACGGCTGGTCGACCATGTGGCTGGCTCCGCTCATGGCGCGAAACAATCTGCTGCCCGGCAACGTGCAGTCATACTCCTATAATCTGGCCGCAGGTGCGGACCTGACTTCGGCCAATATCCTCGGCGTGCTGCCCATGACCAGCCTCGGTAGCGAGCTCGGTTCTGTCCAGATCGGCAAAAACCTCGGTCAGGCAATCGGAACCACCGGAGCCAATGCGACGACGGCCCGCATTATCGGCAGTTCGTCGACCGCTGCGAATAACTTCAACGTCATCCGCACCGGAACCGGCGACATCAATATCGCCGCCGGCCGTGACGTGCAGTTGCTCAACCAGTTCGCCACCATCTACACTGCAGGCGTCCGGGTCGCTTCCTCAGACTCGATCTACACAGCCGGGGACTTCTCCGTCCCGGTGCTCATTGACCAGGACGGGTTCCTGGCTGGAACGACGCAGGGCGCTCTCGGCAACTACCAGCAGGTTTATCCGGCGCAGTACTCCATGGCGGGCGGCAACGTCTCTGTCTTCGCCCAGCGAAACATCGGGCACTACACCCGCAATGGCTCAAGCACGACGCTTATCGCCGACTCCAGCCGCCAGATCCCGACGAACTGGCTCATGCGCCGAAGCTACATTGACGGTTCCGGAAGTTACGGCTCCTTCACGGCCTCGGGCAACGGTACCTCCATCACCGATCCCTCTGCCTCGACTTCCTGGTGGGTGGACTTCAGCAACTTCTTCGAAGGTGTCGGTGCTCTCGGCGGTGGCAATGTGACGCTCAAGGCTCTTCAGGATGTCGTGAACGTCGATGCCGTGGCTCCGACCAACGCCCGCGCTCCCAAGGGGCTGGCCGATGCCACCCTTCTGCTCGAGCTCGGTGGCGGTGATGTCACTGTCTCGGCCGGGCGCAATATCGACGGTGGCATCTATTACGTTGAGAATGGCGTCGGCACGCTCACTGCGGGGGGACAGATCAAGACCAACTCCACCCGCTCGCCCTCCCTCGGCCTCATCAAGAGCCTTACCTCGCCCGAGGTGCTCGACGAGAATACCTGGCTCCCGACCACTCTCTTCGCTGGCAAGGCGACCTTCAATGTCTCCGCTCGCGGCAATGTTCTCTTGGGACCGACGCTCAATGCCTTCCTCGTTCCGCAGGGATTGACCAATCGCTATTGGTATCGATCCGCCTTCTCCACCTATGGCGCAGATTCCTCCGTCAACGTGTCGTCGCTCGGCGGATCGGTGAATCTCCGCTATAACGCGATCCCACCGACCTCCAACACCTCGCTGCCGATCTTCCAGTACTGGCTCCAGCAGGAAAATCTCTATCGTTCCAGTGCGGGCAACACGATCGCGGCGGCCTACTACCCGTGGATTCGCCTGGGTGAGACTTCCGTCGATCCATTCAGTACGGCGGTAACCGTGCTTCCGCCCACGCTCGATGTCACGGCCTTCTCCGGCGATATTAACGTGGCGGGCAACCTAACCCTTTATCCGTCTGCCACGGGCAACCTATCGTTGAAAGCTGCCGGATCGATCAACGGCCTCCAGAAGGTCGGCGTTTCCAACAACCTCAACGGCGCTCGCACGACGTTGTCGGGCTGGATGCCCTCCACCATCACCATTTCCGATGCCTCGCCGTCCTTGCTGCCAGGCGTCGCCTCGTCGACCTCCAACCTCGCGCGGTTCTCCAACACATCAAACCTCCTGTTGAGCAATCTCATCACAAGCTCGTCCGCGCTGTTCACCACCTTTGATCGCAGCTTCAAGGAGACTGCCACGACCACCAGCGTCATTCAGACCAAGCAGGCGCTCCATGCGTCAGGCCTCCTGCACGCGGCGGACTCCGAGCCGGTCAGGCTCTATGCCTCGGGCGGGGATATCCTGGATGTCACGCTCTTCGCGCCGAAACAGACGCGCATCATGGCTTCCAACGACATTCGAGATATCGCCTTCTACATCCAGAATGTTTCCGAGAATGACTACTCTCTCGTGCAGGCGGGTCGCGATATCGTCCTTTACGACGCCAACACCCCGGGACTCACTCAGGCCGCCGCCAGTGGCAGCGCCCTCTTGCCCACCTCGCTCATCCCGGCGGGAGATATCCAGATCAGCGGACCGGGCGCACTTGGAGTTTTCGCCGCTCGTAATATTGACCTCGGCGTCGGCTCTACCCGGAGCGACGGCACGGGCGTCGGTATCACAAGTATTGGCAACTCCCGCAACCCCTACCTCCCGTTCTCTGGTGCGGATGTGACGGTGGCGGCCGGCTTGAATGTTGAGGGCGCCACTCAGAGTCTCGACGTTGATGGTTTCCTGGCCAAGTTCGCAGCGGACGGCCCTGATTCATCCTATCTCT
Source organism: Terrimicrobium sacchariphilum (assembly GCF_001613545.1). Lineage (NCBI taxonomy): Bacteria > Pseudomonadati > Verrucomicrobiota > Terrimicrobiia > Terrimicrobiales > Terrimicrobiaceae > Terrimicrobium > Terrimicrobium sacchariphilum. The sequence continues at coordinate 18,622 of NZ_BDCO01000003.1, forward strand.
CGGAGGCGCTGGCTTCCATGGCGACCGATGGCGCGAAAAAGGACCTCGGCTCGCTGTCCGACGACGAAAAGCGCACGCTTGCCTTCAAGATTCTCTTCCAGATTCTGCGCGATACCGGTCGGGCGTATGCCACCGCCGGCAACTACGAGGCTGGGTTCTCCGCCCTTTCCGCCCTCATCGAAACCTCGGGAGAAGGAAATCTCAATCTCCGCGGTCGCGATGTGCGTACTCGCAACGACGGCGACATCACTCTCCTGGCCCCAGGCGGCAGCCTTTCGTTGGCCTCTTCCACCATTGGGAATCCGCTCGCTCCTCCGGGTATCGTCACCGAGCGGGGCGGTGCGATATCGATCCTTACTCAGGGCGACGTGGATCTTGGCATCGGGCGTATCTTTACCCTGCGCGGCGGCAATATCATCATCTGGTCTTCCGCAGGAGACATCGCGGCGGGCTCCTCGCCCAAGACCGTCCGATCCGCCCCGCCGACTCGCGTCGTCATCGATCCGCAGTCGGCCACCGTTGAGACCGACCTTGCTGGTCTCGCTACCGGCGGCGGTATCGGCGTGCTTGCCTCGGTCGTCGGCGTTCCTCCGGGAGACGTCGACCTTATTGCTCCGAATGGAGCGGTCGATGCGGGTGATGCGGGCATCCGCGCCACGGGCAACCTGAGCATCGCCGCGGTCAAGGTTCTGAACGCCGACAACATCTCCGTGGCGGGATCCACCACTGGCGTGCCCACCACTGCGCCTCCAGCCGCGCCGAATATCGCGGGCCTTTCCTCCGCATCGTCTGCCACCGCCGCCACCGCCAGCGCCTCCAGCGAAATGGCGAGCCAGAACAAGCAGCAGCCCGCTCAGGACGAGACGCCATCCATCATCACAGTCGACGTTCTGGGGTATGGCGGCGGCGACGATGGCGCCGTGCCGGATGCGCGTTCGGCAACTCCGCAGGATGCCGCCCCGGCTGAAAAATCTCCCGATGAAGACGACCCAAACAAACCTCGACCCACAGGTTCTGCCTAGCCGCGGCATCATCCTCAGCGCCATGATGGCGGTGGCATCTCTTGGCCCGATGACCCTCGCCTTTGCCGTTGACGCGAGCCCGGTTCCCTCGCCTGCGGCCTCTCCTGCTCTCGATGCCCACGGAGCCAAGGCGCTTTACGCCAAGGGCCTCGCCCTGCTGAGGGGAACCGGCGGGACCAAGGACGCCGCCGCCGCGGGCAAACTCTTCCAGGAGGCCGCGCAGGCGGGCAGTCCCGAGGCCCAGGCGGCACTGGGCTATCTCTATTCCGTGGGGCAGGGCATGCCCAAGGATGAGGATCTGGCCATCAAGTATCTGCGCATGGCTTCCGCGCAAAAGCTGGCTTCCGCCCAGCACAACCTGGCCATCATGCTTCTGCGCAAGGACGCCGCTGCCAACGAGGCCGAGGCCATCGTCCTTCTTTCGGACGCCGCGGACCGGGGATTTCTCCCTTCGCAGATCGAGCTCGGCGAAACCTATTTTGATGGCAAGTGGACCATTAAGCCCGATCCCGACAAGGCATTCCATTTCATGCAACTCGCCGCGGCCCGGGGTAATGCTTCCGCCGCAAACTACCTCGGTGTTATGTATAACACCGGGAGCGGCGTGACGATGGATAAGGCCCAGGCAGCTCAGTGGTTTGAGAAAGCCGCCCGGCAGGGTGAGGCAAAGGCGCTCGTAAATCTTGGCCGGTGCTACGCTTCGGGATCAGGTGTAGAAAAAAATCTCGTTACTGCCTACGCCTTGTTCAAGCTCGGTAATGAAATTCGCACCGGCTCGATTGGAATCGAGCTTACCGAGATGGAGCACAATCTTACTCCCGAGCAGCGCCAGGAGGCGGTGAAGGTGATGGGTTCTTATCGGGAGAGCGCTGGGGTGACCGCTCCTTCCGTCAAGGAAATCGCCCTCTGAAGATTTCGAGCGGCAATCGACGGGAAGATTTCCGCCTTTGGACTGGTTATTTTTCGATGGCTCCCATGTGGGGAAGCCTCCGTGGTTTAGTCAATGCTCAGGCTGCTGGTTTCCGTTGGCGAAGCTCTCCGTGTACGCCTTGCGATGCTGGGCGAGGTAGCGATCCTTGCCATAGTAGAGGCGATAAAGCTCATCGTTTTCCTTTTGGGCCGCGTTCCATTTGGCGGTAAAGTCAGGGTCTTTGGGTGACAAATTGGCGACGGCGTCAAAAAAGGCCTGCCGCAACTGCTGGGCGACAGAAATATCCTGGGGAGTAAAGTCTTTGGCGAATGACGCAACCGCTGCGGGCACCGCCTGGTCGGGTCCGATCTCCATGGAGAGAGACGCCGATGAAGAATCTTCGGGCTTGGTCTCCGCCTCGGGGCTTTTGTTGACCTGCTGTTGTGTTGGGCTGACTGAAGGTGCGACTTCACTCTCAATCCGTGGCATAGGCAGAGCCGAGATGGCTGGCTTCGGGGCGGATATCCCACTCTTCGGCGAGAGTGCCGGCCTGGAGTCCTCTTGCGATGTACCCAGGATCAGAAAGGCGGCGAGCGGTAGTGCCAGGAGACAGAGCCACCAGGGTGAGAGCAATGGGAGTTTCATTGGTGATATCCGAAAAGCAGAGCAGGCGCTGGCTTTCACCAGCGCCTGCAAAGTTTAGCAGTTGTTTATTGTTATGCTGGCGATTACAGAGCCGCAGGTTCTTCGTAGGTGCCAGGACCGACCAGCGAACCGTCGCTGTTGCCGCGGGCGACGTTCATGGTCTCGAGCCTTACACCGGGAGCACTGTCGCCGAGGCTATCGAGAGCCTTCGCGATCGCACCGCGCCCGTTGGTATCTTTGTAGCCAGTCATCGCATTATAGAACGTGACCTGATCGCTGGAGAGCTCACTGAAGGTCGCGAAGAGATGCTGCACACCCCAGAAGGTGTAGAAGCCGTTTTGTACGTTGGCGATCGAGTAAGGCACGCCGTTGTAGCGGAGCGCAACGCTGCCGCCAGCATTCACGTGCGTCTGGTCACCGATACCGAGATAGGAGACAACCGAGACGGAATTGCCGCTTATGCTTGCAGGCGAGGCCGCAGTGCCATCAGCTTTCTTCAGGTTCACGGTTTCGGCCATCGTGCAGCCGATAACGTCGCGGATTCCCGAGCCGCTCGTGTAGCCGCCGTTGCCGGTGGTGGCGTCATTCGTGCCGGTGGAGATGGAACCTTGCGTAGTGTTCGGCCACAGGCGGAGACCTGTGATCGTACCGTTTGCACCAGTAGTCTCGACAATGTACTGACGGACGTTGGCGAAGAGCGGATAACCGGCTTCCGCAAGAGCGGTCGCACGGGTGCCCGAGCCATTGTAACGACCCGTCAGGTAAACCTTCGAGGTCGCGTCGGCTGCATTACCAGTGAAGAAATTCTTCTGGATCACGCCGGAAGCGAGAATCTGGTTGGCGACTTGGGTCGTGATGTTGGTGAAGGTAGCGCCTTCGTTGGCCACCCAGGTGAAGGATACGATGCCGACATAGGTATCGTCAAAGACCGGGTTGCTGACGCCCGTCGAATCCTGAAACACGTCCGAGAACGCGAAGTTTGGGGTGCCAACTTCGAGGCTCGAAGTCGAGTATGAACCGCCAGCCGGAGCGCTCGCCGGAATGAAGCTCACCGTATCAATGCCCGCGAAGGCGCGGACACCTTCCACAGAGCCGTTCCAGGATGTGCGGATCGTTGTGACTCCGCTAATACCAGGGAAGCTGCCAACATACAGCTGCTGATTTGCTGACGTTTCAGAAGTGCCGGTATAGGCGATCTTGGTAACGGATGTCATCGTGCTCTTGATGGCTGTGACGACGGCCGATCGGAACGCGGACGAACCCGTGATGTTGATGGTGGTGTCAGCGTGGGCTGCGACGGTGAAGAGCATCGTCGCGCTCGCTGCGAGGAGAAGATTATGAAGTTTCATGTATGAGTTGAGAGGGATGTGTTGCTGCGATTAGGCCTGCTGGAGGCGGCGGCGGAAGAAGAGGACCGCGCCGAGTCCGAGACCGATGAGGGCGTAGGTGGAAGGTTCCGGAACGGTGACAACGTATCCGATATCGCCATTCTGGTTGATCGTCAGGGTGCCTTCGTATCCCGCAGCGCCATGATAGACGTTACGGTACAGATCGAGGGCGCCTTCGATGCCGTTGCCGAGAATGGTGTCATAGGAACCTGTGGTGAACTTCTGCTGGATGCCCACTCCCGTGCTGCTATATGCACCAAAGGACTTGCTGGCGTCACTGACTGGCGGATTCCATTTATCCCAAGAGGCGCTGTTCTTGTCGAACACCGCGACATTCGCATTGTTGTCGGAGGCAGTCTGGGTATCGAAGTTGGACTGCATTACACCTAGACGGGTGAGAGCCGTGTCGTCGTCGCCATTGGTCGTGTTCCACGTAGTGGAGTTCTTCGTTCCAGCCGTTCCGCCGATACCGCGGGCTTTGGAAACGTAGACCGTTCCGTCGAGATCGCCATTGGTCGTGTCGCCTTCCGGCACCGAGTTGTAGACGCCGATGGCGCCCCAGTAGAGGTCGGTGCGATCGTACCAGTTGGCTCCGAAGGTGCCTTCGAGGTCAACGCCGATCGTGGTGATCGAGAAGTTGTTCGTGGTGGCGTCGCGGAATGCCGTGGCCGAGCCGAGACTGACCATCAGAACCTGTCCGGCTCCCTGACCAGAATTGGTCGTGAAGCCAATGATCAGGTCACCAGGCGAGTAATTCACGGTCGCAGCGTTCGCGGAAACGATCGCGAAGAGAGCAGCGGCGAGAATCATCGTTTTTTTGATGAGTTTCATTAGTGTGTTTTTGGGTATTGGTGTTTGGTTGGATTCCCGCTCGGCCCAGGGCGGGGATGCGCCTTGGAAAGAGCTATCCCCGGACACTGGTCCGAGAATGCGCCGAGTAGTAGGAGTTCAACTGGAAGCGGGCCAGTTATGAAGTGTCACAATTTCGACACACGTGCGCCTCTTGCTGCGCAAGAGGGTGCGGAACAGATCGTTAGGATGAACTGGCTTCTGATCCTAATGGATTCTGCGGCGAGATAAGGCGGGATATGCCTCTCAGCTCTTTTGGCGAGGCGGTCGGGTTGATCTCCGCTGCAAAGAAAAATTGTTACAAATTTGTAACATAAGGCATCCGGTTCGAGATGATCCCGCGCCGGATGCCTAATGCTATGGATGGACGGAGGGGCGGGGAGCTACCTCGCCACTCGGTAAAGCATCTCGCCTGCCTTCGGAACGTAGAGGATGCCCTCGTTCTCGCGGTTCGCGTAGTCGGCGGGATTGATCGTTGCCGGGTCGCGGTAGCCGAGGTTGATCTTGTGGCAGGTTTCTTCCGGGATGCCGGTGGCTAGGGTGACCTGGATGCGGCATTTCTCCACCCCGTCCTCGTAGGTGCCCATGCCGCGCACGTGCGTGGAGTGGGCGAGGATGCCCCAGGGCTTGTCCTTGAATTTATCCCACTGCTTGAGGAAGTAATCCCGGCAGTGATACCCGAGCTCTTCGATGAGCCGTCCATGCACCACGCTCACCTCGTGAATGTGCGGGGCGTAGATGATGAGTTCGCCGCCATCGGCCACCACGGGCTCGAGCTTGTACATGCACTTGCCGCCGACCCACATCTCGTCGTACATCGCGGGCGCGCTGGAGAGGACAGTGTGGAAGGGCTTGGGCTTGTAAATAATGTGCAGCCCCTCCGAGTGGTCGCTCGCGGCGTCCCACGCCTCCTCGGGCGTCCCGGCGAACATCCCGGCAAAGTTCTTTCCGTCCACCACGAGGCAGAAGCACAGCTTCTCGATTGGCAGCAGCGCCGCCGCGCGGTCCACCACCTTGCGCACTGGCGTCCATTTGTGCCCGATGATGAAGGGGTTTGTAATGACTGCGCCCAGCCAGTGAAAGAAATTCAGGATCTCCGGCCCCGCCACGCCGGGGAACAGGTACTTGTTGCCGCCGGAGAACCCGACAACCTCATGCGGAAAGACCGGCCCGATGATGATGATGCGGTCGTACTCAAAGAGCCGCTTGTTGATCGTCACCTCGACGTCCATCGAGAAGAGCCCGTCCGACAGCTCGCTGATCGCCGAGGCCGGGATCACGCCGAGCGAACGCAGCGCCTCGGGGTTGTCCCATTCGTGGTTGAGGAATTGCGGCCGCGAAAACTCGCCCGTCCGCTCCTCCGGCGAAAGCTCCAGCCGGTGGCAGATTGCCTCCTGCGTCATTGGCGGATGCGTTCCGAGGGCCACCATTACGTCGACCGCAGCGGTCTCGCCCGCGATACGGCGATAGAGCGCCTTGAAGACCGGCCCGACCGGCGCGGTGCGGGTCGAGTCGGGTATGATGAGGAGCACCTTCTTTCCCGCCCACTCCCTGCCCATGCAGGCACCGTCGATGACGGAGAGGATTTGCTCTTCGGTGAGAGTGCCGCCGCGCGGTGCGATCTGGGAGACGAGGCTCATATGGTTTGAGAGAGGAATCCGCCATCCACGCGGATGTCTGTGCCGGTGACGAAGCTGCTGGCTGCCTGGCTGGCGAGGAAGACCGCCGCGCCTGCGAGTTCCTGCGACTGGCCAAATCGGCCCATCGCCGTGTGCCCGAGGATCGAGGCTGCGCGAGCCGTCGGTGTGCCGTCTTCGTTGAAGAGCAGCTTGCGGTTCTGCTCGGCGGGGAAAAATCCCGGCGTGATCGTATTGACGCGCACTCCGTACGGCGCCCACTCGCGGGCGAGGAATTGCGTCATGTTCAGCACCGCCGCCTTCGCGGCCGAGTAGGCCACCACCCGCGAGAGCGGCAAATGCGCCGACACGCTCGCGATGTTGATGATGCTGCCCCGACCCGCCGCGCAAAAGGCCGGGCCAAACTCCTGGCACGGCACGAGCAGGCCGCCTACGAGGTTCAGGTCAAAGCTGGCATTCCACGCCTCCAGCGCGATGTCTTCAAACTTGTGATCCCCCGTCACCGTCACCTTCGGGTCGTTGCCGCCCGCGGCATTGATCAGGATGTCCGGCACGCCCCATTCCTTTGTCACCGCCTCGCGCATGGCCGCGATGCTGGCGCGCGAGGAGGCGTCAGCTTCAAAAAAGCCCGCCGTTCCGCCGACGGCGCGAATTGCCTCCGCTCGCGCTTCACCGCGCTCCCGGCTGCGGCCTGCCACCGCGATTTTTGCGCCTGCTGCGCCCAGTGCATCGGCCAGCGAACCGCCGAGCACACCCGTGCCGCCAATGACAACGGCGACGCTTCCAGTGAGATCAAAGAGCTCTTTCGACATGAGAGGAGGTTCCTACTTACCTCCGGTGGCAGGCGCTCGCAATGCGAATTTCCTACACGTGTGTGAGTTTGCGGGGCGGCAACATTGTGTGTGGGGCTATTCTTCCTTTTTGTTCTTCTCGGCTGCCTTGCGCATCGCCTCCAGGAGCGGGTCGCTGCCGAGGAGGGCAAACTGTTGCCCCCGCTGGGTTTGTGAGATTTGCTGAAGGATATTGAGGCAGTTGGAGATGGTTTTTTCGGCCGACCGACGGCGGGCGGCAAAATTCTCCTTCCGCCGATCTTTCTCCTCCGCCACCCATTCATTGTCCGGGAGCAGGCTGCTGATTGGTTTGTCCGCCGCTCGCACCGCTCCTACCTCGGCAGCTGCCTTGGTTTTTGCCCCCGGCAGGCTGGTCAGTTCTCGCAGGATGGCGAGCGTCTGCTGGCGTATGTATGGGTAATTTTCCAGCGTCTCACTCTTCATCGCCGCCGCCAGCACCGTCCCGGCCTCGATCGGCTGTTCGTCAATGTCCTGGAGATACTGCCGTGCAAAATCCCCCAGCATAAGCTGAAACTCGTTCAGCGAAACGCTCGTCGGCCCGAGCGTGCGATCTGCCGCCTGCCCGGAAAGCCCCGCGAGACACAGGAGCGCCAGACTCCCTGCAATTAACACGATTCGCCCGTGTTTTTTGCTTGGGTGGACCGTTGGGATGGGGGATGAGTGGGGCACGACGTCCTTTCTTCACCCAGCCTGACCTTATGTGCGCGCGCTTCAAGTCCAAAGGCATCATCACTAAGCCGGGCGACGAGATCATCCTCGAGACCCCGGAAGGCGAGGTGACCGGAGTCTGGACCAGCTTCGCCCAGGAGGAAAAGATCGATTGGTGGATACGTCGCGAAGGCAACACTCTGGCCCAATATCCTGTCGATGAGATCGCCGAGCGCTCCGACGACACCCGCGAACTCCGCTGGAGCCGCGCCCCCGCAGGTGCAAACCTCCTTTTCGTCGTTTCACCTGAGATTCCCGGCAAGGGTAAACCCTACCGTCCCGCTCGCGTCATCACCCGCCTCGCCACGCCCGAGGAGCTCGCCTACTTCCGCCACCCCCGCTTCCCGCACCTTGGCGAAATCCTCCCCACTGGAGAAATCCAGCCCACCTTCATTACCGCCCCCGTTCCTGTTCCCTCCGATCGTCCCGTCCAGACGGAACTGTTTTTCGGGTAGGGCGGCAATACCCATACTCAGCCTGAATGCTCCCTCAGGAACCGACCTGATGGCGCTCTGCGGCTCTCGGGGTTTCCATGAAGCGCTGGCGTTACGCCTCGAACGATATGACCACCATACCGTCTCCCGATGTCGAACTACAGACAACCCGAGAACGCCTGGATCTGGCCTTGGAGGCTTCGGAGCTGGGGACGTTCTATTGCCCGCTCCCCTTTGGGGCTCTGGAGTGGAATGCCAAGTGCAAGGAGCATTTCTGGCTGCCGCCAGATGCCGAGGTTTCCATCGATCAGTTCTTCGACATCATCCATCCTGACGATCGCGAGCATACCCGCCTAGCCATTGAGAGTACGCTGAACGAACGCCAACGCTACGACATCGCCTATCGTACGGTCTCTCCGGAGGGAAAGATTCGCTGGATTCGCGCCATCGGGCGAGGGTTCTACGATGAGACAGGCAGGCCGACCCGGTTCGACGGCATCACGGTCGATATTACATCGTCCAAGGAGATTGAGCAGGAACTCCGGCATCAGCAGCAGCTTTACGAGGAGATCGCCCGCCGGCTGGAGTTTCTCAACGGTATCTCCGAGGAAACACGCGAGCTGACCAGCCCGGCAGAGGTCATGAGCATCATCTCGGAGCGACTCGGTCTCTTTTTGGGAGTGAACCGCTGCGCCTACGCGGTGGTGCATCTCGATGAGGATGGCTTCACCATCATGGATAATTTCACCGACGGTTGCGGCTCCATCGTCGGGGATTTCCGGCTCTCGGGCTTTGGCCGCGAGATTTATTCGGATCTCCGTGCGGGCAAGACCATCGTGATCAATGATGTCGACACCCATCTCGCGCCGAACGATGGAGCCGAGGCGCTGAAGGTGGTCGATGTCCGGGCGTTGATCTGCTGCCCTCTCATCAAGAAGGGTAAACTGGCAGCCCTCATGGCTGTGCATCACATGCAGCCCCGTGTTTGGAAGACCAACGAGATCACCCTGCTGGAGGAGGTGGTCGAGCGGTCATGGAACTATATCGAACGGGTCTACTCCAATCTCGCCCTCACCGAGAGCGAACTCCGCTTCCGCTCCCTCGTCGGTGCCACGGCTCTCATCGTCTGGCAGGCGGACAAGCATGGCAACATCCTCAGCGAGGTCGCGGGATGGGAGACCTTCACCGGGCAAACGCGTGCCCAATACTCCGGCCGGGGCTGGATGGATGCGGTGCATCCGGATGATCGCGGCCATATGGGCGACTCCTGGAAACAATCCGATCCGCCCGGGCTGAAATTTCAGGCCACCGTGCGTATTCGCCGCCGCGATGGCGTATTTCGCCGCATGCTCATTATTGGCGTGCCGGTGCTGGATGTCGCCGGCTTGATCCGCGAGTGGGTCGGCACCTGCACCGATATCGAGGACAAGCTGACCCTCGAGGATCAGCGCGAGCGCATCATCCATGCCGAACGGACGGCGCGCACGGAAGCCGAGCGAGCCAGCCGGATGAAGGATGAGTTCCTCGCTACGCTCTCCCACGAGTTGCGCACACCCCTGAGCGCCATCCTCGGATGGGCGCAGATCCTGCGCGACGATGCCGGGCTGCCGCCCCAGCTTCAGGAAGCAGCGAAAATCATCGAGCGCAACGCCCGCATGCAGGCTCAGATCATCGACGACCTGCTGGATATGAATCGCATCATCTCCGGCAAGGTTCGCCTCGACGTTCAGCATGTCGAGTTGAGCAAGATCATCGAGTCCTCCGTCGAGACCGTTCGTCCCGCCGCTACGGCAAAAGGCGTGCGCCTTCAGCCCATCCTTGATGGTTCGGCCGGCCCGGTCAGCGGCGACCCGAATCGTCTCCAGCAGGTTTTCTGGAATCTCCTCTCCAACGCCATCAAGTTCACCCCACGCGGCGGCCGCGTGCAGATCATCCTGCAGCGGGTCGACTCGCACATCGAGGTGAGCGTGGCCGATAATGGCGAGGGCCTTGCCCCGGAGTTCCTGCCCTATGTCTTTGACCGCTTCGTGCAGGCCGACTCCTCCTCGACCCGGGGCCATGGCGGCCTGGGCCTTGGGCTGGCCATCGTCCGTCAACTCGTCGAGTTGCATGGAGGGAGCGTGCATGCCGAGAGTCCCGGACCTCATCAGGGCGCCACCTTCACAGTTTCCCTGCCGCTTCTCCCGATTCATGCTCACCCCCCGGCGGAGCGCCGCCACCCGAAGAGCCTGCCGGAAAAACCACGGCCCCTTGAGTCCCTTCCGCGCCTCGATGGCGTGCGCGTGCTCGTGGTCGACGACGAGCCCGACGCCCGCGCGCTGTCCTGCCATCTCCTCACGGCCCAGGGAGCCGAGGTCCAGATGGCGGACTGTGCTGCCGAGGCCTTTGAAATGCTCCGGAAAAACCCGCCTTCCGTGCTGCTCAGTGATATCGGCATGCCACGCGAGGATGGCATTTCGCTGATCAAGCGCATCCGCCAACTCCCGGCCGAGCAGGGAGGGGCTGTCCCGGCCATCGCTCTCACCGCTTACGCTCGCAGCGAGGATCGCACCAGCGCCGTTCTCGCGGGCTTTCAGATGCACGTTGCCAAACCGGTGGAAACCGGCGAACTCCTGGCTGTCGTCGCGAGTTTGGTGGGTCGGGTGTAGAAGCAGTCTTGTTCAAGGAGCGAGTTCGCTTCATTTCCCGGCATTGACGGGGGATGGCAGACTTAACACCTGTTCACACGAACGAACAACTGAATCACAAACTATCGGAAGTGAGGAGCCAATCCGAGAGAGAGATACCGGCTGTTGCAGACCTTGGTTTCGATATTGGTTTTCCGGAAAGCCCAGACAGGACCAAGCCCTGGTTGCCCTTGGGGGATTTGAAAAGGTAGCTTATTTCCAACCCGCACCTTGATCGGGAGTCCCCCTATTTTAGTACTGTTCTGTTGCGTTTTCCTCACATTGCAACGTCCCGACCAAGCTGTTTTGGTAGCTCTGGAAGTGCGCTGGTCGACAAAGATATTCTGAATAAAGGGCGTAGCTGTTCCGAAATGGAAAGTTGAGACTAGCTGCGCGCTCTTGCCTTTTGGCCTGACGACGCGAAGGTCGAGGAAGCAGAGAGCAATGTGCTTCTGATAAAAACGGTTCGCCAATCCAGGCAAAGGGGGCGGCCGGTGGTGCCTGAAGACACTCCCTGGAATAGCTGGCTTATTTGCGAGTCATGGCGGCCCAACTGTCGTCAAAAGGAATGGCTTCCTGTGAATCCGATGCCCAAAAATAGAGATTATGCCGCGATGGAAAGATTGTTTCGAACACGGTTACATGCTCGAAGTGCGGTTTTAAAAATGAGAGGAGATCTTCCTTGTCCTTGAACTCATATTCATGGTGACTAAGTTGCTTCCCGTCGCTCTTTTCCACGATGGTATACCCGGAAAGTATCCCGCCTGGAGCCAATCGCGCTTTGATGGCCTTCATCAACGCATTGATTTCATCCGGAGTGAAGTGCTCGATGGCTGCGTCCCAGACAATATTCTCAAAGGATCCCGTTGGCATTTGTGTTCGGATGTCGGCGAGGACAAATGTCACGTTCGGAGCAGAGTTTTTGTTTTTTGCCGTCTCTATGGCGGCTGGGTCGAAATCGCACGCAATCACGGACTGAGAACGAAGGCTGTAGAAGTTTCGAGCGTTAAATCCATCTCCGCACGCAAGCTCAAGGACTTTTCCTCCCTTTAGCGACAAGGAGCCGAAGCAACCTCGTTCTATCCATAGGTTATTTCGATGGGTAAGCCATTGATGAAAGAGATCAATGTGATGGTCGAAGTGCTCGGGCTGCGGTGATCGTTCCCATTGGCATCGCATAAGCCACTTATGGGTAGAGTTTGCGAATTTTATGCTTAGGCCTGCGAGGAACTGAAGGATACGTTCTTCCTGTTTCTTTGGCAGCTTTCGGAGAATAGTCATTGCAATGGAAAAATGATTTGGACCCTGAGTGTCTGTCCGAAAATCGTAACATTGTCGCGCCTCCGCAAAGTCCTTTGAGATATGTATTCCGGTTTTGATTTTCGTTGCAACCGAAGAATGTCGGCCCAGTTGGTTGGGAACGAGCAAGGGTAGTAGGGAACCAAGAAAAACATGGGTTGGGTGGGACTCGAACCCACAACCAACGCCTTAAAAGGGCGCTGCTCTACCATTGAGCTACCAACCCGGGTCTCTTTCTTTATACCGCGCCGGGAGCGAAGCTCAAGCGGGTATCGGGAAAGCGAACGGCGTATATTCCTCGTTTTTCGAGGAATGGCAAGCGCTCTCTGTGCGAATTACTTCAACGCCGCGGCCGCCTGGCGCACTTCATCGGCTGCTCCCTCGGTCTTCGCCTTCGGGTTCACCCAGGCGATTTTTCCGTCTTTCACGAGGAAAGACTGGCGCTGCGTGATGCCCACGACAGGGATCAGATCGACATGGAACGCCTCGGCCACCTTGCCGTCATGGTCGGCGATGAGAGGGAAGGGGAGGTTGTATTTCTCTTGGAATTTTTTCTGCGCCTCGACCGTGTCCTTGCTCACGCCCACGACCTGGATGCTCGCGCCGCCGAGGCTGGCGTAGGAGTCGCGTAGCGAGCAGGCCTGCTTTGTGCAGCCCGGTGTGTCGGCTTTTGGGTAGAAATACACCAGGGTGACCCCCTTGGCGTAGATCGCCGCGAGGTCGAGCGGTTTGCCGTCCTGGTCGATGGCGGCAGGGGTGGGGGCGGGTGAACCGACCTCGAGAGGGGCGGCGTTACCGAAGAGTCCGAAGAATGTCATGGCAAGAAGGGTGAGTATTGCTCGTTTCATGGAAATTTCGTTGTAGGGTACCATCCATCGAAATGCTCAGAAGTCGACTCCTCCGTTACGCTGCGATTGTTGTTTTGGGTGCGGCCATTTGCGGGCTTCTCTGGCTCGTCCCGGCGTTGCTGGTGGGACCGGCCTTGGAAAGCTGGGCTTCCGCCGCCCGTGGGATGTATCCGCAACTCTTTATCCCGGAGCTTCATACGTCCTTGGATGGTGTCTCCGGCCTCCTTTGGAGGCTCGGCGGTGCGAGCGGCCTGGGCTTTCTCGTGGCGGTGATGGGTTTTTTCAAGGGCTTCGCCATCGGTGGCATCCTGACCGCCCTCCTGCTCCTCGCCTGGCAACTCCGCCCGCGTCTGTGGCAATGGCTGGCTGGCGGTCTGGCCGCCCTCGCGTATCTCGGGGCCTGCGCCCTCGCGATCGTTCAGATGGCGACCCTCGATCGGAGCTTCGTGCAATCCCGGGAGCTGAACGGCCCGTTCAACCTTCTCGACGAATGGAAGGGTGGCCCGCTCTTCGTTTCCCGTTCCGGCCTTCCGTTTGTTGTCCTGCGCGATCCGGCGGCCGCGAAAGACCTTACCGAGGCCGCCGCCTTCAAACTGGCCAACGATACTGCCGCCTGGCGCGAACAATTGCGGAAATCTGACTGGCAGACCGTCATTCTCACCGGGCCGAACATCGAATTTCGCCCGCTCCTCAATCACCTCCTCGACTCGCCCGACTGGCATCTCGCCGCCGTGACGAACCAAGGCTACGTCTTTCTCCGTGGCGCCGGGGCGACTCCGCATGAGTTCGACCCCATGAAATTCCAGCTCGGCAGCGACCGCGAAACCGCTGTCTATCTCGCTGCGCTGGCCGATCGCTACGAGGCTCTCCGCGACACCCGCAGCGCACGCGATTGCATCACCCGCGCCCTCAAACTCGCCGGCAACGACGCCACGGTCCTCTCCTACGCCGCCGCCATCGAGGCCGGGCACAAGCGCTGGGCGGATTCCCTGGGGTTCGCCGACCGTGCTCTTTCCGCCGATCCGCGTTCCTCCTACGCGCTGCTGCTCAAGACCCTCGCCCTTCTCGAGACCGGCCGCCCCGACAAGGCCGAGCCGCTGGCTCGCCAGTTGATGGAGCGCGCACCCAATGACACCTATACGCTCTTCCTCTACGCCCGCGTTTGCCGCGAACTCCGCGACTCCCATACCGAGGCCGAGACTTTGCAGAAACTCATTGCTGTCTCGCAACGGCAGGGCCTCGCCATACCGCCGAATTACTACGTCTATCTCGGCCAGGCCTACGTCCTCATCGGCGACGCCCCACAGGCCGCCGCAGCCTACCACAAGGCCCTCGAGATTCCCGGTCTCGGCCCGGAGTTGACCGAGTCCGTGCGCGATGCCCTGAAAACGGTGGAATCCAAAATCCGCCGCTGATTCCGCCCGCCCTGCCGCCCTTGCCTAGAGAGACGCGACCCACTAGACTCCCAACCTTCCACAAATGAGCTCCAAGACCCGCACGAAGCCCAACCTTCGCCCCCACTCCTCACTCGTGCTCGATGGCGAGAGCCGCGCGCCCAGTCGCGCCATGCTCTACCCCGTCGGGTACAAGGACAGCGATTTCAGCAAATCCCAGATCGGCGTCGCGTCGACCTGGAGCATGGTCACTCCGTGCAACATGCACATCGACCAGCTTGCCCGCGAGGCAGCCATCGGCGTCGACGGCGCGGGCGGGAAGGCCACCATTTTCAACACCATCACCATCTCCGATGGCATCTCCATGGGCACCGAGGGGATGAAATACTCGCTCGTGTCGCGCGAGGTCATCGCCGACTCCATTGAGACGGTCGTGGGCTGCCAGGGTTTCGACGGCTTCGTCGCCATCGGCGGCTGTGACAAGAACATGCCGGGCTGCTGTATTGCCATCGCCCGCCTGGACCGCCCCGCCGTGTTTGTGTACGGAGGAACCATTCTGCCGGGCTGCCTGAATGGCAAAAACCTCGACGTCGTCTCCGTCTTTGAGGCGGTCGGCGCGGAGGCTGCGGGCAAGATCACTCCGAAGGAAATGCACGAGGTCGAGTCCTGCGCGATTCCCGGCCCCGGCTCCTGCGGCGGCATGTACACAGCCAATACGATGGCATCCGCCATCGAGGCCATGGGCCTCAGCCTACCCAACAGCTCGGCCCAGGCTGCCGTTTCCGCCCACAAGGTGAAGGACTGCCGCGAGGCAGGCGCTGCGGTTTTGAATCTCCTGAAGCGCGGCATCCGCCCATCGGATATCTTCTCGAAGGAATCCCTGGAGAACGCCATCACCGTGGTCATCGCCCTTGGTGGTTCGACCAATGCCGTGCTGCATCTCCTCGCCATCGCCCACGCGGCCAACGTGAAGCTCACGATCGACGACTTCACCCGCATCGGCAAGCGCGTGCCGGTATTGGCTGATCTCAAGCCGAGCGGCCGTTTCCTCATGAGCCAGCTCGTCGAGATCGGCGGCATCGTCCCGATGATGAAGGACCTGCTCCACGCGGGCCTCCTCCACGGCGACTGCCTCACCGTCACCGGCAAGACGCTCAAACAAAACCTCGCCGCCTTCAAACCCTACCCGAAGGGCCAGCAGATCATCGCCCCGCTCAAGAAGCCCCTCAAGCCCGAGAGCCATCTCGTCATCCTGCGTGGTAACCTCGCGCCCGACGGTTCCGTGGCCAAGATCAGCGGCAAGGAGGGCGAGCGCTTCAGCGGCAAAGCCCGCGTTTTTGATAGCGAGGAGACCGCGATGTCGGCCATCCTCGACGGCAAGATCAAGAAGGGCGACGTCATCGTCATCCGCTACGAAGGGCCGCGCGGCGGTCCCGGCATGCGCGAGATGCTCTCGCCTACCAGTGCCGTCATGGGCCGCGGCCTCGGAAAGGATGTCGCCCTCATCACGGACGGACGCTTCTCCGGCGGTACGCATGGCTTTGTCGTCGGCCACATCACGCCCGAGGCGTTCGATGGCGGCCCGCTGGCCATCGTCAAAAACGGCGACGCGATCACCATCGACGCCGTCACCCGCACTCTCACGCTCGGCCTCTCCAAGAAGGAAATCTCCGACCGCCTCGCCAAGTGGAAGCGTCCGAAGCCCCGGTACCGCCGTGGCGTGCTCGCCAAGTACGCTGCCAGCGTGACCACCGCCTCGCTCGGCGCTGTCACCGACGCCGGTCTCTAGTAGTACCCACTCCCGATCTCTCTCCATGCGCGACTCCTCTGCCTCCGCCGGTCTTTCCACCGCCGTTTTCCTCCACAAGGAAGCGGCGGACCCCGCTGTGCAAAATGCCCAGCTTTCCGTCAGCTTCGGTGAAAAAATCGAAGCTGGGAAAATCCGGGACACCTGGAACAGCCTGCTGGCGGCCAAGGCGCTCCTGCGCGCGGGCATCTACCAGACGCCCGAGGGCTGCGTGCTTCGCGAGGCCGCAGCGAGAGAAATGCGCTGGCAGCATCTCGATTGGACAAAGGATGACCGTGAGGGCATCCCGGTCCAGTGGGGCGCGTTGCTGGCCTCGGAAGCCGAAATGTCTTTTGCCCTCGAGGGTGCGCCGCTTTTCCGCGGTGTCACTATCGAGCTCCCGGGCGGCGGGACGCACCTGCTCCTGACCTTCCCGCAGTGCCTCCTGAGCGAGGAGGAAATCTACCGGCTCCTCTCGGAATATCTCGCCGCCATTGATGGACATGCTCCGGCGCATGAAACCGAGATTCCCGCCACGTCCTCCGGCGATGCCTCGACGGATTGGTGGAAGGAACACGCCAAGGCGGCACCGTTCACGCTGGCTCTCCATCCTGCTTCGGACGCCCTGCGCACCCCGGCCTCCGTTTCCCACCTTTACCAGCGCGACGACTCCCGCGGACTCCACAACGCCGCATCGAAACTCGGCGTCAGCCTCGGCACGCTTATTCAGGGCGTCGCCGCCATCGTCATCGGCCGCCTCGGCTCCGCTCCCGACTTCACCTGGCTCTCGAATCCTCCCGGCGTCTCGCATCTTCTGCCCACCCCGGTTTCGCTGAAAGGAAGCCAGACCTTTTCGGACTGGATCACCGCCTTCGAACTTGACGAACAGGACCGCGCCGCGCACGCCGGGGTTTCGCTTCCGGGCATCCTCCCTGTCCTCGGTCGCCGCCTTGCGGAATACCCGATCGCCTTCCGCTCGCTGCCCGCGTCCGTCAGCGACCGCATTCAAGCCGCTCAGCCGCGCTGGATGAATTTCGATGCCAAGATCATGGGCCGTCCGCTGACGCCGGTCTCCATCGACCTGCACGATGGCTCCCGCATTTCGCTCGAGGTTTTCTACACCGCCGATCGCTGGACTTCCGAGCAGGCCGACCGCGTGCTCGCGCGGCTCCTGTCGGCCATTGCGGGGGTATTGGCAGATCCCGAGATCGAGCTTGGCGCCCTGACTGGCGCGCTCGATACCGATACCCTTCCTGCCGTGACCTGTGTGCCGCTGCCCTCTGCGGGCAAGAGCTTCGAGGAGCGTATCTGCGACACCGCGGCGAAGCTCTCCACCGAGCTTGCCGTGCAGGGCGAGGGCGAGGCCGCTCTTTCCTACGGCGACCTCCTTTCTCATGCCCGGTCGCTTGCGTCCTATCTCAAGCAGGAAAATCTCGCTGAGGGCTGGGTGATCGCCGTGTGTCTCGTGCCCACTCCCTGGCTGCCCGTGGCCCTGCTGGGCATCGCCCTCGCGGGCGACACCTGCGTCGCGCTTGATCCCGAGGCCGCCCGCGAATGGCTCGCCGACAAGGCCGCCTCCTGCGATGCCGAACTCGTCATTTGCGATTCCCGGACCGCATCATTTTTTGAGGGAGGCTCCCGCCGCGTTCTGGTCATCGACCAGCACTGGGAGACGATTGCCGCCGCCCCGGTTTTCGAAAAGATCAGCCACGAGCCCAAGACAGCGTACCTCCTGCTCGGCACCGAGAGCGATCCCGCCCCAAGGGTCGCCTCGATCCAGCCCGATTTCGTCGGCTCCGTCCTCAAGGAATCCATCGCCCGCTGGCGGCTGCGCCCCGGTTCAAGCATTCCGCTGAATTTTTCCGCGGGCACAGGCGCATTCCTCGAGGTGCTGCTTTCCGCTCTTGCGTCTGGGGCGACGATCCTCCTGCCGCCGACGGCCTCGGTCGCTTCCAGCTTTGCGTGGAATCCCACCCACCTCCGCCTCAGTCTCTTCCAGTGGCGCAATCTCCTCGCCGAGCTTCGCCGTGGCTCCGTTACACTTCCAGAATCGCTTCGTGCCGTCGCCATTGAGGCCGATGCCGTGCCTGCTGATCTCTTCGCGGAATGGCTGACCTTTGCCGGGGAGGAAATCGCCACCCACATCTTCTGGAGCCCGGTGTCGAATGCCGGTCTCGGCATCCGCTCGTTCGTGAAAGGCGGCTCCGCAGCGACCCTGCCCGCCACGGGTTTTCCGACCCCTGGCCTGTCTGTCACGTTTGTCGACGCTCTCGGCCGCGACCTTCCGCCGCATATCGAGGGGGAGGCTCTGATCAAGCTCATTGATGGTGACCAGGAGTGGAAAATGCCTGCCTGGCGCGACGAGCACGGCGCGTTTTATTTCCTCACGGAGAGCTGTGCCGAGGCGAAAATCCGCCAGACTCTCGGCGTGCTCGATACCGTTGTTGCCGAAGTCGACTCGCGTCGTGGCGCATGGGTTTTGCGCAAGTCCGATGCACTTCCCGCGAATGCGCTGGAGCAGATCAATGGCGTCCTGTCCTCCGCTCGCAAAATCGACTTTGTTCAGGAGGTCGACCTGTTTCCCGTCACTCCCGTGGGCGAATTGAAGGTTGCCGCCCTTCCGACCCCCGCGAGAATCGCCAAGCCGAAGCAACAGGCCAAACCCGAGCCTGCGCCCGCTCCGAAAGCCTCCGCAGCCCCCCGGGTTCCCGAGGCGCGTCCGGCTGAGTCTTCCGTTGCCGCCGAGTCCGCGCCGCAGCCGGCCCCGCAGCCCGTGCGCCGCGATTGGGAGCCTCTCGTCCTGCTCAGCCGTGAACCTTCCACGCCGAACCTCATCCTCGTCCACGACGCAGGCGGCGATCCCGCTGTGTATGATTCGCTGGCTGCGACTCTGCGCGGAGACTGGACTATTTATGCCACAGCAGCCCGCGGCTTTCACCAGCCTGAGTCCTGCCATGAGGCTGTCGAGGACGAAGCCGCCGCGCTTGTACGCGCTCTCATTGATCTCGACCCTGTCGGTCCCTATCACCTCTTCGGCTATGGTTACGGCGCTCTGCTCGCCTACGAAATGGCTCGCCAGCTTCGCGAGACGAACCGTCCCGTGCATTACCTTGCCCTAGCCGGCACGCCGCCGGAATTGCAGGGCGGCAAGGTCTGGCTGCGTTCGTTCACCCGCCTGTTCTCCGGTCAGGCTGCGCAGCGCGAAATTCCCGCCACGCCCGCAGGCGAGGCCCATCTCCGCGCTACCCGAGCCTATCGCCCGGCACCCCTTGACGGCCCCGCAGGCGTCATTCTCGGCTCCGACCAGGGTCGCGATGTGGAGAATGCCTGGCTTAATGCCATTCCCGAGGGATTTGTCGAGCGTGTGACCAATCCGGTCGCCTCGCTCCTCGATGAACCTGGCGTAAAGCGCCTCGCTGTCATTCTGCGTGAGTGGGCCGTGCCTTCCGCTGAGGAATAGGCCGGCTTTTAGTAAATCACGCTCCTCGCCAGCAGGAGCCAGACCCGGCTGCGGGCGACTTTCACGCGCGGGGCGCCGGGATTCTTCTCGATCAATTCGAGCGTCTCGCGCCCGAGCAGCAGCGGCAGCGCGCATGCCATGCGCAGGCGGCGAATCCGTAGCGCCTTCACGTATTTCTCCGCGCCGAGCAAGTGCCCCCGTGCCACCGCCAGCGCATGACTGATGGATTCTGGGCGGAGATAAACCCGCCCGAGAGACGAATCCGCCGCGCGGTCGCGCAGCACGTTCACGTATTGCAGCCCTTTGCCAAATTGCACCCCCGCCTCCAGCATTTCCTCGTGCGGCAGACTGGCAAAGTGCGGCAGATGTTTCGTGCAAACGCGGGTCCAGAATTCTCCCACGCAGCCCGCCACGAGATAGGTGTAGCGATCGAGTTCCGCGGCGCTGAGCGGGGGCGCGCCGGGGGGGAAGCGGGAGCCGTCAAAGTCCTGCCCTTCCTGGATGGTCGCCCAGACCGAGGCGATTTCCTCACGGTCCTCGCTGGCCTTCAATGCCGCGCGAAGCTCGTCCTCTCTCGCGAGCAGTTCTCTCTCGGAATCGGAGGTCGCTCCATCTGCCTTGGTGTCCGAGAGCCGGGCGAGCAGATAGGCCAGTGCGATCGTGGGGCGTACGCGGGGAGGCAGCAGGCGCAGGGTAAGATAAAACGATCGCGAGACCTCGCGGAGCAGGCGCCAGTCGATCTCAGGCATCACCGCAGGGCTTCCACTCCCACCCGGAGCAACTCCGTGCGAGTCTCGGAGAACTGACCCAGCCCCAGTTGCGCTCCCGATTCGATCCAGGCGCATGCCGGCTTGATGGAAGGCAGCTTGCTGCCCTTGCGCAGTTCGTCAATCAGTCGCACTGCCGTGGCGTCGATTGCGATGACATCCGTGCTGGCAAAGATGGTGAAGTTGTTCACGGCAAAGTTCGGATTCGGCATCGGTCCGCCCGCATACTGGATCACGAGCGCATCCATCATTGTGAGCGCCACCTTGTCCTTTACCAGTTCATCGGCGTAAACCTCCGCGAGATACGATCCGCCGTCCATCGAGGCCTGACCAAACCGTCGCCAGTTATCGAGGTTGAAGACTGTCATATTGACGATCCCGCCATTGATTCCCGTCATGAAACTGTCAGTCATCGCCGGCACATTGATCACTTTCGTTACCGACTTGCTCAGTACCTTGGCAAAGAAGCTCCGGCTGCTGAGCTGGTCGCCGTTGGAGAGACGGTCGGAGATGCGCGAGCCGTCTCGTTTGCCAAACTGGCTGTCTCCCCAGATCAGCTTGCCCAGTACCGGCGCGCTCACCTGTGCGTCCTGGTCGTAGCCGTTCTGCGGATCGATGCCCTGGAGGATGTAGAGTGGATTGTCCTTGCGAAATCCCGCCGCCAGCAGGTCATCGATATTGCGATCCCACACGATGATGTTGCGGGCCGGTACGCCGGATTCGATGAGTCCACGAGCGATGGCGTCGACCACCTCCGGATGTGTGCCGCTTGTCGCCTGTCCGCTGGCGGAAACCTTGATACCCACCACATCGGATGGCGTGACGTACTTTGCCCAGGCCTGCGCTACCGTCGGCTTCTGGGCGAGATTGCAGATGAGAGAGTCCACCATGCGCTGGACCGTGCGTGGATTGGCCCGGTTTCCTTCTGAAAGTGCGGAGCCGTCGATCGCGTAGTAAACCTTCGATTTCGGGGGCGGGGGAGGCAGATCCGACTGGGCCATCGCCATTCCGCCGACAATCCCTGCACAAAACATCCACGCGACTGCCCATTTTCTGCTACCGTGGCCCCTCAGCCATGGTCGAACATCTCTACGCGCACATTCCATTCTGTCCGAAGGTGTGCCCGTATTGCAGTTTTTACAAGGAGGCAAGCGATCGGAATAAAACTCGCGCGTACCTCGATGCCATGCTCCGCGAGGCGGAACTCTGGGGCGACCGGCTCCAGCCACGCACGATTTTCTTCGGCGGCGGCACTCCGACCGCCCTTTCCACCTCGCAACTCGACTACCTCATTTCCGGCCTGCGTGAGCGCATGGATTTCTCTCGACTGGAGGAGTTCACCATCGAGATGAATCCCGCCACCGTCTCGCTGGAGAAAGCCTCACGCCTCCGGGAACTGGGCGTCAACCGCGTCAGCATGGGAGTACAGAGCTGGGATCCCGGCCTGCTGGAAACCCTCGGCCGCGTGCACTCAAAAGATCAGGCTCTCCGTAGCTACGCCATTCTGCGTGAGGCAGGCTTCCGAAATATCAACCTCGACTTTATCTTTGGCATCCCCGGCCAGACCGTGGACCAGTGGGTTGATACCTTGCGCCAGACCATTGCACTTCAGCCACAGCATATTTCATCTTATTGCCTTACCTATGAGGAGGATACGGAATATTTTCTCCGTCTGGGCCGTGGGGAGTTCTCCCAGGACCCTGAGGTCGATGCCGCCCTTTTCGAGCTTACGATGGAGACGCTGGAGGGTGCGGGTTATGCACAGTACGAGATTTCCAACTACGCCCGAGCAGGGCGTGAGTGCCGGCACAATCTTGCCTACTGGCTTGGCGCGGACTACATCGGCCTCGGCCCCAGCGCCTTTTCCACCTTCGGAGGGGAGCGCTGGAAAAATGTCAGTGATACTTCGGATTATGTCGCTCGCGTGAATGCCGGGGTCACCCGGGCCGATTTTGTCGAGCCGGTCGATGCCGCCACCCGGCAGGCCGAGGTGGTCGCCTTTTCGCTCCGCACAAGTCGAGGTGTCGATGTGAGCCTCGTCCCCGAGGAAAAAACCAGCGAACTCGCTGCGCTCGGCTATCTCACACGTTGCGGCGATCGCTGGCTGCTCACACGCAAGGGACGCATGGTGGCCGATGAACTCGCTGGCCAGCTGATCGAGTAGGTTTACTGTTCCTGCTGCTGCTGCTGCGGTAGTGGGACATCGTCTTTGCGAATCTTCCCGCCCCACGAGAGAATGCGCGCCTTCACGCCCGCCGACTCCGCTTCCTTGATCTGGTGGTTGCGGACGTAAAAGAGCGACAGGCTCGACCAGGCGAGCTGATCGTTGGGATTCAAATCGACCGCCTTCAGTCCGGCCTCGATCGCCTCGGGATACCGGCCGGACTTCATCAGAGCCATGCCGAGAGCGTGCCACGCGTCGAAGTACGTGGCATCCATCTCGACGCAGTTCCGGTATTTCTCGATTGCGGCGTCGAGGTCCCCCAGGGCGATATCGCCCGTCGCATCCTCAAACAACTCGACCGCCGCAGGGTCTGGGGTCATGAGTGTTAGCGGGTGCGGCCGAGAGGTGTGATCTTGGCTGCCTCGCGGGCGTCATCCAGCCAGCTCAGGAAGAGCAGCTTGCGCTTGCCCTCGAGCAGATCGTTTTCCACAGAGACTCGCTGACTGGCTTGATCTGCGGCAGCGGCATCGGTCGGTGCGCGGGATTGGAGATACAGGGCCACTCCGCCATCCGCCGTCGGGATGTAGTTCGTCAGCTGCGCCGGCTGGAGCAGGAGTGTCAGCTTCACCGCCTCGTATGGGATGTTCTGCTCGAGAAGCTTTTGCGGCTCGAGGCCGGTCAGCGTGTCGACCTTGAGGCCGAGAGCCAGGGCAGCTTCCGGGAGGGGTTTGCCTGCGGCAATGGCCTCGCGCAACTGAGCCACGGCTTTCTGGCCGTTTTCCGCCGCGAGACGCTCGGCCTTGATCAGTTTCAACCGTGCCTCCGCGATCGGGCGCACTTCGTCAACCGTCAATGCACGCTCCGGCGTGATCGTCTCCAGCTTCAGCACGAAGAATTTGTCACCGGCCTGCACCACGTCGCTCACCGGTGTTTTCTCGCTCAAAAGGAACGCCTGGGGTGCGATCTCGGGCAACTCCGTAATCGCCACCCCTTCCTTCGCGCGTCCCATTTTGTCAAATGCCGCCGAGGTTTGCACCGTCAGTCCCGCCTGTTGCGCTGCCGTGTCAAAACCGCCTATGGCCTTTTCTGCAAAGGCGGCGGCGGTGTCGGCGAGGTGTTGCATGGCCTCGACCTTCTTCCCGCTGTCGGTCTGGTTCGCCGCGTCGGCAGGGAGGGAGAATTCTACGAACTTCACCACCCGCGTCTCCGGGCTGGTCATCTTGTTGCGATTGAAGAACTCGGTGATTTCCTCCTGCGCGATTGCCGCGCTCGCCTCATTGGCAATGGCCGGGAAGCGTATCACCTGCACATCCACCTTCTGGAAGATCCGCAGGGCTTCGTCGACCTCTGCGGCACCCACTGTGGCGGGGGCGGAGATGAAGCTCTTGATCTTCTCCAGGCGCAGGCTGTCGCGCACCACCGTCTCGAGCTGGATCTCGGTGAAACCGCGCGGCCCGAGCTGCTCCTGCACAAATCTGGCGTATTTCTGGTAATCAAACTTTCCGTCCGTCTGGAAGACCGGCAGAGACTGTATGCGCTCTGCGATCTGCTCCGGCGTGGGTTCCACGCCCAGGAGGCCTGCCTGATGCTGCAGCACGAGCAGGTTGAAAATGAAATCCTCCACTGCGCGCTGTTCGTTCTGGGAAAGTCCCCCCAGCTCCGACAGCAGCTCAAACTGGCCGAGTGCTCGCGCGAGGGTGAAATTTTTCACTTCTCGATCAATATCGGTCTGCGTGTAGGTCTTTCCGTAAATCTGCACCAGCCCGCTGGACTGGAACTGCTTCATATTGCCCGGGTCGTAAAGCCATGCGAAGGCCACGATTACGACGACGGTGATGATCAGGAAGAGCTTGCGCTGGTGGGTGCGGAGAGTCGTTAACATGAAAAAGGGCTGCGAAACTGTTGATTTGCGGGAGAGTTGTGATTAAAGCAGTTATCGGATGAAAGCAAGTGCGTCCCCCCGTACATGGATAGTGTCTTTACTGGCCCTCGCGGCCTGCGGGTCTTTCGCATTCGCTCAGGATGCCGTTGTACAGAAGAATGGAGTCCGCAGCGAAGGCCAGATTTTAGGCGTCGCCGCCGGTAAGATCAAAATCAAGGTCGGCCCGGTCGAAACCTCCATTGCCCTCGATCAGGCTGCCTCCGTCACCAAGGAGGCTCCCAAGTCCTTCACCGAAGGCATCGCTGCCTGGGATTCAGGCAATGCCGCCCAGGCTCTGCCCCTGATCAAGTCGACAGTCGATACCTTCCGCGGATTGCCTACTCCCTGGGCGGAACGCGCCTCGGCCCTCCTTGGGGATATTTATCTGTCTCTCAACCAGGTGCCAGCCGCTGAGACCGCATTTGCCGAGTTTCAAAAAGCCTATCCTGGCTCAACCTCCCAGTCCGACATCGGCCTCGCGCACCTCGCAGTCGAGAAAAAGGATTTTGCCTCTGCCAAGGCCAAGCTTGAGCCGATTGTCGCCGAGGCCCAGGGCGTCGCGCTTGCCCCCGAGGGCAAAGGGGCCATGTATGGGAAGGCTTTCTTTTTGATGGGAGTGATCCGTGAGTCCGAGGGAGACCTTCCCGAGGCTCTTCGCGATTACCTGAGCACGGTGACCTTGTTCTATGAGGACCAGGCCGTTGTTGCCAAGGCACGCGAGCGCGCAGATATTCTCGTCAAAGAAAAGCAAGTGATAGTTCCCTAACCGCCGTCTCTTCCGTTCGTGATTCCATCTATGAAAAGTTCCCGTTCCCTGTTGCGTATCATTCTGCCCGCGCTCATTGCTCTCGCCACCGTGAGCGGAGCCCACGCGGCCGAGGGCGCACCAGCCGAGTCCCACAACATCATCCAGGTCATTCTCTCGGGTGGCCCGCTCATCGTCATGATCTGGCTCGCCATCCTTGGCACCTCGATCACGATGGTGACGTTCATCATCCAGCTATTCCTCGTCCTTCGCGATGAGCAGCTCGCTCCCGCCGCTCTCCTCGAGTCGCTCCGCGCTACGATCAGCGCTGGCAACTACCAGGAAGCCTGGGAAATCTGCCGCGCCAACAAGGCCTACATTGCCCTCGTTCTCGGCGGTGCTCTCGAGCGCCTCGGTCGTGGCAAGGATGCTGTTGAGACGGCTCTCATCGAGCACGGACTCCGCGAGGCCCAAGTCCTGAAGACCAAAAACAGCTATCTCTCCGTTATCGGAGTTATCGCACCGATGATCGGACTGCTCGGTACGGTTATCGGAATGATGGGCGCGTTCGCCGTACTCGGTTCCTCGGGTGTGTCGGACCCGCGCCTCCTCGCCACCCGTATCGGTGAAGTGCTCATGGCTACCGCCAGCGGTCTCTTCATCGCTATCCCGGCCTTTATTTTCTACTACTACTTCCGCAACCGCGCGACCATCGTCCTCGTTACCGCCGACGACAAGCTGAACCAGCTCATCGAGGATATCCCGTTCGACGAACTCGGCGGAGTCCGCATCGGTGAGAACTTCGAGGCAGGTGCCGGCGCTCCCGTCACCGGCGCTGGCCGCTCCCGCAAGGTTTCGGTCGCCCTCACCACGAATTGCCCCGTCTGCAACGGTGCCATCCAGCCCGGCCAGAATCCCTGCCCGCATTGCGGCGCCACTCTCGAGTGGGCCTGATAGCATCCGATGTCAGAAGAGGCTCATAGGCGCGGCAAAAAGAAAGTCCGCAAAGCCGATCCCGAGGCCGATCCGGAGTTCCAGATCGCCCCGATGATCGATATTCTCCTCGTTCTCCTGGTGTTCTTTATGTCCATCACCTCCACCGAGGTGCTGCAGTCGAACACCGACGTCGACCTCCCGGTCGCCAAGGAGGCCAAGGAGCCCAAACCGATCAAGGGCGGCCAGATGATCGTCAACATCCTCTTCAGCCCCATCAACAACGCGACCACCTTCGAGGTAAACGAAAAGAACCCCTCGATGAATGAAATCGCGGCGATGCTCTCCAATGAAGTGAATCGCAACCCGCAGTACCGCGTGCTCGTCCGTGCCGACAAGCAGGTCAAGTACGAGGCGATCCGCTCTCTCCTGGAAGCTGTTGGTCGTGCAGGAGTGGGCAATGTCACTTTCTCGGTCGTCGACAAGGACGCCGGAAAACCCCAAGGATAATCACGAGGTAATAAAACTATGGCAGGTGGTGGTGTATCAGAAGACGGAGATGTCGGATTCCAAATCGCACCGATGGTGGACGTGGTGTTCGTGCTCCTTCTCTTCTTCATGGCTTCGGCCGGTTCTCAGATCAAACCCCGCGAGTTGACCATCAACCTCCCGAGTGGCAAGTCTGCCCCGGGTATCGATGTTCCCAAGACTCCTCTCATCATCGACATCTTCCCGGACGGCAAGGTGCAGATGAACAACAAGGTCTACGACACTCCGGGCAGCCGCGAACTTCCCGAGCTCCGGGCCAAGCTCGCCGACACAATCAACAAGTTCGGTGACAAGGACCCCGTCATCATTCGTCCCGATCCGCAGACCCGTCACGATCGGATCATCGACGTGCTTAATGCGGCGGCCGCCTCGGGTGTGAAAAACCTCACGTTCAGCTAGGCGCGCAACGTCAGGGAATTGCTTTTCAAACGCCTCCGTCCTCACCGGGCGGGGGCGTTTTGCTTTCTCGACTTCTCCGGTCTTCTTCGCTAGTCTCCGGTCAACCCCTCAAAATATGGCTGGAAACATTTCCTCGGAAGAAGGAGACGTCGGCTTTCAGATCGCGCCCATGGTGGACGTCGTGTTCGTCCTCTTGTTGTTTTTCATGGCTGCTGCCGGATCTCAGGTCATCAACAAGGAACTCACTGTCACGCTGCCCAGCGGTGCGACCTCCGACCGACCGCAGGAGAAAGTCCCGCTCATCATCGACATCTTTCCCGACGGCAAGGTGCAGATGAACAACAAGGTTTACGACGCGTTTTCCAGCCGGGACCTGCCGGAACTGCAAGCCAAGCTCGCCGAGGCTGTCGCAAAATTCGGCGACAAGGACCCCGTCATCGTGCGTCCCGACCCACAGAGTCGCCACGAACGCATCATGGATGTCCTCAATGCCGCGACCGCAGCGGGTATAAAAAAACTCTCCTTCAGCTAGAACGGAGAGGGGAGGTGGAATCGGCGCTCCCGCCGAGACGGGAGCGCACGAAAAGGAATTCCGAAAACCTTACGGCTTCGTGGTGTAGCTCATCGCGTAATCGAAGAGTTCTTCGTCCTTGAAGAAGCGCTTCAACTCGATTTCCGCGTTCTCCGCGCTGTCGGAGGCATGGGCCACGTTGACCATCACGTCGACGCCAAAGTCGCCGCGGATCGTACCCTTGTCGGCCTTCTTGGAGTCCGTGGGTCCGAGGAGCGTACGCACGCGATCGACTGCGTTGTCACCGGCGACGGCGAGGCCGACCACGGGAGACGACTGCATGAAGGCGACGATCTCGGGGAAGAAGGGCTTCGAGGCCAGGTGCGCGTAATGTTCGTTGAGGATCTCGCTGCTCAGGCGGAAGAGTTTGCATCCGCGGATCTGAAAACCTGCCTCCTCGAAACGCTTGATCACTTCGCCGACCTTGCGGCCAGTCACACAATCGGGTTTGAGAAGAATGAGAGATGTTTGCATCGGCGCGGAAGTCTAGCCGTCCGCCCGCCCTCGGGAAGGAGAATCTTTTGAGGCCTGGTCGTCACGGCAAACCCTGCTCTCCCGTGATGAAGTCCGGATAGGCCGCTCCCGAGTGCTCGGTGAAGTCGAGTCCGAGATCCTGCTCATCCTCGCTGGCTCGTAATCCCACGATCTTGTCGATGAGGAGAAACCCGATGAACGACGCCCCGAAGGCTGCCGCCGTGATGCTGGCCACGCCCAGCGCCTGCACGCCGAGTTGATGCGGGGAAAATCCCGCTTCATTGAAAATCGCCACCGACAGGATACCCCACCAGCCGCAGAAGAGATGCACCGGTACCGCACCGACGGCATCGTCGATCTTGAGTCGTTCCAGCAGGAGCGACCCAAAGGTCGCTATTACGCCGGCGACCAGCCCGATTACCAAAGCCGAGGCCGGGGCGACCAGGTTGCAGTTTGCTGTGATTCCGACCAGTCCACCCAGCGCTCCATTGATCGTCATGCCGAGATCGGGCCGGCCCTGGTGCAGCCACATGGCAAACATACCTGCGATCGCCCCCGCCGCCGGGGCGATCGTGGTGTTGACCGCGATGCGGCCGATATTTACATCGCCGACCAGCGTTGAACCCGGATTGAACCCATACCATCCCAGCCAGAGGATGAAGACGCCCAGGGT
This sequence comes from Terrimicrobium sacchariphilum, assembly GCF_001613545.1. NCBI lineage: Bacteria > Pseudomonadati > Verrucomicrobiota > Terrimicrobiia > Terrimicrobiales > Terrimicrobiaceae > Terrimicrobium > Terrimicrobium sacchariphilum. The sequence goes on from NZ_BDCO01000003.1 coordinate 47,715, forward strand.
TGCGAGCGGCATGTTGTGACCGCTGATGAGATTGGCCGTGCCATCGGACTTGAAGCGACCGATTCGAGGTCCGACCACCAGTACCCCCGCCAGCGCCGCCGCTCCTCCGATCGAGTGTACGACGCTCGATCCTGCAAAATCCAGGTAGCCGAGTTGCTCCAGCCAGCCCTTGCCTCCGCCATAGCCAAACGCCCCGCCGAAGCTGCCCCAGGCCCAGTGCCCTATTACCGGGTAGAGTACGCCTGTGATGAGCGCTGTAAAAATCAGATAGCCGACGAACTTTGTCCGCTCCGCCATCGCACCCGAGATGATCGTCGCCGCCGTGCCGCAGAAGACGAGCTGAAAGAACCAGAACGACCACAGCATGTTATTCGCGGGCACGTCCGAGATCCAGAACGGACCCGTGCCAAACAGTCCTGCCACCGAGTGCCCAAACATCAGCCCAAACCCGAGGAAGAGGAAACACAGCGTGCCCACGCAGAAATCCAGGAAGTTCTTCATGCAGATGTTGATTGCGTTCTTGGCCCGGGTGAATCCCAGCTCCAGCATGCAAAATCCCGCCTGCATGAAAAAGACCAGCGCCGCCGTGAGCACGATCCACACGGCGTTCACACTTGTCTGCGCGGACTTATCCTCTGCTGATGCTTGGGTTTCTGGCGCTGCGGGAGCCGTTGCGAGCTTCGTCTCCAGCTCCCTTAATCTCGCCTCCAGCGCGCTGACGTCCGGGGTGGCCGCAACTGTCCCCGCCTTGCCCAGCGTTTTCTCGATCCCGCCGATACGACGGAGGATCTCATTGGAGTTCTCGATCAGCGTGGCCTGGCTCTTCTCACTCCGCTGCATGAAGTTTTCCATGGCGGGCTGCGGAACTGGCGTCGCGTCCTGGGCGGTCAGCCCGGCGACGCCGAGGGCGAGGGCGGCGAGGATGGCGTGCGGGTGTTTCATGAGTTGAAGGTATTGAGAAATTCCGAGCTGAGCGCGTCGCGTTTTCCCCGATTGGGGACGTAATCAAGGATCGCCAGTCCGATGCGTCGCGCATCATCGCGCTTGAGCTCGCCATTGATCGGCGTTGTCTCCTTGCTCATGGCGCGCTGGATCAGCTTGGCCGCCTGGGCCTGCCCTGTGACCCGGCTGAGCAGCCCGGTGACGATCTTTTCAAACTCCGCCCGTTTTATCATGGGCGACCCTTCCTCCTGCTGGGGTATTGACTGGGCCTCCGCCTTCGTTGCGAGTACGGGAGGCGGAGTTGCGGAGTTGGTCGGCGCTGGCAGCATTTCCAGCTCCATCAGCAGTCGCGTGGCCCGGGCGCTGACGAGGTCGATATCCGCAGCGGGCGTCAGAAGCACCGAGAGACGCGTGTTCCCCCGCGAGAGAATGAGCAGCCGATAATTTTCAAATCCGGCGCAGATCTGCCATAGCGCCCGGTCCACGCTCTCGTAGCCGGAGACGAGGTGATTTACCCGCGCTGCGAAATTTGCCACCCGCTCATCGGAGTAGGGGAGATCGTGATTCATCACCAGCGCACCTGTTTGCAGGCACGATCCGGAGACTCCGGGTTGGGAATACAGATCTGCGAGATTCTTGCGGAGAGTGTCGGGTGTTACAGCCATGCGACTCTCCTGCCTAGTTCAGGTCATTCAGGATCTGGCCGACGCCCTGGTGCGCCCGGGTGAGGAGAATCACGGTTTCCCCATTCTTGGCGTATCGATAGGAGCTTTGCCTTCCCGCCTCGGTGATCGAGACAAACTCCGGCGAGCCCGTCATCAATAACGACGAAAACTCGTCGAGGTAGTCCTTCAGATAGTCGGCTTCGTATATGACCATGCGCGCCTCTTCCTGGTGTTCTTGCTCGAACACAGGCGCACAGGCCGATGCGATCTCCTTGTTCGGCCCGAGGCGGATATGAATCGTCTCCTTGACCGAGAGTAATCCCTGACTCATCGCGTGGCCGGAAGCAGCTTCCATGCCACGCGGTTTTGTTAGCTTCCCGAATCTAGAGGATGGCAGCCGCGAGACGCGGCAGAAGCTCATCAATAGAGACGCGTTCCTGTTGCATGGAGTCGCGATGACGCAGCGTCACGGTGTCCGCTTTTTCCGGTCCGTTTTCGCCTACGGTATCAAAATCGACAGTCACGCAGAACGGCGTGCCCGCCTCGTCCTGACGGCGATAGCGGCGACCGATGGCTCCCGCCTCATCGTAGGAGACCGCCATGTGCGGGCGCAGCTTCGCGACGACTTCCTTGGCTTTCGCCACCAGCTCGGGCTTGTTCTTGAGCAGCGGGAAGATGCCGACCTTGATCGGGGCCATGCGCGGATGGAAGCGCAGCACGGTGCGCACCTCGCTCTTGCCGTTTTCATCGGTGACGGTTTCCTCGTCGAAGGCTTCGCAAAGCAGCGCCAGCGTGGTGCGGTCCACGCCTGCGCTCGGCTCGACCACGTGCGGGACGAACTTCTCGTTCTTCTCCTGGTCGTGGTACTCGAGCGGCTTGCCGCTCGCCTCGATGTGACGCGAGAGATCGTAATCCGTGCGGTACGCGATGCCTTCCAGCTCGCTCACGCCGAAGGGGAATTCGTATTCCAGGTCGTATGTCTTCTTGGAGTAGAAGGCGCGCTCGCCGTCCGGGATGTCGACGACGTGGATCTTGTCGCGCGGGATGCCGATGTCTTCGTAGAATTTCAAGCGCTGCTCGAGCCAGTAATCCGTCAGCGCAAGGCCGTCCTCGGCGCGGCAGAAATACTCGATCTCCATCTGCTCAAACTCCCGCGAGCGGAAGATGTAGTTGCGCGGGTTGATCTCATTGCGAAACGCCTTGCCGATCTGCGCGATGCCAAAGGGCAGCTTCTGGCGCGAGGTGTCGAGCACGTTGCGAAACTGCACGAACATCGCCTGCGCCGTCTCGGGGCGGAGATACACGAGGTTGTCATCGCTCTCGAGCGGGCCCGCGTAGCTCTTGAACATGAGGTTGAAGGCGCGGGGCTCCGTCAGGTCGCGGCTGCCGCAGTTCGGGCAGTACTTCGTGCCGTCTTTCTCCGGCAGTTGGTCGGCGCGGTGGCGGGCCTTGCACGATTTGCAGTCCACCATCGGGTCGGAAAAAGTCTCCTCGTGGCCGCTGGCCTTCCACACCGCGCGGTTCATGATGATCGAGCCATCCATGCCGACCATGTCGTCACGTTCGCGCACATTGCGCCGCCACCAGAAATCTTTCAGGTTGCGCTTGAGCTCGACGCCGAGGGGTCCGAAGTCCCAAAAGCCGTTCAGGCCGCCGTAAATCTCGGAGGACTGGAAGATGAAGCCCCTCCTTTTGCAGAGGCTCACGATTTTCTCCATTCGCTGGGATGCGGGATCTTTGGACATAGGTAGGAACTGGCGAATTAACCACGGATCACCATCCCAAGGGGAGCTTTTTTCCGTCTTTTCCTCCGCCTTTCCCGGTTGCCGTGTTGCCCGGATTCTGCCCAACATCCGCTCTGCCATGCGCACCGTGCTTCTCTCCCTGGCCGCATTCCTAGCGGTCGTCACGATTTCTCCCGCCCAGATCGCCTACGAATCCCTGGGATGGATTTACCTCCACGCCGAGGGCGGCAATCCGAAAAAGCTCGTCCAGGGCGTCTACCCCGCCTTCTCCCCGGATGGCCAAGCAATCGCCTACAATACTCAGGATGAAGACGGCGCCCGCCACATTGCCATTTACGATCTGGCCTCGGGCAAATCCCCCGTGCCCAATATCCCGGGCGACAACTCCTACGGCCCTTCGTGGTCCCCGGATGGCAAAAAACTCGCCTTTCATATTTTCAACAACGACCGCTGGGATATCGGCATCATCGGCGCGGATGGCTCCGGGTTCTTCCGGCTGCCGGTCGGGAAAGAAGTGTGGTCTCCCTCCTGGGCGCCCGACGGCCAGTCCCTTTACGCCCACGACATGGATACGATCTATCAGATCTCTCTCGCAGGTAAGGCGCTCAAGACCTGGCCGGTCAGCCTCTTCGGTCCCGGTGCCAGCATGAGCAGCGGCAGCTCGCTCGCGGTTTCGCCGGACGGAAAATCTCTGCTCGTCGAGGTCGATGGCGATGAGGATGTAAAGATCAAGGACTGGGACGGCCCGCCGTCCGCCCTCTGGACGATGGACCTCCAGACCGGTGCGCGCCAGCGCATCGGCTCGCGCAGCCTTCTCGCCTGGTCCGGCTGCTGGGAATCCGCCAACAGCATCATCTGCAACGGCGCGACTGAGAAAAAACCTCAGCCTGCGATTTATCGCATCACCCTGCCCGACGGCGCGTTTTCCCTGGTCCTTCCCATTGGCGGGCAGCCCTCCGTCGTGCCTGCGCGGTAGCGGGACGGCTCAGGATCAGGAAAGGTTCGTGCCGGGATCGTCCTTGGGCAGGTAGGGCTGGGGGATGATCATGTCCTCCGGTACCGGCAGCCGGTGATAATCGGAGTGGTGTACACGTGGCGGCAACTCGATCGGGGTGTATTCGACCTGCTGGTACGGGATCAGGCTCAGCATGTGGCTGATGCAGTTCAGGCGAGCCAGCTTCTTGTCCGTCGCGGGTACCACCCACCAGCGAGCCTCCGGGATGTGCGTGCGTTCCAGCATCACTTCCTTGGCTTTGGTGTAGTCCTCCCAGCGGCGGCGCGATTCGAGATCCATCGGGCTGAGCTTCCAGTGCTTGAGCGGATCACTCACGCGGCACTGAAAGCGAAACTCCTGCTCTGTATCCGTGATGGAGAACCAATACTTGATCAGGCGGATGCCCGATCGGATCAGCATCTTTTCAAACTCTGGCACCGTGCGGAAAAACTCCTCGTAATCCTCATCGGAGCAAAAGCCCATCACCCGCTCGACTCCCGCGCGGTTGTACCAGCTGCGGTCAAAGAGCACCATTTCGCCCGCCGCCGGCAGGTGCGCGACGTACCGCTGAAAATACCATTGGGTGCGTTCGCGGCTGTTCGGTGCTGGCAGCGCGGCGACCCGGCACACCCGGGGATTCAGGCGCTGCGTGATGCGCTTGATCACGCCGCCCTTGCCTGCCGCGTCGCGCCCCTCGAAGATCACCACGATCTTTTCGCCCGACGCCACCACCCACTCCTGCATCTTTACCAGCTCGGATTGCAGCCGGAAGAGTTCGCGAAAATAAAAGTGCCGCTGGATCTTCTCATCCTCCATCTCCTCCAGCGTCTGCGGCGGATGGTATTCCGTGCGCCGATCCTCCATCTCGAGTTCCAGCTCCTCGTCGAAGCTGTCTATCATCTCGCGATGTGCTCGGGCGATGAGGTCTTGCGTGGATTGCTGGTTGTGCTTTTCGTCGGAGTTCATGGCGTGGAAGGGATGGGATTTCCTAGTCGAGCTTGATGTGTTCGAGATTGACCCCCTTGGTCTCGATGGCGAAGCGATGCGTCACCCATGCCCCGAGTAGACAGGTGCCGATCAGGATGTAGAGCAGCGTGGCCGTACCGATGTCCTTGAGCAGGATGGGGAAGAGAAATGCCGTCGCCACCGCACCGACCTTGGCAAACGATGCCGCAAACCCAGCGCCAACTCCGCGTACCTTCGTGGGAAATACTTCCCCTGCCAGCAGGTACGTCATCGCGTTCGGTCCCATGTTGGTCATGAAGTTGAACAGCATGAATCCCGCAAAGATCAGCAGCACGTGTGTCGTTCCGTCGAAGTACGTCGAGATAGCTGCCAGCAGGAGTCCGATTGCACACCCGATAAAGCCGCCAATCTGGAGCTTGATCCGGCCCACCCGGTCTGCGAGGAAGATTGCCGCCACGATGCCCAGGATGAGCAGCACATCGATGATGGCTGCTCCCTTTGCCGCCTGGATGTCATCGTGAATGACGTCGGCAAGGTTGCGCGGGACGCCGGAGTCATGCCCAAAGGTGTACGCCAGGATCGTCGGCGTGAAGATGCCGATGCCGTAGGTGGAAAGATCCTGCAGGAACCACGGCACGGAGGCCAGGATCGTGGCGCGGCGGTACTTGGGCTTGGTAAAGAGCTTCGTAAACTCCGGCGTGTTTGCGGCCTCGATGGTCAGCGCGGCATCGGGTTCCAGCACGATGTCTTTTGGGTACTGCGGTTTGCGCTCGAGCAGGCGGCGCATTTCCCGCTCTGCCTCTTTGTGCCGTCCTTTGCTCATCAGCCAGTGCGGGCTCTGGGTGATGAAAAACCGCCCGATGATCACGGTGATGGCCGGGATGATCGCGCAGGCGTACATCAGTCGCCAGTCGGCCATGGACTTTGAGATCGAGAGAATGAAAAAACCGAGTACCGTGCCTGCCAGCGCGCCGACCGCCTGGAATCCAAAGGCTCCCAGCACCAGCTTTCCCCGGCAATGGCTCGGGATGCTTTCCGAGATCACCAGATGCGCGGTGGGATAATCGCACCCCAGCGCCAGTCCCATTCCGAACAGGCTCAGCACGAGGAACGGGAAACTAGGGCTTACAGCCACCAGGACGAGAAAGATGGTGAAAAGCACCATTTCCGAGATGAAGAGCATCTTCCGGCCAAAGTGATCCGCCAGCCCGCCCAGCGCGGTCGCGCCGATGAGGATGCCCGCCAGAGAGGCCGCGCTGATCATTCCCTTGTCAGCCGCCGTGAGCTGAAACTCGCGAACCATCAGCGGCAGCGCCACGCCTGTCATGAAGACCACGAGACCCTCGAAAAACTTGCCCGCAGTGGCCAGCCCCCAGATCCGCCATTGCATTCGCGTCATGGGCGCTTCGGAGACCTCCGTGCCATCCTCCCAGCGGGGGGTCTCGTCGATGTACTCCTGGATGGTCTTGGGTCGTTTGCTCATACGCGGTGGAGGGGCCGGATTCCGACCGCCTTGAGGGGCAGGCTGGCTGGTGTCTTGCGGCATCGTCAAGGGGGCAAATATGACAGTTTCGACACCTTTTCGCACTTGCGTTTTCTGGCAATCAAACGGGGTTTTTACGCAAAATTGCATGTCGTTCGGTTGCATCCCGGCCATCCCTGCATACGTTTCAGGCCGCTATGAAACACGTACCCCGCATCCTCGCGATTCTGGCTCTCTCCACTGCCGCCGCGTTCGCCGCGCCGGAAATTGGCAAACCCGCTCCTGATTTCTCTCTTAAGGACGCTTCCGGCAAGGAGGTGAAGCTCTCCGATTACAAGGGCAAGTACGTTGTCCTCGAGTGGGTGAACTTTGGCTGTCCCTTCGTGAAGAAGCACTACGGCTCAGGGAATATGCAGGCCCTTCAGAAGGATCTCACCGGCAAAGGAGCTGTCTGGCTTTCGATTTGTTCCTCTGCCGAGGGCAAGCAGGGCTTCTTTCCCAAGGGCGAGGTAGCCGCTGCGGTAAAGGAGAATGGCTCCAATGCCACGGACTATCTGATCGACGCCTCGGGTGAGGTCGGCAAGCTCTACGGAGCCGTCACTACGCCGGAAATGTTCCTTATCAATCCAGAGGGCGAGCTGGTCTACAAAGGCGCCATCGACAGCGCTGCAAGTCCCGATCCTGCCACGATCAAGGACGCCACAAATTACGTAAAGGCTGCCTTTGAAGAGGCTTCCGCGGGCAAGCCCGTGTCGAATCCCTCGACCAAGTCCTACGGCTGCTCGGTCAAGTACTAGGCCTAGCGCCCCAGCGGTTCGCTTACTGTCACGCCGGACGGCGGCTTGAAGGAGAAGTCGTCCGGCGTAAGCGCCGCCTTTCGCTCGTTGGAAAATGTGATCGTGCTCGACTCGCCCGGACCTGAAACCAGCACCATGCGGCGAGCTTTCAGATCCGCCCCGATCACCAGCGTGATCGACTGGATCGTGCCGCGCATCGCCCGGCTTCGAGGTGTCAGGTCCATCGTGTAGCCATCAGCATTGCGCTCGGCTTTTACCGAGTAGTTCTTTGCGATGTCGCGCAGCCCGAGGCCGGACGTCATGGCTGAAAGGGATTCTCTCAGGGCTTTGTTGGAGGACAGTGTGTATTTCTCGGCCTCCTTGTAGGCGGGGTAGTACATCCACAGTGTTTCTCCGTCACATGCCGTCAGTGATTTTCCCGGCACTTCCCGGCGAAACTTGTTTGGAGCGAGAAAGGCGATCGTGCCCGTTTCGACCACCGGCTTTTCCATCATCGCCAGTTTCTTCTCCTCGCGGAAATCACTCTGGATCGCTCCATCGGCCCGCTTGGCGGCGATCTGGTCGAGCAGATGCGCCGTCTCGTCATCACTCATTGGCTGGGCGGCAGCCCACGCTACGGGAAGTGTCAAAGCGAGGAGGAGGAGTCGTTTCATGCGGAGACGGGGACAAATTGATACCACTGCGTGGGGTGCTGGATGATCTCCTCGAACAATTCCGCGGCAATTTGCCGGGTGCAATCCTCGATCGCTTGTTTTCGAAGTTCCCTCGACGCGGCTTCCACGTGGATCGGCGGCTTCGCGATCAGTCGATATTTCCCGCCCCGCAGACGCAGGACGATCACCGGCACGACCGGGCATCGCGTCATGGCCGCGAGGATCGCGGGCGCAGTGGAGAAAAGGGTGCGGCCATTGGGCAGGGAGATCGGCAGGCCGTGCTCGGCGATGGGGCGATCGGCCAGCAGCGCCACGCAACGCCCCGCATCCAGGCTGCGCACGATCTGGATCGAAGAGAACGGGTCTGCTCCCACCGGTACGGTTTCTGTGTTCCAGCGCTGCCGCCACTTCGCCCGCCACTCTGTCAGTGAGGCAGTCGGTTCCGGCAGTGTGCCGATCGTGAGTGGGATGCCGGCCTTGCCGAGAGCCACTGCGCCGTACTCGAAGAAACTGAAATGGGCCGTCGCGAGGATCACTCCCCGTCCGCCGGACATCGCGGCGCGCAGGTGCTCCAGCCCGCCGTCGTTCTCCTGTAGCGACTGGGCTTTCTTCACCGGCATCGCCCCGACGGCGACGTAGTCGGCGATGGTCGCGCCGAAGTTGACGAATACCCGCACCGCTTCGGCTTCGGATACCGGCTCCTTGCGCAGGAGCTGGAGGTTGCGGCGCACCACTTCGCGCACAGCGGGCTGGGTCATGGCATAGGTCCAAGCCACGGTGCGGCTGACCGCTTGAAAGACCGGCCTGCGGGTGTACGGGTACAGCCGGGTGCAAAGGGAGAAGATCGAGTCCTGGTACAGCCTCTGGTAGGCCCATCTCTCGGTGTGCGAACGTCCCGACATCAACGCAGCGACTCCGGTTCCGGCAGCACGCAGGTATACCCTGCATTCTTCAGTCGTTCCAGCAGCCGCTCGAGCGTGGAGACGCGGTAGCGGCTGGCGCCTCCTTCATGAAGCAGGATGATTGCGCCCGGTCGGACCGATGCCATGATGCGCTGGATCACGACCGTGGGTGCAGCAGGGCACCCATCCTTTCCGCTGGCCGACCAGCCGATCACGCGCTGGCTTTCGGCTGCAGCGGCCGGGTGGACCGACATGTTGTTCATTCCCACGGGGGATCGGAACCACTTCGGCTTGGATCCCGTCGCGGTTTCGATGGCCTTGTTTCCCCAGGCGATTTCATGCCGGACGACCGGCTTGGGTGCCGCCCACCACCAACCCGACGAATGACTGTACGTGTGATTGCCCAAGCTGTGTCCTTCCCGGAGGATTCGACGCACGAGTGCCCGCTGGCTGTCCACTTGCCGACCAATCACGAAAAACGTCGCCTTTGCCTCGTATCTGGCCAGCGCGTCGAGCATTCCCGGTGTGTCTCGCGGATCAGGACCATCGTCGATCGTCAGCCACACCTCACGCTTCTCGGTTTCGAAGCGTGTTGCCACCGGGCCCTGCCACGCGCAGTTCTGGCGGAGCGTGGGATAGAGCCAGAAGAAATTGTGCGTCATTTCCACCGACCATCGGGCGCGCCACGGGGTCAGCGGCCAGAGTGCGAGCGCGGCGGCACGTGCGGCCAGGATTAGATGTCGCGTGGAGAGAGCCATTTCCTCCGAAGCTGCCAGACTCGCCACAGTCGCGGAAACAGCAAAATGCAAAGCCGCGTGTGGGTGCCCGCAAGCAGCAGGTTGTCGCGCAGGTAGCGAAAGTGCGTCACCCCGCCATCCGCCTTCTCCGGATACCTCACTGGTACCGGACGATTGATGGGTTCCACCCCCGCCCAAAAAAGCCGTACAGCCAGTTCGGTATCAAAATCGAAGCGTCGCGCCGTCGTGATCGATCGCATGACGTCAATCGCGGGTCGCAGCGGATATAATCGGAAGCCGAAAAGCGAGTCACGGATGCCACCCCAGAGTGTTTCCAGATTGGCAAACCAGTTTCCGACCCGCCGTCCTTTTACTCGCTCCGCCGGCGCCTCGGGTCCGAAGACCGGCTCTCCGAGAATCATGGCCCCGGGATGCCTTTGTGAAAGCTCCATGAAGCCAGTGACATCCTGCACCGGATGCTGGCCGTCGGCATCCATCAGCAGCGCGTGCGTGTAGCCTGCCTTGGCCGCGGCTTCCATCGCCACGAGGCTGGCTCCGCCTTTGCCTCGGTTTTCCCCAAGATGGATCACGCTCAGCCCCGGCTCGGAGCGAGCTAGCTCCTGGATTTCTGCCACGCTTTCATCCGTGCTCCCATCGAGCACCACCCACACGGGCTGCCACACGTTCAGCACGGCGCGTGCGGTTTCCACAAGCATCCGGCCACTATTGTAGCTCGGCAGGATGACGATTCTCTCCCGGTCCTCGAAACTCAAAGTGAGACGTCTTTCTTGCGGCGGAGAATGCTCTCGCCCGTGTACTCGAGGTTGCTGCGGAAGTAATCCTCCAGCCGCTGCGCCAGTGCCGGGGCGGTTTCGCCCTCCTGCGGCGTGAAGACCTCGCCGAGTGTTATCCGTACTGTGATCGGGAGCCGGGCGGGAGAAAAGAGGGGGAATTCCTTGGAAAGATATCGTCCCTCCTGCTCGATGAGGACTGTCTGGATCGGAGCGCCGGTCTTGGTTGCGATGAGGGCAAAGCCATGTTTGAAAGGATTCACCGCCTGCGCCCTAGTCCGCGTGCCCTCGGGGAAGATGAGGAGATTCTCTCCTTCTCGGATCTTCTCGATGCCTTCGCGTACCAGGGTTGGCCCCTGGTCGTTCGTAATATACCCCGCCATTCGCGCGGCACCGCCGAGGTAGGAGCGTTTCATCAGGCTGGCGCGCATCACGCAGATGGCGTTGGGAACGAAGCTCAGCAGGTAAATTGCATCGAGCTCGCTCGGGTGATTCGGAGCGATGATCGTGCCTCGCAGGCTGCGGAGTTTTTCCACGTCATCGATCTGGATGTCAAAGGCGCCAAGGGCCGTGGAGATCTTGAGCCAGTTGCGAAAGAGCCAATGGATCAGGTGCTGGCCCGTGGACGGTCGAATCGAGTTTCCCGCCAGCCTGCGCAGCAGGATGCAGGCAGGACACACCACGATACCACTGCCTATGAAGAGAAAGATCGCCGTGACCTGGCGCACGTAATCCCAGATTCCCCGTACGGAAAAAAACACGCGGCGTCGCCCGCGCACATAGATGGGAGAGGGAGAGTGGGCTCTCACTGTGGACATGTGCAGGATACGCTATCGCGGGTTTGGTGAGATTTCGAGTGCGTTGTTGCTTGCCCTCGGACTCTCTTCGGGCGACACACACTCCTCGCCCCATGCGCAAGTGGCTCACCATCATCCTTCAGACACTGGTCAGCGTGGCTCTGCTCGCCTGGATCTTCCGCGATGCCTCGACACGGCGCGAGGTGATGCAGTTTGTTCGTGAGGCGGATATCTTCTGGCTCGTGACAGGGGTGGCTTCCGCCGGGGTGGGGATCATCCTTGGTGTTTATCGCTGGGAGATTTTTTTGCGTGTCATGGGCATCCGCCTCTCCGGTTGGGAGCTCTTTCGCATCTCGATGGTGGGGTTGTTTTTTAATAACTTCCTTGTCGGCGCAGTCGGAGGCGATGCCGTGAAGGTCGTGTGGCTGGGTGCGAAGGGGCATTCGAAAGTCTCCGCTTTGGTATCGGTGCTCATGGATCGAATGAGCGGGCTGGGGGCGTTGGTCGTTTGTTCGCTCGTGTTCATCGCTGGTCGGCTTGACTGGCTCTCGCGCAGCCCTGTTGTTGCCGGGGTGAGCCATGTCGTCCTTGTGTATCTGGTAGCGGTCCTTGTTTTCCTCGGCATCACATTTGTCCTGGCCATGCGAGGGGTGACGGATCGGCTCCCCGCTCGTATTCCCGGCCGCGGACAGTTGGTGAATTTCACCTCAGCCTATTTCAAGTTCGTTTCGCACTGGCGCTCGACTCTGGCAGCCTCGCTTATCTCCTGCGTCATTCTGGTGTCGTATATCGGCACCTTTTATTGCGCGGCCCGGGCCTTCGGCGTAAACCAGCCTTTCGTGGACTTCCTCGCCTTCATGCCAGCGGTCGACATTATTGCCGCGATGCCAGTGAGCCTGGGAGGCTTCGGGGTCCGGGATCAGCTTTTTGCCACCATCATGGGCGATCTGTACGGCATCCCCGTCGCACAGGCGGTCTCGATCTCGCTTTGCGGGGCTTTCATGTCTCTGATTTGGGGGCTTCTCGGCCTCGCCATGCTGCCCTCGTATCGCCGCGTCGTCCGGGAGGAAACTGAGACCGCATGAGTTCGCCCGTTCGCCAGGCCGCCCAGCGCTATCGACGCTGGAAAAATCTGTACTATTACTCGCTCGGGAAGGCCTTCCTCGACCCAGCCTATCCTGCCGTCGCCCGGCTTTTCCGCAATTCGACTCTCCCGCTACTCGATCTCGGTTGCGGGATGGGACTTCTCACTGCTTATCTGCGCGCCTCGGGTCATGGCTCGCATGTCATTGGCATTGAGCTGGATGCTGAAAAGGTTAGCGTCGCCCGAGAGGTTCTTGGCGAGGCCGGGGCCGAGTTCCATCCTGGCGACGCGTTTTCCTTCCCACCCCATCTTGGCGATGTGGTCATGCTCGACGTGATCCATTACTTCGATGATGCACAGCAGCAGGCGCTCCTCACTCGCATCGCGCAAAGTCTCGCTCCCGGCGGTGTCGCCGCCATTCGGTTCACACTCAATGAACGTCACTGGCGCTTCGCTCTTACCCGGGCGGAGGAATGGTTTGTTCATCGCAGTGGCTGGATTCCCACGACGGGGCATAATTTCCCCACGGCCGAAGAAATGACCCGAGCATTCGTCGCTGCAGGATGCGAGGTCACAATGGAGCCGATGTGGGGTTGCACACCCTTCAATAGCTACCTCCTCGTCGCTCGGCGACGGGATTGATGGAGCGGGGCTAGTTCTTGGTGCGGAGGCCGCTGAAGTCCTTGATGCGGTCTTCCAGTTCCTTGATCCGCACCTCCATCTTGGCGATGGTCTCCTCTGCTGCCATCAGGCGACGCCGTTTGTCGAGAAGGGAAGTCTCCAGCTCGCGCACTCGTTTCTGGAGGTTGAAGCGAATGTTGCCCTTGGTCGGCAGCTCCAGCTTGTCAAAGAAGGTGCCGGCAGGAACTTCTTCCTCCTTGGGCGCGGCCATGGCCTCCTGGAAAAACGCCGTGTCGCGCAATGCCACCCATTCGCCCGTGCACGAGTTGATCAGCAGCGTGTCCGGCGTGATCTCCTCCATGCGGTAAAACTCGATCAGAGCTCCGGCCGTCGTCGGGCCGTACAGCAGATCCTCGCCCACCACGACCAGCCAGTCCATTTTCATGTCGGCCACCATGGGAGCCTTCGTCCACACGACATTGTCCGGCGACAGCATGTCCTGCGGATTCACATGCGCGGAGCGCGCCCATTCCTGGATTTTCGAGAGGTGGATCGGTCCGAAGACCTCGCCGTTCTCGTGCTTTTTCAGGTACCAATTAACGGGATTATCGGTCTGCGGCATAGGGAGTCTCTGGGAGAAGGGGAGGGTTGATGCAACAATGCGCGAATCCGCCTCGAAAGACAAGATTTGTTGGGGCGCGAAACCGCCCGATCCCGATATCGGGGACTCACAATCGAGTCCGACATCGAACTTGCGCCCAGGCCCAATCACGGGCACACTGTCAAGTTCCCCCGAAACCGGGGTTAACGAACGCTATGAGCAAAACATTATTGGATAAAGTCTGGGAGGCGCACACCGTGCGCAAACTGCCGAACGGAGCAACTCAACTGTTGATCGGCACCCACCTTATTCATGAGGTGACCAGCCCTCAGGCTTTCGGCATGCTGCGTGATCTGGGCCTCAAGGTCCTCTATCCGCAGCGCACCTTCGCCACCGTCGACCACATCGTGCCCACCGACGAGCGCGAGGAGCCGTTTTCTGATCCGCTGGCGGACGAAATGATCAAGGCCCTCCGTGCCAACTGCGACGAATTCGGCATCAAGTTCTTCGACCTGCCGACTGGCGCGCAGGGTATCGTGCACATCGTCGGTCCCGAGCAGGGCATCACCCAGCCCGGCACCACCATCGCCTGCGGCGACTCGCACACCTCGACCCACGGCGCTTTCGGCGCGATCGCCTTCGGCATCGGCACCAGCCAGGTCCGCGACGTGCTCGCGACCCAGACCATGGCGCTGCACAAGCCCAAGGTCCGCCGCATCAATGTCGACGGCAAGCTCGCCCCCGGCGTCTATGCCAAGGACGTCATCCTCCACATCATCCGCAAGCTCGGGGTGAATGGCGGCATCGGCTACGCCTACGAATACGGCGGCTCGACCTTTGACAATTTCACGCAGGAAGAGCGCATGACCGTCTGCAACATGTCCATCGAGGGCGGCGCCCGCGTGGGATATGTGAATCCGGACGACACCACCTTCGATTACCTCAAGGGCCGTCCCTACGCGCCCAAGGCCGAGGAGTGGGATGCCGCGATCGCCCGCTGGCGTTCCTTTGCTTCCGACCCGGATGCCACCTACGACGACGTGGTGAACTTCCGAGCCGAGGACATCGGACCCACGATCACCTGGGGCATCAACCCCGGCCAGGCCATTTTCATCGACGAGAACGTCCCGACTCCCGCCGAACTGCCCGAGAAGGATCGCGCGACCGCCGAAGAGGCTCTCGTGCACATGAATCTCGCGCCCGGCAAGCCCATCAAGGGCACCAAGGTCGACGTTGCTTTCCTCGGCAGCTGTACTAACGGCCGCCTGAGCGACCTCACCGAGGTGGCGCGCTTCGTCAAGGGCCGCAAGGTCAAAGACGGCGTGAAGGCCATCGTCGTGCCCGGTTCCCAGGGCGTCTCGCAGATCGCCGAGAAAATGGGCCTTGCGGAAATCTTCCGCGACGCCGGTTTCGAGTGGCGCGGTGCGGGCTGCTCGATGTGCCTCGGCATGAACCCCGACAAGCTCGTCGGCCATCAGCTCTGCGCCAGCTCCAGCAACCGTAACTTCAAGGGCCGCCAGGGTAGCCCGACCGGTCGGACAGTGCTCATGAGCCCGATCATGGTCGCCGCCGCCGCCCTCACCGGCGAGATCACCGACGCCCGCGAAGTCTTCGACATCAAATAACTCGTTTATGGCTCTCGAAAAAATCACCCAGGTCACCGGCCGCGGCGTCTACGTCCCCGGTGAAGACATCGACACGGACCGCATCATCCCGGCCCGTTTCATGAAGTGCATCACCTTCGACGGTCTCGGCGAGTTCGCCTTCTACGACGAACGCAAGGCCGCCGACGGCTCGCTCAAGCCGCATCCGCTCAACGAAGAACGCTATGTTGGCGCGAAGTTCCTCCTCTCCGGGTCGAACTTCGGCTGCGGCAGCTCGCGTGAGCACGCTCCGCAGGCCCTCTACCGCTACGGCTTCCGCGCTGTCATTGCCGAGAGCTTTGCCGAGATTTTCTTCGGCAACTCGATCACGCTCGGTATGCCCTGCGCCGTCATGGCCCACGACGATATCCAGGCCCTTGCCGGTCTCATCGAAAGCGATCCCGCCATCCTCATCACTCTCGACCTGCTCGAGGGCAAGGTGACGGCCGCCGACATGGACTTCCCGGCCACGCTTCCTCCGCATGCGAAGGAAGCTCTCGTTCAGGGCAAATGGGACGCCATCGCCGACCTCCTCGAGAGCGTTGACGACATCAAGAACGTGGCGGGCAACCTCGCCTACTTCAAGGCCGCCTAAGCGCCCTTAGTCCCAAAGACCTTTACGCGCAGCGGGGTGGATTCGTCCTCCCCGCTGTTTGCGTTTTCAGAGTACTTTGCCGAGCACTGCGAGCGTCTCGTTCACATTCCGCTCGATGGAATACTGCGCCGCCAGCTCTCGGCAGGCCTTCCCCGTCGCCGCACGATCCTGTGAGCGCCAGTAGCGCAACGCCTCCGCCAGTCCTTCTACGTCACCGGGCTCGACGACCGAGCCATGCACGCCCGGCGTGATGATTTCGGAAAACCCATTCGCCGTGGTCGTGATGACGGGCAGCCCCGCCGCCAGCCCCTCCAGGCAGGCATTGGAAAACGGATCGTAGATCGTCGGCAGGATGAACACATCCGCTGCTGCGAAGACCGGGGGCAGATCGCTTACCGGCCCGAGGAAAATCGCCGACGGGGACGAATACGCCGCCTTTTTACCGCGTCCCGCCACGAGCACTTTCGCGTCCGCCTTTTCCGCTGCCGCCAGCGCAAAAGCCAGCCCCTTGCGTTCCCAGCCGCTCCCGGCAAAAAGCGCGAGATAACCCTCATCCAGCCCAAGGGCGGAGCGGGATTCCACCCGATCGGCTGCCGCGAGCGCGCCGCCGATGCCATTGGGCACGATGTGGATTTTCTCCTGCGGATACTCGTGCCAGCGAACGATCTCCTCCGCCACCATGCGGGAATTTGCAATCACCGCCCGCGCCGTCTGGAACACGCCGCGCTCCAGGCGCATCAGGGCCAGGTGCTTCGGGTTGTAACGGTGAAACATCGCCTTCCACCACGGCTCGAATTTCGACCGGCGCTGAATCCACGCCGCATGCACGCCGTCCCCCGCCCGGTATACGTCGCAGCCCGGCACCCGCTCGAGGCTGAACGTGATGTCCACCGGCGCCTTTGACGCAGCAAAAGCGGCGGCAAATTCATCCGGAGTGCGTCCTGGCAGGCGAATAATTCCCCGCCCAGGCCAGCGCTCGGCGGGCCATTCGCTGGACGTGATGAGAATGGCCTCGTGCCCAGCCTGCGTGAGGCCGTGGGCGAGCCGCATCAGGTAGGCTTCCGCCCCTCCTGTGCCGGAGAATCCCCTGCGAACGAGACCGATCTTCATTGCCTTGTATGCACGTGTTGGAAAAGCTGGGTAGGTTAATCGATGCCGAGCCATACGTCCATACCCGCCGGGGACTTGCAAGCCACCGCGCGCCGGTTGCCGAAATCCCTGTTGTACTCCATTGCGGCGGGCATCGGAGGCAGCGGACTCGATGCCGTTGCCCTGGAGACGTTGCGCGGAGCAAAGCCATTTCTTGGCCGGGCCGTCGCATTTTCGAGCGATCAGAAGGACATTCCCGTCGATCGCATCACGACGCTGGATATTCATCCCGTTAAGCTTCTCTCGTTGCTCTCCCGGCAACATTACATGGGAGCAAAAAAGCATGCCATCGACGCCATCGCGGCCCGGCTGCTTACCCGCGGCGGGTTCGATTTTCTGCACTCCTGGTCGGGCGATTGTCTGGAGTCCCTCCGCGTGGCCAACCGACGCAACATACCGAGCGTACTGGAGATTCCCACCTGGCACCGCAACAAAGGCAAGGTGAAGCCCAACGTCACCAAGAGCGAGCGTGAGCGCGCGGCCGCCGGATTTCCCCATAGTGTCTTCAATCGCATGCTTGTCTCCCGCCAGCAGGTGATGGAGGAGTACGACCGCGCAACCCTCATTTTTGTCCTTTCAGAAAAGGCCCGGGAGACTTTTCGCATCGCGGGCATCCCGGATGAAAAGCTCTTCACCATGCATCGAGGGGTTGATGTCGACCGCTTTACGCCTGCCGAGCGGTTGCCGGATAAGTTTCGCGCCGTCTTCCTCGGTGCCGTGATCAAGCGCAAAGGCGTCCATATCCTCCTTGAGGCCTGGCGAAAGGCAGCACTTCCCGAGGCCGAGTTGATCCTCATTGGTCAGGTGCAGCCGGAGATGGAATCCTTTCTCAAACAGTACGGCGGCGACGATGTGAAGGTGGCCGGGTTCACCCGCGATGTGCCCGGTCTCTTGCGACAGGCTTCGTTGCACGTTTTCCCCTCCGAACTCGAGGGCAGCGCCAAGGCCACCTACGAGGCTGCCGCCTGTGGTCTTGCCCAGATTGCCACGCGGGAGTCCGGCGACGTCGTGATCGACGGGAAGAATGGCTGGATCATTCCGCCCAATGATGTCGACGCGCTTGTTGAAGCTCTCCACGCGGCTCATGCCGACCACGACCGGCTCCTGCGATACGGAAAGGCCGGTCGCGAGCGTGTGGTAAACCATTTCACCTGGGATCATTTCCGCGAGCGTCTGCTCGACGCCTACGATCTCGCGATCCGACGCACCCAATGAAAGTCCTCCTCGTCCAAGTCAAACGCATCGGCGACCTCATCCTCACCACGCCGGTGATCAAGGCTCTTCGCGCAGCCAAACCCCATTGTCACATCACCGTCATCGCCGATTCCTCTGCTGCTTCGCTCCTGCCTGCTCTAGGTGCTGACCAGACCTGGACCTTCGAGCGCGCCGGTTTGCTTGCGAATCTCTTTCGTCCCTCCATCAATCCCTGGATAAAGAGCGACCTGCCGTTTTCGGAATTTGCCTACTGCCTCGACTTCACCGGCACCGACCGGTCCGCCCTCGTTTCCGTGCTGGCGGGAGGATCGAAGCGCGTAACCTACGAGCGGTTTCGCAAAAAATTCCTTCGCCCGCAGATATACCAGCAGTTCGTTGACTCTTCCGTCCGGCTTCGTCACACCGCCGACCATCACACCGACCTGCTTCGCCCTCTTGGTATCGAGGTCGAGAATGTCCCGATGGAACTTCATCTTCCGGAGCTTGTTCATGCCGAGGTGCGGGCAAAGCTGGAAAATCACGAGATTGAGGGCGCGTATGCAGTCATTCATGCGGGAACGGCTCGCCTCGAGAAATACTGGGAGGCCGCCCGATGGGCGCATGTCATCGAGTTCCTTCGTTCGCAGTACGGCCTCACCACCATTCTCACGGGTTCCGTCGATCCCGCCGAGCAGCAGCACCTCGCCGACATCAAGGCCGCTCTCAAGGTTCCCTGTGTCGACCTTTCTGGCGAAACCGATCTCATCGAGCTGGCCACTCTGATTTCCGGAGCGCGGTTTTTCGGGGGAGTCGATACGGCGGCCATGCATCTCGCCGATGCCTTCCATGTTTCCAGCGTGGCTCTTTTTGGCCCGACGAATCCTTTTCAATGGCGGCCCCGCAGTCTGCGTAGCGCCGTGGTGCGGGCCGATACGGCGGAACCTTTCACCCCGGATCAAAAAGGCGGGCCGATGACAGACATTGCCGTGACGGATGTGCTGAAGGCTATCGAGCGGGTGCTTGATTAACGGCTCGACGCCTCGACCAGTGTTGCGGCGATGGCTGCGATTTTCACCGGCTTGCTGAGATAGGTGTTCATTCCAGCCTCGAAGCAGTGCTTGCGGTCCACGGGAATGATGTCCGCCGTCAATGCGGCGATATAGGCGCTCTTTTTTCTCCCGCTCGCTTTTTCGATCTCACGTATTGCTCGCGTCGCCTCGATGCCATCCAGTTCCGGCATCTGGAGATCCATGAGGATGCAATCCGGCTTGATCTCGCGGAATACCTCCACGGCTTCGGCTCCGTTCGAGGCGGCATGCGTCTCGTAGCCGAGGCGCTTCAGGATCGTCTGGATCAGGCGCAGGTTGACCTTGTCGTCCTCCACCACGAGGACCCGCAGGGGATGTTTGGTGGCAAATTCCGGATCGAGCGTCACTGGAGAGTCCGTCGGGGTGCCAGTATTGCCGGAGGCTGCCTCTGCGAGCGGGAGTGCGAGAAGAAACTCCGCTCCTTCGCCGGGGTGGCTTTCCACCGTTAACGTACCGCCCATCAGCTCGGCCAATCGCAGGGAAATGGTTAGGCCTAGCCCGGTGCCTCCGTGGCGTCGCGTCAGGCTTGAGTCGGCTTGGGTAAAGGGTTGAAAGATGCTCGCGATCTTTTCTGGAGCGATGCCCGGGCCGGTATCCGAGACCGAAAACTCGAGCCTGCGAGTTTCCTTTCCTCGCCGGAGGGATAGCGTTACGCCTCCCCGCTGGGTGAACTTCACGGCATTGCCTGCGAGGTTGAGCAGGATCTGGCGGATGCGGCCCGCATCGCCGATGACAAAGTGCGGGACATCCGGCTCGACCGAGACGCGCATATCCAGCCTCTTCTCCGTGGCCAGGGAGGCGAGCAGTGAACGTGTGCTCTCCAGGATTTGCGCCGGTGAAAATGCTTCGTGCTCGATCGGCATCCGCCCGGCCTCGATCCGGCTGAAGTCGAGAACATCATCGAGCAGATGCAGAAGCGCTTCGCCGCTGTTGACGATGGTCCGTGCATGGCAGAGCGCCTCCTCCGGCAGGCTCGGAGTATGGGCAAGGAGCTCGGAAAATCCCAGGATGCCATTGAGCGGAGTGCGTATCTCGTGGCTCATCACCGCCAGGAATTCCCCTTTCGCCCGCTCTCCGGCCCGGGCCTCCTCGGTGAGTTCCTTCTCATGCTCCAGCGCCTGGGCGAGTACCGCTTCGCGTCGCTGCTTTTCCGTGACGTCTCTGGTGATGGATAACGTGCCTCCATCTGGCATGAGAGTCGTGATGGTGTCGGCAAAGAACTCCGAGCCGTCCTTGCGGCGCAGCCTCCATTCGCGGCGAAAGATGCCCTCCCGACGAAGGTCTTCCAGAGCCCGGGGGACGTGCTCCAACTCGGATGCGCTCACGATTTGAGACCGATGGAGAGTGATCATTTCCTCGTGGGAGTACCCGAGCATGCGGCAGATGCTCGGGTTGGCGTCGATGTAGTGCGAGTTTGCATCGGCTATGAGCAACCCGTCCGGCGCATGTTCAAAGAGCGTGCGGTAACGCTGCTCGGCGTGAACTCTCTGGGAGATATCCACCCCCACACCGATGAGGCAGGTGGCGCCATTGTAAATAATACGGCTTCCGGTCAGGTAATACGGCGTTTCCTTCCCGTTCTTAGATAAAAACGCCGCCTCTGCCCACGACGATCCTTTTTCAAAGACCTCCCCGATTCGCTCAAGGATGCCTGGCCGGTCTTCTTTTCGAAAGAGGTCGAGGGGGCTGATGCGGGCGATTTCCTCGGGAGTATATCCCGAGACCTCCTCGAAATGCCGATTCCACCGCAGGAAGCGAAGCCGGTCGTCATACAGATAAAGTATGCCCGGGATCGTCTCGATCATGGCCGTTGAGAAGCTCTGCTCCTCCCTGGCCGTGATCTCCGCCACTCGGCGTTCTCTCCGCTCTTCCAATCCGGTGAGGGCATAGGACAAGTCGTTGGCCGCCTCCTCCAGTAGCGCCATTTCCTTGTCCCGGAAGAAATTCAACTCCGAGGCATACATGGAAAGCGCCCCACGCGGCGTTCCCTGGACGCGAATGGGAAAGCTTGCCACGGACCGGAAGCCAAATTCCCGTAACGCTCTGCGCCATGGTTCCATGTTGGCTTCCTTTTCGATGTCCTCGCATTTGCACGGTCTCCCTGTGCGGAACGCCGTGCCTGCCGGCCCCCGGCCCTCGGCACGATCGTCGCCGTAGACCATGACCGAGTTGACGTAGTCAGCCCCTTCCCCCGCCACCGCTGCCGGTAAAAGCCGGCACGTCGACTCCTCCACCCAGCCGATCCAGGCCATGTGAAATCCACCGTCCTCGACTAGAGCTCGGCACACCCGGTCGAGGAGCTCTTCACGCGATTTGGAGAAGACAATGGCGTGGTTGACCTGACCCATTGCCGCATAGAGCTTGTTGAGCCTGCAAAATTCCCGGTCCCGCTCCTTCTGGAGCGTCACGTCCCGCTCGATCCGCAAGAGACCGGCTACCGTACCGGTCCCGTCACACAACGGCTTCACCGACACCGAGACGCTGACCAATCCTCCCTTTTTCGATAGCCGGGAGGTTTCAAATCGATGGACCGCTTCGTTGTTTGCCACCCGGTTCAGGATATGAGTTTCCTTTTCGATCTTGTCGTCCGGGATGATCGTGGACAGCGGTCGCCCGATCATCTCGACGGCCGCGAAACCGTAGATCATTTCGGCTGCGGGACTCCAGTCCAGCACATTGCCCTGCAGATCGCACGTGATCACGGCATTTTCCGAAGCCTCCGTTATGGCGGCCAGTCTCGCTCTCAGCAGACCGTCGCTCTGGCTCGGTATGGGGGCATCAGTTGGCATTCCGGGGGAGAAGGGGATGACTCAGGCCGAGTCAACTACGGGGGGAGATGGGCTTCATGAATGTTCTTTCCATGCATGGAGCAGACTGCCGGGGAGATCCCACTCTAAGGGATTCATGAGGTTAAGACTAAACGTCTCGCCCTCTCTTGTAAAGATTTGCCGGGCGGTCAGGGGCCAGCGAGGCCGCCCGCCGGGAGGCGGGATACGGGCGCTATCCGGCGATTGTCAGTTTGGAAATGCCTTCCATCACCCGGTCGCTAAGGCGTTGGTAGGTTTCCCGGGAGTTATCGGAGAGTTCATCTTTCGTGAAATAGATCGGCTCGCCGATCACCACCGTGATCTTGGTGAATCGCATCCGCTTCGTCCCCTTGGGAAATGCTTCGTAGGCTCCAAATATCCGCATTGGCACCACGGGCGCCTGGGTTTTGGCGATGACCAGTCCGATGCCTGCCTTGGCCTTCTGGAGGTTGCCATCCTTGGATCGGGTGCCTTCCGGGAAGAGCACGATACCGTTGCCTTCCTTCACCTTTTTGATCACTTCGCGCAATGCCGACATGTCATTGCCGTCACGCTCGACCGGGATCACGTTCATGTCGGGAAAGAGCGGGCCGAAAAACGGCCACTTCAGCAGGCTCTTGCGGGCGAGGTAATATACTGCGCGCCTCGAACAGATTCCCGCCAGCGGCGGATCGAAGTAGCTTGAGTGGTTGACGGCGAGGATGAGCGGTCCCGTCTCGATCATGCGCTCGGGGTGCACGACGCGCATCCGGAAGAGCGTTTTGGCGAGGATCTTGGCGAGGTTGTAAAAGATGCAGTAGACGAGTGTCATGGGGCGGGGGACAACCCCCGGTTCTCGAGGGCAGACACGATGGTATCGACCACTTGGTCAATGGAAAGGTGGGTACTGTCGACGACGGTGGAACCTTCGGGAATGGTGAGGGGAGCCGTGGCTCGGGACGAGTCCTGCTTGTCGCGAGCAGCGACTTCATCCGCCTGCCCCTGGGCCGAGCGGCGCTGCTGGCGCACCTCGGGCGAGGCGTCGATGTAAAATTTGTAAGGCGTCTCGGGGAAGACCGCGGAACCGATGTCCCGCCCTTCCACGATGCTGTCTGCCACTCCGGCGAGAGCGTGCAGGTGAGCGTTTACCACCTCCCGCACGGCGGGTACCCGGGCCACGGCGGAGACGCTGCGATTTACTGCGTCGTCGGTGATATTGGCGCGCTGGCCATCGACCTCGAAGAAAGACTCTCCATTTTCAAACCCGCTACGGAACTGTCCCGCCTTTACCGCCGTGGCGACCGCTCCGGCATTTTGCACGTCGACGCCTCGGACCAGCATGTACCAGGTCGCCGTGCGGTAAAACGAGCCGGAGTTCACATAGGAAAATCCAATGGTCCTGGCGAGCTTGCGGGCGACGCTGCTCTTTCCCGATGCGGCCGGGCCATCGATGGCGATGATCGTATGCATGAAGACTTCGGCGTTAGCGGCCCAGAGAGGAAATGACTGGTGTCGTGCGCGACAGCAAGCCGGAACCTTTCTGGATTTGCTTCAACGTGACATCAAAGCCGGGATATGACGTGGCAACGCACTCGACATCCTCGATCACTGTCTCACCCGTGGCGAAGAGCCCGGCGATGGCAAAGGCCATGGCGATACGATGGTCACCGTAGCTCGGGAGCTTGGCACCTTTCAGCTTCGATCCGCCCTTGATGGTCATGCCGTCCGGGGCCTCGGTAACCTCGACGCCCATGGCGCGGAGATTGGTCGCGATGGCTGCGATCCGGTCGGTTTCCTTCACGCGTAGTTCCTTGGCGTCACGGATGACCGTTTCGCCCTTGGCCAGCGCTGCGGCTACGGCCAGGATCGGGATTTCATCGATCACGTTGGGGATTTCCGCACCTTCGATCACGGTGCCATGGAGGGAGCATCCCTTGATGTCGATCACGCCGGAGGGTTCTCCCTGCTCGACGACCTCGACTACTTCGCGAATACGCGCTCCCATGCGCACGAGCACGTCCAGCAGGCCGGTACGGCTCGGGTTGAGACCGACATTCTTGACCAGCAGGCGCGATCCCGGCTGCGCTGCGGCTGCCACGAGCCAGAAGGCCGCGCTCGAGATATCTCCCGGCACCTCAAAGTCTCTCGACTCGATCGTTTGCAAGCCCACCAGGGATACCTTGTATTCCTTGGGTTCGCGATTTCGCTCGGGACGTACCTCGTCCCGGCGCAACTGGACCTGGAAATACTCGAGCATTCGCTCCGTGTGGTCGCGGCTCAGTGCCGGTTCGATCACGGTCGTTACGCCCTTGGAAAACATGCCTGCCAGCAGGATGGCACTTTTGACCTGCGCACTGGCCACCGGGGAGTTGTAGGTGATCGGCGTGAGCGGACCGCCTTCGATGCGAAGCGGTGGGGTATCGCCGGGTCCCTCGGCGTTGATCTTTGCTCCCATGCGGGACAAAGGCTCGATCACACGGCGCATGGGGCGCTTCGTCAGTGAAGGATCGCCGGTGAGCCGACAGGTGAAAGGCTGGGCGGCGAGGATGCCCGAGATCAGGCGCATCGTGGTGCCGGAGTTGCCGCAGTAAATGTCGCCTTCGGGCTGCTTGAAGACGCCCTTGGACCCGTGCACCACCATGGTCTGGGGTTCCGGATGCTCGATCGTCACGCCGAGCTGGCGAAATGCCTCAGCCGTCGCGAGGCAGTCCTCTCCCTCCAGGAAATTCGTGATCTTGCACACGCCGTTGGAAAGCGCAGCCAGCATGATCGAGCGGTGCGAAATGCTCTTGTCGCCGGGAACGGTGATCTCGGTTTCGATGGTGGGGGCGCGTTTGACGCGGAAGGTCTCTTTCTTACTCATGGCAGGTTGTCGCGCACTTCCTTGGCGCGGGAAAGGTAGGCCTCGAGAGCGGCGGCATCGTGGGAGTGGAGGAGGGCTTTCAACTCTTCGAGAGTATGGGTGAAGTCCTCCAATCCCGCTATGAGAGCGGCCTTGTTCTCAAGCAAAATCTCACTCCACATCGCTGGCGGCCCCGCTGCGATACGGGTTGTGTCGCGATACCCGCCCCCGGCGATCTTCTGCGCCTCGGGCAGTCGGCGGTTGATCGCGTTGACGAGGGCGGCGGCGGCGGCATGAGGCAGGTGGGAGATCCGGGCCACGGATTCATCGTGCTCGTCGGGACTCATCGTCACGATTCGGCATCCCACGTCCCGCCATAGCGACTCAACCTCGGAGACGGCTCTCGGGTCGGATTTTTCCGTGGGGGTCACCACGGCTGTGGCTCCTTCAAAAAGATCGGGTCGCGCGGCGGAGATTCCGCTCCTCTCGGAGCCTGCCATCGGATGGGAGCCAACAAACCGGCCGCCAAAGATCGGCTCCAGGGTGTGGACCACGCTACCCTTCACGCTGCCGGCATCCGTTACAATGCCATGGGATGCCATCACGGGAGCGATGACTTTGGCTATGGTTTCCATCGCACCGATGGGCGTGCAGAAGACACAGATGTCCGCCCCCTCGGCAGCGGCAGCCGGGTCGGTAAAGACGTGTTCAAAGCTCTGGGCTGCCACCGCGGCGGACTTCTCAGAGCGTGTCCAGAGACGAACATTGCATCCCGGTCGTTTCGACCGTAGCGCAAGAGCTAGCGAACCGCCAATGAGACCGGGGCCAAAAATGGCGGCGGTGCTCAGGGGACGAGGAAGATTTTACCCGAGTAAGGGCACTTCACTTCCACTCCCGGCGGGATTCCGCGCACGTCGACATACCCGGCCGCCGGAGCGTACGGGCTGGTGACGAAGCCGGGCTTGCCAGGTACCGGGGTGCCGTAGGCGACTTCACGGGATGGAGCCGCAGTGTTTACGGTAGTCTCGGGCGTTGGGGTTGGGGTCGGAGTCGGCGGCACGACAGCGAGCGGGTCCGGAGTGGGACTCACCTCGGCAGGCGGCGTCGGCTGGGCAAACTGAGTTCCCGCCGAGTCAGAGCCGAACCGGTTTTGGTTCGTGTGACGGGGCGTCCGGGAGTTCGTACCGCTTTCGCAAGCTGCGAGAGCTGTCAAAATCGTCAGGCCGCCTACAATCCAGAGCGAGAATTTCATAGATGCAGGGTAAACAAGGCATGAAGGAAGCGCGGATGGCAACTCATTTCTTTTTTTGGCTACCGGAGATTTTTGAGCAAGGGCGCTGCACCGAAGGCGCCGAGGAATCCCGCCTGGCTGAGGGAAACCGGGCCGCGTGACTGGAGCAGGTAGCCGTCGTCGTAACGCGATTGCGCGTAAACGATGGGATTAAGATGTTTGGCCACCGCCTCGGTCGACGGGAGCTTGTTGACGTCGATCGCCGAAGTGCTGCTGGGATTGATCGCCGCGCTAAAGACGGCGATCTGTCGAGCCAGAGGGTAGAAGCGGTTGAAAGCAGCACGGATGTCAAGATACCCGAAGACCTCGTTGGCTGACTGGAATTCGCTCCGCGCATAAGCGAAGGCAGCCGACTTGATCAACGGTTTGCCCGCTTTCTGCGCTGCTATGGCGCGCTCGACATCAGTGGGGTTGAGTCCCACGACGAGAAATCCATCGATGAGTGCAAATGTCGGGCTGCTCATCACACCGTTAAGGTTGGTGAAGTTGTAAGCTTTGAATCCACCGATGTCGGAGACGGTGTATTGGGGAAAGATCGTCGTCAGCTCCTGGATGCTCGCCTCGGCCTTGGCCTTGTCGCGGATCTGCGCAGCGACAAACCCATCGGGCTTCATCTGTCCCTCGGCCCAGTTCATGACGATGGCGCACTCGGGGCCATAGGCCTCCGGCAGCAACACCGGCAGTTGGGAACTCTGGATGGAGGGAAGGTTGAGGAGCGGCTTGAGATTGTTGACTGTCGCCAGCTGCTGGAAGTTCAGGAGGAAGTCGACGTATCCCGCCGTGGTTTCCTCGGTGAGTTGGATGCCCGCGTGTGCGAGCTTGCCGAGCTTGGGTGGATTCTCATGCAGGATGAAAATGCTGTCGCGCAGGTCGAGACCGTCCAGCTTGATTGAGGCGCCGATCGCCTGCACCTTTCGGATCTGTTCGACCTGCTCCGGGTTCACTGTGGCCCCTGCCGTGGCGCCGACGGCCAGCAGGGTGTCGATGAACCTCTCGGGCTGGCTAAAGAACAGGAAGTCGGGGTCGGGCAGGAGCCGCTTTGTCGCAGTCTGGAACTTGGTGTTTTCCGCCAGGGAACCGCCTTTTGTCCGGCCTGCCGCCCGGTCGAGCGCCTGTTTGATGCCGTCGGGGTTGTTGGCCAGGAAGCCCCAGTGTCCGTGGCTCGCGCTGTAGAGCGTGAAGTTGCCGTAGTTCGTCGAGAGGATCTCATCACCCTGGTAGGATTCCGATTTTTGCTCGGAGGCCTTCTGGGAGCGTTCGATCTCTTTGCGGATGCGGGCGATGGCATGGTCACAATCCCCCTTGCCGCCCCAGAACTGAAAGCCAACCAACAGCGAACTGTCCGAGGACGATACGGAGAGTACCGCCGCGAAGATATGCCCTGGCTTCAGGCGGATCAAAACCTCGGCCGGGCTGTTGCCGTCGCTTTTCTTGGGACCCTTGCTGCCTTTGCCATTCTTGGGTTCAGGGGCGCCGAAAAATCCGCTGAGTGGTTTTTCCAGGAAGGCTTTGACCTCGGGTTCCCCCGTGATCTTGGAGATGGCAGTTTGCGGCCATCGAAACGCCGTACGCGGGAGATCGGGCAATTCGACAAGCGCGATCGCATCTCCTGGTACGAGCCGGGCAGCTTCCATGAATCCCATGCTTCGCCAAAACCAGATGGCGGTCGCGCCAATCAGCACCGCGATTACGGCCAGTGCAATGAATGCCTTCTTGATCATCCGGGTTAGTTACGCCAAGAGACCGGCTGCCGCAAGGCATCGCTCCTCATCCGGGATCATCCTTCAGATTTACCGTTCAATAATTCTACTGAAAGAGTGCGAAGGTATTTGCTCGCCCTCGACCCTGTGGAGAGTCTACCCGTTTCGTTTCCAGAAAATGAGCAAAGCACTTACCTTTCCCAAGAAGTTCGTCTGGGGCGTTGCCGCCGCCGCCCCGCAGATTGAAGGCGCAGCATTTGTCGATGGGAAGGGGGAATCGGTATGGGATCGCTTTGCGCGAGTGCCCGGCGCCGTGGATAACGGCGAGACCCTCGATGTCGCCTGCGATCACTATCACCTCTACAAGCAGGACTTTAAGCTCATGCGCAAGCTGGGCATCAAAAACTACCGTCTGTCGATTGCCTGGCCGCGCATCTATCCCGACGGCGACGGCGCGCTCAATCAGAAGGGTCTCGATTTCTACAATCGCCTCATCGACTCCATGCTCGATCAGGAGATCACACCCTGGGTTACAATGTTTCACTGGGATCTCCCTCAGGCGCTTGAGGATCGCGGAGGCTGGCGCTCCCGCGTGACGGTCGACGCCTTCCGTGGCTACTCGCAGACCATCGTGAAGGCCTTTGGCGATCGCGTGAAGGACTGGATCACCCTCAACGAGATCATCTGCTTCACTGCTCTTGGCTACGGTCAGGGTGATAAAGCCCCGGGCGCGAAGGAATCCCAGCAGGTCATCAACCAGACCTATCACAACGCTCTCCTCTGCCATGGCGTCGGCATGCAGGCTGTGAGGGAATACGGCGGACGTCGCGCCCGCGCCGGCATCACGGATAACTCGCCAGTCTTCATTCCCGTGTCGGAAACAGAAGCAGACATCGAGGCCACCAAGCGCTGCTACGCGGACCACAATGCCCGTATCCTCGCTCCCATCTATACCGGGGCCTATCCCGCTTCGTACTTGCGTAGCGAGGGCAAGGACCGTCCCATTGTCGCCAAGGGCGATATGGAGCTCATCAGCGTGCCGACCGACTTCCTCGGTCTGAATATCTACTGCGGTACCTTCGTTCGTGCGAAGCGTTCGGGCTACGAGAAGCTGCCTTTCTCCGAGAGCTACCCGAGCGCCAGTTGCACCTGGCTCAAGCACACTCCGCAGGCCACCTATTGGGGCACCCGCCTGCCGCACGAGGTCTACGGCGTGAAGGACATCTACATCACCGAGAACGGCTGCGGCTACTACGACGACAAGGTGGAAAACGGAGAGGTCTTCGACCTGCACCGCCGCGACCTCGTCCGCAACTACCTCGTGGAACTCCATCGCGCCATCCAGGACGGAGTGCCCGTGCGTGGCTACTTCCTCTGGTCGTTCATGGACAACTTCGAGTGGCAGGACGGCTACAAGACCCGCTTCGGCATCACGCACGTCGACTACAAGACCCAGAAGCGCACTCCCAAGCTCAGCGCCCACTGGTACTCCAAGGTCATTACGGGAAACCGGATCGTCTAGTCGGCGACATTCCCGCCTTGGCCGCGAGGCGTGGGTTTTGCCATAAAAGCCCATGCCCCGGATCGTTCGCCGCACCAGCACCAAGGTGATCAACGGCGTCGTCTCGCCCAAGAACCGCGAGGACGCCACCGATCCGCGCTCCTACCAGATCATCCGCGAACCCGCTGGCCGGGGCTTCAGGCATGTCGTTTCGGCTCGGCAGCTGGAGCAGTTCATCCATCTCATTCCCGAGGCGGATCAGCTTTTACAGGGTGTGGAAAAGATCGTCCTCTCCGGCGGCTCGGAGAGTGTTTACGGATGGCATCGGGATCTCTGGAGGCGGAAAGTCGCCACCATCGAGCTTTGCGCCTGGACGAAAGATATCTGGGCTCCGATGTCCCTCCGCTATTTCCGGCAGCATCAGCCGTACCTGGACGCTCTCGGAGTTACGTATTCCCTGGAGGAAACGCCCATACTGTGCCGATTCACCATGACGCAGGCTCGCGCTTTCAGCCTCCTCCATGTCTTCATGCACGAGCTGGGGCATCATCAGGACTGGAAACGTCGACGCGGCGGTCGCATGAAGGGGCTGGAGGCGTATGCGGACGATTTTGCTTTCCGCTACTTTGACCTGCTGCTCCCGCTCTATCGGGAAAAATTCGGTGACCCGGCTGCCAACGCAGCGCCGCCACCGCCAGCTCCCAAGCACGCTCAGCCTCTCGGCAAGGGCTGGGACCGTGTGAACTTCACGCGCGTCATATAGATCCGGTTTTTTAAAGATCCGGGACTTTTCTCGTCGTTGTTTCTTCAACAAAACGCCGGGTCGCAAACACGCAATGTCCTTCTTCGCGTCCTTTGTGACCTTCTGTAAAAACCTGTCTTTTTTCGGGTCTTCCCGACGTGCCCCCGAAACTGGTGGCGTCCCGTGAACGTCACGTACCGCCAACCCTTTGTTGCCTTCGCTTCCTTCTGTAAAAATTCCCGAAGCCCCCTACTTGCCCTCTTCCGGGCTCTGCGCGCGATCCTCGAATCGCGTGATCTGGCGGATAAAGGAGAGGGGGACGCCGCCTACCGGGCCGTTACGCTGCTTGGCGATGATGAACTCGGCGTGGCCTTCCAGTTCCTTGCGTTCCTCGTCATCGTCGGCGTAGTAGTCTTCACGCCAGAGCAGGCCGACGAGGTCGGCATCCTGTTCGATGGAGCCGGATTCACGAAGATCGCTCAGTCGGGGGCGACCCTTGCCTTCGCCCGTACGGGATTCCGGATTACGGTTGAGCTGGGCCAGCACGATGATCGGAATCTTGAGTTCCTTGGCCAGTGCCTTGATGCCGGAGGAAATCTCCGCCACCTCGATCTGACGGTTTTCCTGGCCTCGCTTGGAGGGCGACTTGAGGAGCTGGAGATAGTCGATGACGATCAGTTCGATATTGTGTCGGTCCTTCAAGCGGCGGGAACGCGCGCGCAACTCGAGAATGCTCAGGCCCGGCGTGTCGTCGATGAACATCTTGCACTCCGCCAGCTTCGTCGTGGCCTGGATCAGGTTCTGCATGTCGTGCTTCCCGATGAAGCCGTTGCGGATCTTGTTCAAGTCGACCCGCGCCAGCGAGCACAGCAGACGTTGCATGAGCTGCTGGGTACTCATTTCCAGGCTGTACACGGCCACGGCCTTTCCGGCTTCGGTCGCCACGTGCTCGGCGATATTCATGGCGAAGGCTGTCTTGCCCATTGAGGGACGCGCGGCGACGACGATCATTTCTCCGGGATGTAGTCCATTCGTCATCTGGTCCAGCCCCCGGAAACCCGAGGGCAGTCCAGTGAGCGCTCCCCGGTTCTGAAACATCTTCTCGATGCCGTCGAGTGCCTCCATCGCCAGTTCCTTCATCTCGGGAACCTTGGCTTTGAAACGGTCGTCCCCGATGGCCAGGATACGGGCCTCGGCTTCATCCAGGAGGATCTCCACCGTGCCCTGCTCGTCATAGGCCCGGGTGGTGTATTCCGTGCACGTCCCGATGATCTCCCGCAGGAGAAATTTCTCCCGCAGAATCTCGAGATAATACGCCGCGTTGGCGGGTGTCGGAACGAATGTGAATAACTCCGAGATCGCCGCTGCTCCGCCGACCTCGTCGAGCATGTGACGATCGGCCAGGAGTTGGGTGAGGGAAATAAGGTCGACCGGCTTGTTCGCCTCTCGCATCTCCACCAGTACGGTAAAAATGCGCGCGTGAGCGGGGTGATGGAAGTATTTCTCCCCCACTTGCTGCTGAATCACCTCATCGATGACTCGCGCAGGGGCGAGCATCATCGATCCCAGCAAGCCCTTCTCCGCATCAATGCTTTGCGGCAGGGCCCTGTGAATATCTGGTAAGTAACCTGCCTCTTTTTGCGAAAAAGACCGTCCTTTTTGACGGCCTTTTCCTGAGGCGGCCCCGTTGCTGGTGACGGGGTTCTCGGCGGACATTGCCGGAGAACCTTGGGCCATCGTCCTGATGAGTGATTAGCTCTTGGCGGTGCGCTTGCGAGCCTTGGCGCCTTCTTCGGCACCTTCGGCGTCTTCCGTCTCAACCTTCGGTGTGACGATGCTGATGCGCAGCTTGCCGGTCACGTCGGGGTGGAGCTTCACGGGCACCTCGTGGTCGCCGCTCTCCTTGATCGAACGATCGAGGTCGACAGCGTGCTTCGGCAGTTCGATGCCGAGCTCCTTGACCAGGCGGTCGTGGATGTCCTTGGAGGTGACGGAACCGAAAGCCTTGCCGGTCTCGCCGGTCTCGAGGGTGAAAGAAAGATTCAGCTTGCCGATCTTGCTGGCGAGTTCTTCGGCGGCGGTGACTTCGCGAGCTTCACGCTCGGCGCGGATCGCGCGGAGGTGGTTGATCTTGCGAAGCGCGGTGGGCGTCACTTCGAGAGCTTTGCCCTGAGGAATAAGAAAATTACGAGCATACCCGCGGCGGACCTTCACGATATCGGCTTCCGCACCGAGATTGGGGATGTTTGCTGTAAGAATGATTTCTGCGTTTGCCATAGGTGCCCGAGAGTTAAAGCGGGAGGGGGAGCCTACCGCCTCCAGCAGGGGAGTCAACCCGAAATCACGCGAAATCGTAGAGCGCCTGCACCAGCCGCTGCGCCCGCGTCCTCGGCAGCACGCCTAACTCCATCTGGTTCATCACGTAGGCAAAACCGATTCCCGTCTCCGGATCGGCAAAGGCCAGGCTGCCGCCCGCCCCCGGATGCCCAAAGGCCGTCATCGACGGTCCATAGATCGCACGCGTCTTGCGCCCGGTCTCGTCGCGCGGGTCCATCATGAACCCGGCGGAAAAGGCGGTTTCCCGCAGCAGCGTCTGGTCGACGCCATTGGCCAGCGGCGTCCGGAACCACGCCAGCGCCTTGTCAGAGTACATCGGCCCGTCCGGTCGCACGGCTCCGTTGGCGAGGAAGCTGTAAAACTTTGCCAGAGCCCGCGCACTCGCGATCCCGCCGAGGGAGGGGAGTTGCGCGGAACGAACCGCCGGGGCGTTCATCGCCGTCGGGGAAAGGGTGGAGGCCGGGGTGCTGAAGGCCCGGCGGGTGAGGGAGTTCAGATCGGCCAGCGCCTTGTTGAAGGCTTCCTCCGTGCCGCCATCGCTGTGCGCCCGGGGCGGCAGCATCTGGGCCACGCGGGAATGGTACTCCTCCGGCAGTCCGATCCAGGCATCGAGCCCGAGCGGATCGGCGAAATGCGTTCGCCAGTACACGCTCACGGGGATGCCGGTCACCCGGCGCAGGAT
This sequence comes from Terrimicrobium sacchariphilum, assembly GCF_001613545.1. Lineage (NCBI taxonomy): Bacteria > Pseudomonadati > Verrucomicrobiota > Terrimicrobiia > Terrimicrobiales > Terrimicrobiaceae > Terrimicrobium > Terrimicrobium sacchariphilum. The sequence continues at coordinate 81,043 of NZ_BDCO01000003.1, forward strand.
TTCATCGGCAACGAAGCCAAACGTACGCGGGCCGTAGGCATGGGACATTCCGGGCGGAATGACCGGAGCCTGCTTCTCGATCGCCGCGATCACTCCGGGGTAATCCAGGAGCTGCACACCGCGATCTTCCAGCGCCGACAACCCCGCGCGATGCGAGAGCGCCTCGGCGAGAGTAATGTCCTCCTTGCCGTTCTGGCCAAACTCCGGCCAGACGAAGGCGACGCGCGTTTCGAGATCGATACCCTCCTGATCGAGGGCGTGGAGCACGCAGGCGCTGGCCAGTCCCTTCGTCGCCGACCAGATCAGACATAGCGTGTCCGACTCCCAGGGCAGTGTCTTTGCGCCATCGCGCCAGCCATGGCTCAGGCAGAGGACTTCCTCCCCGCCCTGCCAGATCGCCACCGAGGCGCCGACGTCGTAACCGAGTGATTCATTTCGCGCAAAGGCCTCGCGAACCCTGTCCAAAACCGCCGTATTCACTCGCTGAGCAAATCCTGCACGGCCTTCAGATCCGGATCGTACTTGGCGATCTCGCGGAATTTCTTGTCCAGCTCGAAGCTCTTCTCCAGGTGCCGCGAGGCCTCCTCGAGGTTGCCGAGCACGGCATCGTAGCAGCCGAGATTGTAATGATAGGTCGGCTCCTTGAGCAGAATGGCCGGCCCGCCGAGCAGCATGTCCTTGGCCTCGCGGGTGCGCCCCATTTCATGCAGGCAAAAGGCGCTGTGAATGTATCCGGTGGTGCACTCCGGCCACACTTCGCGCAGGCGGGTGCAAACGTCGAGGGCGGCGTCCCACTGCTTGTGGCGCATGAGGACAAAAAGCCTCATCTGTAGCACCTCCTCGCGATCCTGGTCGTTGGGAGACAGTTCGTTGAGCTCACGGAGTGCGCTTTCCGGCATCTCGAGCTCGATGTAACCTTGCGCGGCTAATAGGGAGCGTTCCAACGACATCGTGAGCGAACTAAAAGCAATTTCCGCGCCTTGCAAAGAGATTATCCCTGCTCGGCATCGGGAAGTTCCGTCCCCGCCGCCCGCTGGGGCGCCCACGTCATGCGATTCCGCAGCAGCGCGACCCAGCCCAGGATGGCTCCGCTGTAGCGCAGCGGCTGAAAGAAAAACGGCTCCAGCAGCGAGGCCGAGATGATACGAAACGCCCAGTCAGGCGTCACGGGCCGACGCAGCCAGCGGGCGTAAAGAAAGAAGGACAGGCTTTGAAGGCAGAGGTCAAAGACCAGCTTGGCCGCAATGAAGCCGACCAGCCCCCAGGCGACGTGCGGGGAGTCGAGCAGCAGGACGATGAAAGTGAGCTGCGCGCCCGCCGAGAAAAAGGGCAGCAGGGTGTCGACCGTCTTGGCGGGCAGCAATACGCCGCCCATCGCGCCGTAGCGGGGATTGGCCACCATGTCCTGATTGCCGAAAAGCGTGGCGAGGAAGCCGCCGAACCACCGCGACCGCTGCTTCCAGAAAAGCGACACCGTGGCGGGGGCGTCTGTCACCGCCTGAGCTGTGCCGATCACCCCGATGCGCCATTTTTTGCCGGAATCTCCCGCCTCACGGTAGATTCGGAAGATCAACTCGTAATCCTCCACCCAGCTCGACGGATCGAAGAAGCCGACCTTCTCGATCACCTCGCGGCGGTATGCGCCGAAGGCTCCGGAGACCATTTCCATCGCATCGATCCGGCTCCACGCCAGCCGCCACAGATAGGCGCGCATGTACTCGGACCGCTGGAAGTATTCAAAGGCCCGCGCCAGCAGTCCGCCCCGGCAGGAGGGAATCAACACCCCGCACGCAGCCGCCATCTCCGGGTCGCGGAATTCCTCGCGGATGGCCTTGAGCGAATCCCGCGTCGGCACGGTGTCGGCGTCGATGGTCACGATCACCTCGCCGCCACAGCGGGGGATGAGTTCGTTGAGGGAATTCGCCTTGCCCGAGGAGGGTTTGGTCCAGACGCGCAGGATAGGGAGGATGGAGGATTCGCCGAAATGGCCGTCCATTACCACGCCGTACCTCTCGGTGAGAAAAGAGACCGTGCCATCCGTCGAGCCATCATCGATGACCCAGATGGTTTCCCCGGTGCGCATCTGTGGAATGAGCGCATCGAGGCAGGCAGAGATGACGCTTTTCTCATTCCGGCAGGGCACGAGCACCGCCAGTTCCGGGGGTGAGACATGGCATGTCTTAGGTGCCTCGGAACGCACCACTCCGCGCCAGGCTAGGGTCGTAATCGCGGTGAGCAGCACCGCGTCGTAGGTCAGAAAAAGAATGCCGATCGCCCAGGCCCACTCGTGGCGGGAGAAAAAGACCGCCGCGAGCGTTCCGACCAGCAACAGCAGGACAAAGCCGAAGAGAAGCCGGAAGGGGAGGACACGCATGCGTGTTCCCCTCCTACTACGCTCCGGCTCGTTGTCAAATCACGCGACCGTGATCTCCTTGGCGAGATAGACGTCCTGGATGGTGTTGAGGAGCTCGACGCCCTCGGCCATGGGACGCTGGAAGGCCTTGCGGCCCGAGATAAGGCCCGTGCCGCCCGCGCGCTTGTTTACCACGGCGGTGAAGGTCGCGTCGGCAAAGTCGTGCGCTCCGCTCGCGCCGCCCGAGTTGATCAATCCGGCCCGGCCCATGTAGCAGTTTGCTACCTGGTAGCGGCAGAGGTCGATCGGGTGATCGGTGGTCAACTGCGTGTAGATGCGCTCGTCGAGCTTGCCGTAGCTGGAACTGCCGGTATTCAGCGCCTTGAAGCCGCCGTTGTTCTCCGGGAGCTTCTGCTTGATGATGTCGGCCTGGATCGTTACGCCGAGGTGGTTCGCCTGGCCGGTGAGGTCGGCGGAGAGATGGTAATCCTTGTCCTTGTTGAAGGCGGAATTGCGCAGGTAGCACCACAGCACCGTCGCCATGCCCAGTTCGTGTGCGTAGGCGAAGGCCTCGGCGATTTCCACGATTTCATGGCTCGCGTCCTCGGAGCCGAAGTAAATCGTCGCGCCCACCGCAGCCGCGCCCATGTCGTAAGCCTGGTCGATTTTGCCAAAGAGGATTTCCTTGTGCTGGTTGGGGTAGGTGAGGAGTTCGTTGTGGTTGATCTTCACCAGGAAGGGGATCTTGTGCGCGTACTTGCGCGACACGGAGCCGAGTACGCCGAAGGTCGACGCCACCGCGTTGCACCCGCCCTCGATGGCGAGCTTCACGATGTTCTCGGAGTCAAAATAGATCGGGTTCTTGGCAAAACTCGCGCCCGCCGAGTGTTCGATGCCCTGGTCGACCGGAAGGATCGAGACGTACCCGGTGCCCGCGAGGCGGCCGGTGTTGTAGATCCAGTTCAGGTTGTTCAGGACGCGCTGGTTGCGGTCCGTGGAGGCAAAAATCCGGTCCACGAAGTCTCCGCCGGGCAGGTGGAGCAAGTCCTTCGAGATCGTCTTGCATTCATGATTGAGCAGATAGTCCGCCTTGTCCCCGAGATACTCCGTGATTTTGGTGTTCATGTGTTGTGAAGGGTTGACCCTTCCCCCGCTACTCCACCCCATGCTCCCTGTCCAGTAATTGCGCGTGCCAAATGCGAAACAGCATGCGCTTCCCGAGGGCGGGCGGATTCCCTCCCTTGTCAGGCACGGCCTGCCTTGCTAAACGAGAGCGACTTATGGGTCGCCAATGGCTTCACGCTAAACGTGCCGTCGCCTCGCTGAAAAAGTCGCAGGCCACCGGAAAACTCGTCAAAGAAATCATGGTCGCCGCGAAGGTCGGAGGCGCTGATCCCGAGGGAAACGCCCGCCTCGCCACCGCGGTGGAAAAGGCGCGCAAGGAGTCCGTCTCCCGCGACGTCATCGAGCGTGCGATTAAGAAGGGCGCGGGCGTCGGCGACGAAAAGCTCGTGATGGAGCACATCCTTTTCGAGGGCTACGCCCCGCACAAGGTGCCCGTCATTGTCGAGGTCTACACCGACAATAACAACCGCACTGCCCCGGAGATTCGCGTTCTTTTCAAGAAGGGCCAGCTCGGAACCTCTGGCAGCAACAAGTTCCTCTTCGACCACGTCGGTCTCGTCGAAGCCTACCATTCCGACACCAGTGCGGACATCGAGACTGCGGCCATCGAGGCCGGAGCCAATGATTTCGAGCCGCTGACCCACTCGCAAAACGACGACATTCCCGCCGACAAGCTCGGCGCGCGCTTCATCACCGACCGCACCGCCACCGGTGCCGCCACCAAGTGGCTCACCGAAAACGGCTGGACCGTTGTGACCAGCGAACTCGGCCACATCGCCAAGCAATTCCCAACCCTCACCGACGACCAGGCCGCCGAAGTCGGCGAATTCCTCCAAGCCCTCGACGATCACGACGACGTCCACCGCGTCTGGGCCGCCGTGAAGTAAGGAAATTTAAACAGAAGGAAGCGAAGAAAACGAAGGGGAAGGCAGACGGGAGTGCATCCTTTGTTTTTGAAAGCCGACCGGCTCAGTCACGAGGTGATCGGGGCGGCGATCGAGGTTCACCGCGAAACGGGGGAGCGGATTGCTTGAGAGCATCTATGAAAGATGCCTCGTGCATGAGCTCTCCCTTCGCGGAATATCCGTGGTTCAGCAGGCTCCCGTTGTCATTGAGTACAAAGGCCTCAAACTTGAGGAAACTCTCCGCCTTGACCTACTGGTGGAAGGCTGCCTTTTAATCGAACTCAAATCTGTCCAGGACATCCTTCCCGTCCACAAGGCCCAGCTCTTCAGCTACATGAAGCTGCTCAACGTCCCGCTCGGCCTGCTGATCAACTTCCACGAACCCAAACTCACCAGCGGCATCCACCGCATGATGCTCCCGGGTTCTTCGGGAAAATGAACCGAGCCCGCGCGTCCATTCCTTCCTGAGTTCTCTCGCGACGAACCGTTGAGCTACGACGCCCCAAACCCTTTGCTTCCTTCGTTTCCTTCTGTTCCATCCTGCCTTGGTTTGAGTCCCAATACGGCGCCCCGCCTTTTGCCCGGCGCGCATAATTCCTTTGCTTCCTTCGCTTCCTTCTGTTCAGTCCTGTCTTGAATTATGTTTTCCCGTCTTTCCGACAAACTGCAGGACGTCTTCAAGGACCTCCGCGGACATGGGCGCATCAGTGAGAAGAATATCACCGATGCGTTGCGCGATGTCCGGATGGCCCTGCTCGACGCCGACGTCCACTTCCAGGTCGCCAAGGACTTCATCGCCCGGGTCAAGGACAAGGCGATGGGCGAGGAGGTGCTCCGCAGCGTCACTCCCGGCCAGCAGATCGTTAAAATCTTCCACGACGAGCTGACCACGCTCCTCGGCGGCGATGCCGCTCCGCTGAATCTCACCAAACCCGCCCGCATCCTCGTGGTCGGTTTGAACGGTGCCGGTAAAACGACATCCTCCGCCAAGCTCGCCCGGCTCTTGAAATCCCAGGGCCGCGCTCCGCAACTCATCGCCTGCGACTTGCATCGCCCCGCAGCCATCGCCCAGCTCGCCACCCTGGCCGAGCAGGTCGGCGTGCCGGTTTACCAGCCCCAAGCCGGTGAAACCGATGTGCTCAAGGTCGGTCGCGAGGCCGTGGCGTGGTGCGACCAGACCCCTGGCGACGTGCAGATTTACGATACCGCCGGTCGCCAGGATCTCGATGAACCGCTCATAGAGGAACTGCGTCGCTTGAAGGAATTCCTTCAGCCTCAGGAGATTCTGATCGTTTGTGACGCCGCTACTGGCCAGCAGGCGGTCAACGTGGCCGAGAAGTTCCACGCCGCCCTCGGCCTCACGGGCATTATCCTGACCAAGCTCGACGGCGATGCCCGTGGCGGTGCTGCTCTGTCGCTCCGAGAGGTAACCAAGCAGCCGATCAAGTTCGCCGGTGTCGGTGAGAAGATCGAGCAGTTTGAGCAGTTTTACCCCGATCGCCTCGCCGGGCGCATCCTCGGCATGGGCGACGTGGTCAGCCTCGTGGAGAAGGCCGCCGAGGTCATCAACGAGGACGATGCGCGCCGGATGGAGGAGAAACTGCGAAAGGCGAGCTTCGACCTTGAGGACTTCCTCCAGCAGTTCCGGATGCTCAAACGAATGGGCCCCCTGCAAAATGTCCTTGGCATGCTGCCGGGAATGGCTAATTTAAAAGGTTCCTCGATTGACGAAGGTCAGTTGAAACGGGTGGAGGCGATTATTCTCTCCATGACACCGCAGGAGCGAACGCGTCCGGATATCCTGAACGCACGACGCCGCCAGCGGGTAGCCCGTGGCAGCGGCACCACCGTGACCGAGGTAAACAACCTCATCCTGCGTTTCACCCAGATGCGCAAGATGATGAAAAATATGGGCCAGATGAAAAAACTGATGGCCCAGGCCCGGAAGGGCGGAATGCTGGGAATGAACTAAACCGCCCCCGCGGACCAAAAAATAACCATTTAAACCAACAGAGACATCATGGCAGTTGCAATCCGACTCAAGCGCGAAGGCGCCCGCAATCACCCGTATTACAAGATCGTGGTGACCGATCAGCGTAGCCCGCGTGACGGAAAATTCATCGAGATCATCGGCACCTACGACCCGAAAAAAGAGGGTGAGAACTTCTCCCTTTCGCTCGATCGCGCGGAATACTGGGTGGGTGTTGGCGCCCGTCCTTCGCAGACCGTTGGCAGCCTGATCAACAAGGCCCGCAAGAGCAGCACGGTCGCAGCCTAAGCTGCGGCCCTGTCATCGTCGGTCGCATGGAGGAATTCCTGCGCTTCGTCATTGGCAACCTCGTGGAGGCCCCCGAGGCGATCGTCCTTACCAAGACGGAAGCCGAGGACCGGGTGGTCTACCACTTGGCGCTCCGCAAGACCGACGTGCCCAAGATTATCGGCAAGGGTGGTCACACCATCCAGGCCATCCGTACCCTGCTCAGTGCAGCAGGGCACAAGCGTGGCGTGAAAGCCACGCTGGAGATCGTCGAGTGAACCCGCTGTTGGGGGCTTCACTCGCGTTTCTCATTGTCCTTCTCGTCGGCTGCGAGCGCCAGCCGGTGAAAGCACAAAACGTCTTTCCCTCTCCCACGCCGGGAGCCGCCGCCTGCTGCCACTGAGGCACCCTTTTTCCAAGGCTTTCAACAGAAGGAAGCAAAGGGGAAGGAAAGAACCTTCCGTGAGTCATCCTGATGTCTGCGGATAGTTCTGGCAATTCGACCTCTCAGGATACTGCTAAAGTGGTTCGATCGGAGATGATTTGGGAAGGAGAAGGATGCCTGTTTCCCCGGAGGGACTGGTGAGTTCGAGGGCAGTGTCGCTCAGAAGTGCCCAAAAAAATACGTGGCGGTCACGTGTTACGAGGACTCCTTCACAATACAAATCGTAGTCTTGAAAAGAATAAGGGCCTCCTGCCGGTTTCAAATTCAGATGATCGATGAACCATTTTGGCGCTCGGTTCAGTGTTTCGGGGGCGATCTGAATGCCTTTCGCCTCCTCAATGTTGCGAATTTCATACAGCGATTGAGGTTCTACGCTTTTTCCATCCCGGAGAAAGTGGCGTAGATTTTTTTCGGATAACGGGAATGCGGAACCGGTGGCTGGACGAAGATTTGAAGTAAAGGTGAAGAGGTCGCTCTCCTGCGGAGCCTTGGTAAGAGGCGGAGCTTCATTCGCATTCATGGGTGAAGGAACGCTTTTTGCCTCCGAATCCTTTAGGCGAATCAGGCAACTTCGATCACCTATGGAAATGCCAAGGAGATGACGGCTGCATAAAACCCAGTGGTACGGAGTTCCGTCCCTGGTGAAGAAATAACCCGTACACCAACTGTCATCGGACGCATTCTCGATGGCAGCTGGATCGGGTTCGATCACGCCATCCTTAAGAAAGCGCAAGAACTCCTCTCGGGGGAGGATTTTGGATGATCCGTACGGCGGATCGGAAGCGAAGGCAAAGAGGTCGTCGGGGGAGGGAATCTTATCGAGCGGCGGGCCGGACGCCCAACTATTGGGGCGGGCGGACGAGACGGAGAGAAGGAGGCAGGCAAAAAGCGAAAGGGGGATTCGCATGGCGGGACCGTATCAAGATTCCAAGATTTTTTCCAAGCTAGAGGATTCAGGACGTCTCGCTGGGTGGCTGAAAGCCTCTGTCCGGGATGGCTACTCATGCAGCCCGATCCTATGTTTCCTTCTGTTGAAAGCCTTCTGGTCTTCCGTCAGTCCTGCGGTTTCGGCGTGAGGGTCTGGGGGAAATGTTCTGTCAGGGCGTCGAGGACGCGCTCGATGGGGAGGCCGATGACGTTGCTCATCAGGCCTTCGATGCAGGTGATGAGGCGACCGTTGTCCTCCTGGGCGGCGTAGGCCCCGGCTTTATCCAGGGTATGGACGGTGGCGAGGTAGTCGTCGAGATCGACGTCCTCCAACGGGCGAAACTGCACGCGGGTAGCTTCGAGAAAACGGCACACGCGATTGCTTTCCCGGTGCATGAGACATACGCCGGTGAAAACCTCGTGGACGCGACCGCAGAGCGTTGAGAGCATGGCTCGAGCCTCGTCGAGATCGGCGGGTTTGCCAAAGACGCGATCATCCAGGGCCACGACGGTATCAGCCCCGAGTACCACGGCATCGGGAATACGGATTGCCACCTCGCCCGCCTTGAGTTCGGCGTTGGCGAGGCAAAGTTCACGCGCAGTCCATTCGATGCCCGAGAGCTCCTCGACCTGGGCGCTCTCGATGGAAAAGGCAAGACCGGCCTCGTTGAGGAGGTCCTTGCGGCGGGGGGAACCGGAGGCGAGGATGAGCCTAATAGGCTTCCTCTCCATTGGAGAGCCCGGTGTCGCGGCGGATGCTCGCGAGGCGGCGTTGCATACTCCGGCTGGATTCCGGAGAGGCATTGCTGATGATCCCGGCCACGAAGGGCAGGATCGTCGCCGCACCCGCTCCGATGAGCGCGAGAGCCGTGCGTTGACGGGCCGTGCGGCCCAGCTTGTCGGCCAGGAGCAGGCCGACGCCAAAGCCTACCGCCGCCTGGGAAATGGCGACGATGCTGGTCACGGGGACATTTTCCCCGAATTTGTTAAGAGAGATGGAAGACATGGTACGTGCTTGCGCAACGTAGGATTGTGGTATCGGATTTTCAACTGGAAATGGAAACGAAGAAATATCTCGGTGTGGACCCCGGTGACGCGCGCTGCGGCGTGGCGATCAGCGACGATCTCGCCATGCTGGCTCACCCGCTGGAAACCATCGATGTCCGCAAGGGCGACCCTGTGGTCCGCGTCGCTGAGATCGTCAATGAACGCTCCATCGCCGGCGTCGTCGTGGGAGTCCCGCGTAATATGGACGGCAGTTTCGGCCCCGCCGCCGAGAAGTCCCGCGTCTTCATCGCCGCGCTGAAGGAGAAGGTCTCCTGCCGCGTCATCGCGTGGGATGAACGCCTCACCACCGTCTCTGCCCAGCGCGCGCTCCGCGAATCGGGCCGCAAGGCAAAGGACCAGAAAAAGATCATCGACCAGGCTGCCGCGCAAATCATCCTCCAGGGATGGCTGGATTCTCAGGCCGCATGCGGCTGAAGCTGATCATTTCGTACGACGGTGCGCCCTTCGCGGGCTGGCAAAGCCAGGCCGGAGGCGATGCCGTGCAGGACGTGATCGAGGCAGCGTTCCGCAAGATCGTCGGCGACCGCGTGGTCGTGCAGGGATCGGGACGCACCGATGCGGGCGTTCACGCGCTGGCGCAGGTCGCCCATGCCGAAGTGCCCGACGATTCGCTCCCGCTCGACGCATGGCTTCGCGCGCTCAATGCCAACCTGCCTCCCGGGGTTCGCATCATGCGTGTCACGCGCGCCGCGCGAGACTTTCACGCCCGCTTCTCCGCCACGGGCAAGGTCTATCGTTATCGCATTCGCAACGGTCAGGTGCTGCCTCCGCTGGAGCTCGGTCGCGTCTGGCATGTGGCTTCGCCGCTGGCCTTGGGCGACCTTCGCTCGGCTGCGGAAATCTTCGTGGGCGAGCACGACTTCGCCGCTTTTGCCGCCAATCGCGGCGGGCCGATTCACAGCACGGTACGCCGGATTACGTCGATCACGATCACGGAGGAGGCGGGCCTTTTTTCGCTACGCTTCGAGGGAGGAGGATTTCTTTACAAGATGGTGCGCATGCTTACGGCTGCACTGGTACGTCACGCGCTGGGCAAGGCCTCGCTCGACGATCTTCGCGGCATCCTGCGCAATGGCTCGCCGAAGTGGAACCACGTCGCGCCCGCCGAGGGCCTGTACCTTGAGAAGGTGCTCTACTCCGGCACTAAGTCCCCGCAGGTTTTACCGTCGGAGCCGGTTTGATTTTCAGAGCGTAATTGTCGTAGTCGATTTGCAGCGAGGCTAACTCCGCAATGTATTTCAGGGCCTCGGTGGCGGGGACATTTTGCAGCGAAAGCGTGATATGGTCGGTGAGGTCGGTCGGAACCAGCCACACCACGCTGACCTTCTGCTTTCCCTCGGTCAGCTTTTCGATGCGTTGCACTACGTAGTCCACGCATTCCCGGGGCGTTGCGTCGGCAAGCTCGATCTTGGGGATGATCACTTTTTTAAGCGACTCCTGCAGCCCGCTGTTGCCGGATTTTGCCTTTAGGGCGATCATGCGCGCATAGTTCTGTGCGGTGGTATCTTTCGGGTTCTGTGCCAGAGCGGCATCAAAGAGCATGCGGGCGTTCTCGTAATCGCCTTTTTTGAAGGCCGCTATGCCCTCGGTCACCATGGGATTCTGAGGGGTCTGGGCAAAGGAACACTGGAGGGCGAGGAGGACCGCAATGAGGCCTCGTTTCATAGGCGGGAGTGTACTGCGGAAATTCCCAAAGATCAACGCACAGGCATCCTTGATTGACCGTGCTCATCTGCTACCGTGCGCGGGTAATGCGGAGCATCGTAACTGTCTGCGGCTTGTTGTTTTTTGCCCTGGCCGCGCTGGCCCCCTCCGCCCGTGCCCAGATGACCGAGGAGCAGAAGCGCCAGCTCTTCCTCCAGGCGCGGGAGGATATCCGCCCCGTTCCCGCCGCGTCTTCGACGCCGCGTCCGAAGCCTCGCGCCACGAGTACGCCGCGTCCGACCCCGACTCCCAAACCGAAACCCACTCCGGCACCCGAGGAGGAAGAGCCGACTCCGACTCCGAAAAAGCATGTGAAGGAGGATGAGGAGCCTGCCAGACCATCGAGGAGCGAGCCGGAGAAGGATGAGAGCACTCCAACCCCCACGCCGAAAAAGATCTCCCGCGAGGAAGCAGAGCCTCCCTTGCAACCGCAGCAAACGGCACGTGAAGAGTCGACGCCTGCCCCGGCGAAGCCGTCGGACGAGGATATGAAGCCCGCTGCCGGCGGGCAGGTGCCGCAGGGCAAGACCCCTGGCGGAGTACCGCTCAATGCGCCCATCGTTATCGAAAAATCCGGCCTTGAGGCCGACCAGGGCGAGCAGCCACCTGCCAAGAATATCGGCGGCTGGTTCAAACGATGGAAATACCTGACTCCCTCCGTACGCCGGGCCATTGACCAGGCTCGCGTGAAGAAAGGGCGCTGGAAATACATCATCGTGCACAACAGCGGTACACGACAGGGCAATGCCCGCATCTTCGACCTTTATCACCGCCGCGTCCGCAAGATGCAAAATGGTCTCGCCTATCATTTTGTCATTGGTAATGGCTCATCCTCCGGCGATGGCGAGATCGAGATCGGCGATCGCTGGCGCAGGCAGATCAATGGCGGCCACGTCGCCAGCGATTATCTCAACGACATCTCGATCGGCATCTGTCTCGTGGGTGACTTGAATCGTGACCGGGCCACCAAGGCCCAGATGGCGGCGCTCGACGAACTCATCGTGTACCTGCGCGGCCGCGTGGGCAAGGTCAAGGGCAAGCCTGCCATCGTCCTCCCGCACAAGGGAATCAACCCCAAGCCGACCGACTGCCCTGGTGACAAGTTTGATTACAAATGGCTGAAACAGAAGTTCGGCTCGTGACGTACTAGAATAAATGAAAATCGGGATTTCAGGGGCTTCGGGATTCGTCGGAAGCGAGCTTTGCAAGCAGATGGTCAATCGCCATGAGGTGGTGAAATTCTCCCGGCGAGAAAAAGGAGGCAATCGGCTCTGGTCGATCGCCAGCAAGCCGGACCTCTCGGGTCTCGACGCCTTTATCAATCTTGCAGGCGAGTCGATCATGGGGCTCTGGACGCCGGACAAACGACAGAGGATTTCCGACAGTCGGGTAATGGGAACCCGCCGTTTGGTGGAAGCCCTTGGGGAAAAAGGGAATACCGTGAAAACCCTGGTGAACGCATCGGCCATCGGTTTTTACGGGGATACCGGAGAGCACAAGGTGGATGAAACCTCCCCGGCGGGGAGTGGTTTCCTCGCGGAAGTTTGCCAGCGCTGGGAAGCCGAGGCTCTCAAGGCGGAGGAGTATGGCGTCCGCGTTGTCCGGGTGCGGATCGGATTTGTCCTGGGAAAGGGCGGGGCGATGAAGCTCATCAAGCCGGTTTTTTCCCTCGGTCTCGGGGGTAATCTCGGCTCCGGTCGCCAATGGATGAGCGGCGTGCATGTCGAGGATGTCGCCGGGGCGTTTCTCTGGGCGACGGAAAATGATGGAGTCACGGGACCGGTCAATGCCGTAATCCCTGAGCCGTTTCGCAATGGGGAGTTCACCCGGCAACTCGCTCACGCCCTGCACCGCCCCGCCTTTCTACCTGTCCCGGCATTTGCCATGCGACTGATCCTGGGGCGTCTTTCGAGCCTGCTTCTGGACAGCTCACGCGTCCTGCCCCGAGCGTTGAAGGAAGGAGGCTATCGCTACAGGCATCCCAGCCTGACGAATGCCCTTATCTGCTGTCTCGAGTAGATCGCCTAGGCGAGCTTGCGCTCCGCGGCGCGGAAGCCCGTGATCTTCCCCGCTTCATCATGGATCGGCTCGAGGGAAATCTCGACGTGGTAGGTCGAACCATCCTTGTGGTAGTTTACCAACCGCACGACGCAGGCTTCTCCCTGGCGAATCGCCTGGCGCAGGATGTCGACGACAGCGGGATCTGTCTCTGGTCCCTGCAACAGGCTCCCGGGTTTTTTTCCCCGGATCTCGGGAAAGGTATAGCCGCATAGACCGGTGAAGGCGGGGTTGATCGCGACGATGCGGCCTGCGGAATCCGTTTCCACCCGAGCCGGCTCAGCATCAATGCGCTCCAGCACCCGGGAGCGCAGAGTGGAGGGGGGCGGAATGGGATTGGCCGGGTCCCTCAGATCGCTGGCCAGGCGTGCCAGGCCCTTGTTGGACGTACCGTGGCTCGCTCCATGGGCTTCATTGAGGAAAGATGAGACGGAGATCATCGGAGACGTAACGTGTGGGAATGGCAGATGGATGCAGTCAAGTCAACCGGGTCGGCGATCGTCATGGCGTCAATCTCGGTGGTAGGGTAGCCCGGCTTTGATCGTGCAGGCGCGATAAATCTGTTCCAGCGCAACGACTAACGCCAGTTCATGCTGGAGAGTGCCGGTGGTGAGCGACCAGATCAGATCGGCTTTTTCCCGCACGGCAGGAATTAATCCATCTGCTCCCCCTACGATAAGCGCGCAGGGCTTTTTCGGGTGCAGTTCGATTTTTTCCAGTTCCGTGGAAAAAGCCCGGCTGGTGAACATCTTGCCTCGTTCGTCCATAACAAGCCGGAAACATCCCTCGCTCTTTTCCAGCAGGGCTTTGCCTTCCTTATCCTGGGTCGAGGCTTTGACCGTCTCGACCTCGATCGTTCCGAAGTTCCGGAGCCGGGCGAGGTACTCATCAATGCCGTCGCGGGCATAGGAAAGACGCGGCTTGCCCACGGCCACGATGCGCCAGCGCATGGCGGCTATTTCTTCTTGGCCTGGACCGGGTTGAAGTCGGCGGCGTGGTAGGAACTGCGCACGAGCGGGCCGCTGGCGACGAACTCAAAGCCCTTGTTGCGGGCGATGTCGCCGTAGAGCTGAAAGGTCTCCGGGCTGACATACTCGACCACTGGCAGATGCTGAGGGGTCGGACGGAGGTACTGGCCGAGCGTAAGCACGGTGACATTGGCCTCGCGGAGGTCGTCCATGGCCTGGAAAATCTCAGATTCCGTTTCGCCGAGGCCGAGCATGAGGCCGCTCTTGGTAATGGCCTCCGGGTCCATTTCGCGGACGCGACGCAGGACGTCGAGCGAGAGGCGGTATTTGGCACGGGAGCGGACCATCGGGGTCAGGCGCTCCACGGTCTCGAGGTTATGGTTAAAGATATTCGGCTTCGCCTCGACCACGGTGCGGATAGGGTCGTCCTTGCCGTTAAAGTCCGGCGTGAGCACTTCGACGATGATGTCGGGGTCGACGCCGCGAATGGCCTCGATGGTGCGGGCAAAATGGAGCGCTCCTCCATCGGCCACGTCGTCGCGGGCGACGGCGGTAATGACCACGTGCTTGAGCTTCAGGCGTCGGATCGCCTCGGCGACGCGCTGCGGTTCATCTTCCTCAAGAGGAAGGGGTTTGGCTGTGGCGACGGCGCAGAATCCGCAGGCGCGGGTGCAGCGTTCACCGGCGATCATGAAAGTGGCGGTGCCATGGCTCCAGCATTCCCAGCGATTCGGGCACTGGGCGCTCTCGCAGACCGTGTGCAGCTTCAGGTCGGAAACGAGTGTCTTCGTCGAGAAAAAGACCGGGTTCGAAGGCAATCGCACCTTGATCCAATCCGGCTTTTTGGCTTGGTGAAGCTCGGGATTAATCTTGGGTGCTGGCATAGGGTGCAAAGAATCGGTGCAATCGGCGGGGGTGTCAAACTCTGAGGGAATTTCTTCCCGCGAGGGCTCGTTGCAGGGTAAGTGGATCGGCGTGTTCCAGACCGCCGCCGGCGGGCAATCCGTGGGCGATGCGGGTGAGTTTCACCTGAAGACCGGAAAGGATTTCGGCGACGTAATTCGTCGTGGCCTCACCCTCCACATCGGCGCTCAGTGCCAGGATGATTTCAGTCGGGATCTCCTCCGCGATACGCTTGAGGAGTTCGGCGATGCGCAGATCCTCCGGCCCCACGTTGTCGAGCGGGGCGAGACGTCCGCCCAGGACATGGTATCGACCTCGGAAAAATCCCGTACGCTCGATGGGCAGGATGTCGGTGGCATTTTCCACCACGCAAATTTCCGGCTGGCGCGTCTCGTCGCGGCAGATTTCGCAAAGTTCCTCCGTGGCGAAGAATCCGCATTGCGAGCAGGGCTTCAGGTGTTCGGCGGCTTCGCGCAGGCTCTCAGCCAGCTCGATCGGCTTGGCGTCCTTGGCGGCGGTGAGCCATAGGGCGATGCGCTCTGCGCTGCGTGGCCCGATGCCGGGCAGGAGCCGGAGCTGCCGGGCGAGCTGGCGGAAAGGTTCAGGGTAATCAACCGGCCGCATGTGAAACGGATACGGCGAGGCCGGATCAGGCTCCGAAGAGGCTCATCTCGTCCTTGGCGGACTCGTCCTCGCCACGGCGGGAACGCTCCACGCGCTGGATGTAGTAGTCGAGCGCCGGATCGGGAATGCCAGTGATGCGGGCTTTGGAGAATTCCTCGATGGCCTTTTCCCATTTCTTGTCGCGGACGTAGATGACACCGCGCCAGAAATGATCGCGGCTGCGCTCGCGTTCGGGAGACAGGCTGTGCTTCGGAGCGAGGATTTCGTAAAGCTCCACGCGGCGACGCTCGCCGGCGGCCTTGAGCACCTCGATCGGGCGGGCTTCAAAGGTGTCGGAGGCTTGCTCGAAGGTCTCCGGGCCGACCAGGATGCGGCAGCCGTAGGTGGCGCAGGCGGCGCAAAGGCGGCGGGCAAATTCCACGGCGGGACCGGCCACGCTGAAGTTCGCGAGGCGGCTGCCCCCGTAGGCGGCGGCGATCATTTCTCCCGAGTTCACGCCGATGCGGAAGTCGAACCGGCGCTGCCAGGTGGCGTCGCACTCGCGGTTCAGGTTATCCAGGCGGATCATGAGGTCGAGAGCGGCACGGCAGGCTCGGGAGGCGTGTTTCTCATCCGGTAGCGGAGTGCCGAAGACCACACGCAGGCTTTCCCCCGTGCATTCATCCAGATAGCCGCCCACCTCGACGAGGTAGTCGGAAGCGGTTTGGAGATACAGGTTGGTCATTGCCGCATAATCCTCGGGCGAAAGGAGTTCCATCAACTCGCGATGGTTTTGCACCTCGCAGACGATCACTGTACCCTCGGCCAGGGCGCCGGGGAAGCTGACGGGCTCGTATCCGTTGACGAGCTGGTTGAAGACCGAGCGCGAGATTCGCTGACCAAAGAGTCGCTCGAGGATTTTTTTCCGCGATCCACTCCCGCTCCGGCCGTAGATCAGGCCCACGATATACGCGATGAGCACCGCGAAGACGCTCGGGAAGGGAGAGAAAAAGACATTGTAGAGCGAGAGAACCTTCGATCCCGTGAGCAGGAGCAGGATCGTGGCGACCGCCACGACCGTCTTGAGGGAAGGGCGCGTGATGTCGACCGTCGTCCAGGCAATGGCATAGCTGAAGAATGCCATGAGCAGGATCTGGGCGAGCACCGGGACGGTGGTTGCATGCTTCAGGGCGTAAATTTTATCGAGGATGAGGTCGGGGGTGGTGGAAACCCAGCCGGCAGCGAAGAGCACGGTCACGATGGCCGTACTGATGGTGCCGATAAGAATGGTTGCCTTAAGATATCTCATGTTGCGGAATCAGGTTGCGGCTGCCGGTAGGATGCCACCACCCACTCGCTCAACACGCCGTCGGGATGGTCCACCGCCCGTGACGGCACGGAGAATTCGATGCGACCGCTGTTTCTCTTTATCAGAGTAAGGCCAAATTGGTAGTCCTTAAAAGCGCGCTCGCAAAACTCCCGCACCCCGATGTTCTCCTCCCCGGCACGGGCGATGATGCGCGAGATGGCTTCTTCTTCAAAGGTCAGGTGCAGCCCATGCTCGGAGGAAAACCGGTCGGCAAACTCGATGACAATGGCTTGCAGGGCCTTTTCGCGTTCGGCATGCCCTGCGCGCAAAAGCTCTGCCAGGACGGCCTTGGGATCATCGATCAGCGCGGCGGTCACGGTGAAAGACCGCACGCCGGAACCAGGCAGTTCAAATTTAAAATCGCGGAAAATGCGTTCGCAAACGGTCAGTAATCCACGCGCTCCCGTCCCCTCATGGGCGGCCCGGGCAGCGATGCGCCGCAGCGCGTCGTCCTCAAAATACACTTCCAGCCCGTAGGCGTGGAAGGCCCGTTCGTACTGTCGGATAATGCTGCCCTCGGACCTCTTGAGGATCTCAAATAGGTCGTCCTCGCTAAGGTGATCGCAGATGACACGGACGGGGAGACGACCGACGAACTCGGGTTCCATGCCATAATCCACGAGATCGCGAGTCTCGGCAGCGCGTAGGAGATCGGATCCCTCGGGCTGCACGGCAGGCTCTGCGGCGAAGCCGATATGAGCATGGCGGAGCCTGCGGGCCACCCTGTCGCCGAGTTTATCAAAAGCCCCGGAGACGATGAAAAGGACATGCCGGGTATTGATCGAGTCGCGGGCGACCTTGCCCTTGCGCTGAAACTCCATGGCGGCCTGCAACTGGGCCTGGAGGTCGTTGGCGCTGCGGAGGGGCACCTCGGTCTCCTCCATGAGCTTGAGCAGGGCGGTTTGCACGCCCCGACCGCTCACGTCGCGTCCCATGGATTCGCCGCTGCTGGCGATCTTGTCGATCTCGTCGATGTAGACGATGCCATATTGGGCGAGTGAGACGTTGCCGTCCGCCTTGTGGACGAGCTCGCGGATGAGGTCCTCCACGTCGCCGCCGACGTAGCCGGTCTCGCTGAATTTCGTCGCGTCCGCCTTTACAAAGGGCACGCCGATGAGGTCGGCGATGTGCTTGACCAGGTAGGTTTTGCCCACGCCGGTCGGGCCGATGATGACCACGTTTTGCTTCGCATACTCGATTTTTGCGGCTTCCTCGGGAGGGAGGGAGGCGACATGCTTGGCATGGTTGTAGTGGTCGCAGACAGCGATCGCCAGGGCCTTTTTGGCTTCCGCCTGCTGGATGACGAAGCGGTCGAGATGCTGCTTGATGTCCCGGGGCCGGTGGTTGAAGTCAAACTCCACCTTTTCCGTGTCGACCTCCCCGCCTTCACCGTTTGGCACGGGTTCGGACTGGATGCCGGCACTGGCGGGGTTTCCCCCGAGGCTGGCGCGGAGAAATTCCTGAAGCTTCTGCTGGAGTTGTTCTGGTGACGGAAGATTGGGTTCGCTCATGGAAAGGCGGGAAAATTACGGTTTTGCGCCTTTCACCTTCAGCTGACTTTTGATCTCCTGCAAACGCTCTGCGATTTTATTCCCTGTGGTGACGGTCGACTCGGCTTCCTTGACCTTGGCGAGGACCTTCTGCGCATCGTCCGCGGTCTTCACCTTGTCGAGGGCAGTCTGAATGCTGGCAAGTGTCGTGTAGTCCTTAAGGAAAGGTTCGGCGAATTTCTTGTAGTCGGAAATCCAGTCCATACGAGGAGTGAATCCTCCGCTGCGTGAGAAGGTGCGGAAGAGCGGCCCGCCGTCATCGAATTCACCAAGGACCCAGTCGTGCATGGCAAATGCGAGCAAGCCAAAGGCCTCATACCCCTGGCTGGAATAGACGCGGTCGATTTCGCTGGGGATGGTCGACTTGGGATTGGCCAGAGTACGGGCTGCCTCCACGAAGAAGCTGGCCAATGGAGCCTGTTCCGACTCGGAGCTGTATTGCCCAGCCTTGGCGATCTGGTTGAAAACCGCGGCGGCGCCGTCGGCGTCATCATTTGCGAGCAGGGCGAGTCCCTGGTTCATCAAGGCCCAGTTCTTGAGAGGCTGAGGGACGCCGCTTGCACCGGACAGACGTTGGAACTCTTCCCCGGCCTCGGTGAATTGCCGGTTGTTCATCAGCTTCACGCCTTCACGCAGGGTTTTCCAACCCTCCGCCTCGTCAAATTTCGATCCGGCCGTCTGGCTGCTTGTGGCGCCGACAGCGGCCAGCCTGTCGCCGAAGAGTTTGTCCCGGAAGACCCAGAGCAATACGCCGACGATAAGGATCGTGGCGATGAGGCCGAGGCTGATGTAGGCGGCGAGGTTGCGGGTTTCCTGAGTTTCCAGGACCACGCGCGCCTTGGGCTGCTGGGGTTTTTGCGTGCGCTCGACCAGCTTGTGGCGGGCGTAGGAAAGGTGGTCGATGAGCTCCCTGTAGGACGGATAGCGATCCTCCCGATCCTTGGCCAGCATGCGATTGATGACGTAGGCGGTCTCGCTGGAGACGTCGGGGGCAAAGGATTGCAGGCTGACCGGCTGGCTCTTGAGCTGCTTGAGAGCGACCATCGAAGCGGTCTCCGCCTCGTATGGCGGGCGTCCTGCCAAAGCATGAAACAACGTGCCGCCGAGGCTGTAAATGTCGCTGCGAAAATCCTCGGGCTGATTATCGAGCTTTTCCGGAGCGATGTAATATGGCGTACCCCAGATCTCGCCCTTTACAGATGCTGCTTCGTCCATGACCACGGCGAGACCGAAGTCCACCAGCTTGGCCGTATGTGGATCGGAGAACAGAATGTTGCCCGGCTTGATGTCGCGATGAATGAGACCTTTTTCAAGTCCCGCCTCAAGGCCTTCCGCGATCTGGATGCCGACATTGAGCACCTGCAATTCCGGCACGCGGTGCTGGAGGGTCATGAGCTGGTCCAGCGATCCCTTCTCGACCAGTTCCATGGCAAGGTAGAACTGCCCATGGTCCTGACCGAAGGAAAAGATCTTTACCACGTGGGGGTGGTTGATCGAGGCGGTGATGCGGGCTTCCTGCTCGAGTTTTGCCTGTTCTTCGGCGTTGGCGGCGCATTCCTTCTTGAGAATCTTGAGCGCGACCTGCCGGTGGAGGTTGCAATCGAGGGAGCGAAATACGGCGCCCATGCCGCCTTCGCCGATGTGCTCGATGAGCTGGAAGTTATTGAATTGGCGGCGGGCACGGAGGTTCTGGCCGCAGCTCGGGCAGTAGATCTTGGCGAAGGGTTCCTGCGATGTGACATCCATCAGCGTACCGCAGCTCGGGCAGGCTTCCAGCAACTGGCCAGGCACCTGTTCCTCGACCGGTACGGTCTCCAGGATGGGCGGCTCGGCGGGAGGCACGGCCTCGGGGGCGGACTCCTCCACGGGAGCGTCTTGGGTTTCGGGAGCAGTTTCCGCTTCCGGTAGAGTGCCTTCTCCGGCTAGGTTTTCGCCCTCTTCCTGGGGGGTGTCGGCCTGTTCGCCCTGCGATTCGCCACTTTTTTCGCTTAACATTCGCTCCTGGGGTGGGTGATTTAACCTTCCACTTAATACCTTTCATGGGCAATCAGCAAAAAAATTCTCCCCCGGAAATCGTCTTTGACGGCACAGAACCGGAATATCTGATCGAAGGCGGGGACGCCGGGCTGCGGTTGGACGTATTTCTGGCCTTGCGATTGCCCGAGTATTCGCGCTCGCGACTGCAGGCCCTCATCAAGACGGGGTACGTCCTGCTGAACGGCGGGATAGCCCGGCCGTCGGAGACCCTGCGGATGGGTGATCGCATCGTTTGGAAGGCGCCCGCGGCGATCGAGTGTCAATCGGCCCAGCCGGAGGAGATCGCTCTGGAGATCCTCTATGAGGACGACGACATCATCGTGGTCAACAAGCCGCCGGGCATGGTCGTTCACCCTGGCGCAGGGCATGTCGACGGCACTCTGGTTTCCGCCTTGCTGCATCACTGCGGCAGCCTGTCCGTTATCGGGGGCGAGGAGAGGCCGGGCATCGTCCATCGTCTCGACAAGGAGACGAGCGGGTGCCTTGTGGTGGCCAAGAACGACGTCGCCCACCGTGTGCTGGCTGAGCAATTCGCCGATCGCGGAGTGGAGAAGGTCTACCTCGCCGTGGTCGACGGCGTGCCGAAGCGCACCTTTGGCACCATCGACCAGCCGATCCGCCGCCATCCGGTGAACCGCCAGATGATGGCCATCGCGAGAAATGGCCGGGGCCGTCTCGCCCTCACCGAATACAAGGTGCTGGGCAAGCGGGACAACGTCTCGCTGGTCGAGTGCCATCCCAAGACGGGCCGCACCCACCAGATCCGCGTCCACCTGAAGTTCCTCGGCAATCCCGTGGCAGGTGATCCGGTTTACGGCAAGCGCGGCAACTGGGAAAGGCACCTCCTCCATGCTTGGAAACTTTCATTCGACCATCCGGTGACCGGCGAGCGGCTTTCTTTCGAGGCACCGCCGCCGGAGGAGTTTCGATTCGCTTGAACCTCACCCGTTCCTGCCTAGACTAGCGCGTTCCATGAAACTCCCCCAGGCAACCCTCATCGCGGCCGTCTTGGCCTGCCACGCAGGTCTGGCGCAAGCCGAGACGCTGGACGTGTCGTTGCAAAAGGCGGTGCAGCTCGCGCTGGCGAAGAATTTCCGGATCAAGGTGGAGGAGTTTTCACCCAAGATCGCCAAGGCCCGGGAGCTGAGTTCCACGGGGAAATTCGATCCTGTGCTGGAGGCGTCCTACACCTACAGCCATAGCGAGCAGGAGCTGCGAACCCTGAGCAACAATCTCGTCGACCCGGTGTCGTTGCCGGGTGGCGAGGATCCGTCGCTGTTTGCCCGCACGACCGGGCAGGAGGCGGACATTTCGGTGGCGGGTCTCACGCCGACCGGGCTCACCTATGACATCGGGCCGTCGTTGACGATCAACGACAACACGCAACGCGATCCGCAGTATACGAGCTACAACACGTTTCTCGGCTTTTCCGTTACCCAGCCGCTTCTGAAGAACTTTGGTACGGACGTAAATCTCGCCAGCGTGCGCGTGGCCCGGGCCGACCAGGCCATCTCCCAGTGGCAACTGCGCCAGCAGGTCATGGATGTCGTCACCGACACGATCACGACCTACACAGAACTCTATTTTTCCATCGAAAACCTCGGGGTCGAGGAACGGTCGCGCGGGCTTTCCGCCCAACTGGTCCAGGATAACGAAAAACGCGCCGAGATCGGCGTGATGTCACCGCTGGATGTGATGCAGGCCAAGGCCGACCTCGCTGCTCGGGAGGAGCGTGTGCTCATGGCGGAGCGCGAGGTGAAGAACAACGAGAATTTCCTCAAACAACTCGTCACCGATGAGATCTCCGGTCTCCTCGACACGAATGTCCAGGTAGCGCAACCGCCGCTGCCCGAGGTCGGAGACATCAATCGGAAAAAGGACATCGCTCGCGCTTTCGAGCTCCGCCCGGACTACCGACAGCTCCTGCTCAGCATCCAGAAAAGGCAGATCAATGTGGTCTTCACCCGCAACCAGTCCCTGCCGCAGCTCGATCTCACGGGCAGCCTCGGACTTAACGGAATCGACACGAATTTCCTCTCCAGCGTGCAGCGCGCCAGCGGTGTGAATGGTACCAACCGCAATACCGCCTGGGACATCGGGGCGATCTTCAGCCTCCCGATCCCGAACCGAGAAGCCAAGGGCGACCTGGAAGTAGCCAAACTGCAAAGCCTTCAGGCTTTGGTCGACCTCAAGCGGCTCGAGCAGGCCATCATCGTCGAGGCCGACAATGCTGCTGGGGAAATCGACACCACCCGCAAGCGCATCGAGGCCAGCCGCGTGGCGCGGGAATTTGCCCAGATGACGCTCGATGCCGCCCAGGCCCGTCTCGCCAGCGGGACGTCGACGACCTTCGAGGTCCTGCAATTCCAACGGGATTTCGCCACGGCGCAGGTGAATGAATTGCGCGCGCGGGCCGATTTTATCATCGCGGTGGCCCGGTACGCGAGGCTCACGGGATCGACCCTGGAGCGCAATCGTATCATTCTCGATTGACGCCCTACTTGCGAAGGAAGCCCGTCGGCACTAAAACGGGCGGATGAGTGGCACACTGAAAATCGCAGACCGGGAATTCAACTCACGTCTCCTCATGGGGACGGGGAAGTTTTCCTCCAACGAGGTCATGCGCGACGCCCTCGACGCCAGCGGATGTGAGATCGTGACGGTCGCCCTCCGGCGCGCCGACCTGACGGGCAAAAACGATCCCTTCGCCAATATCCTGGAATTCATCGACCCGAAGCGCTACCTGCTCCTGCCCAATACCAGCGGAGCGAACACCGCCGAGGAGGCGATCCGGCTCGCCCGCCTCGCTGCCGCCGCCGGGCTGCCGAAGTGGGTGAAGCTTGAGATTCACCCCGACCCGCATTACCTCCTGCCCGATCCCATCGAGACGCTGAAAGCCGCCGAGGTGCTGGTGAAGGAGGGCTTCACAGTCCTGCCCTATATCAACGCCGACCCCGTGCTGGCCAAGCGCCTCCAGGACGTCGGCACCGCCACGGTCATGCCGCTCGGCGCTCCCATCGGCAGCAACCGGGGCATCGAGACTCGCGCCCAGATCGAGATCATCATCAGCCAGGCCACCGTGCCGGTCGTGGTGGATGCCGGCATCGGCGCTCCCAGCCATGCCGCCGAGGCGCTGGAGCTCGGAGCGGATGCCGTGCTCGTCAATACCGCCGTCGCGGCTGCCGGTGACCCGGTGGCCATGGCGCGCGCCTTTCGCAAGGCGGTCGAGGCCGCCCGCGAGGCGGTCGAGGCGGGATTGCCCACCCAACTCGACCATGCCGAGGCGACGAGTCCGCTCTCGACTTTCCTGAAAAGTGCTTAAATAAATCGCGAGCCCTCCACGCCCGTGGCCGAAGACAAGCAAACCCCCATGATGAAGCAGTATCTCGCCGCCCGGCGGGAACTGCCGCCGCGCACGATCCTCCTGTTCCGGCTCGGGGATTTCTACGAGATGTTCGGCGAGGACGCGAAGGAGGCGTCGGCCATTCTCAATGTCGCGCTGACCAAGCGCGGCGAGATGCCCATGTGCGGGGTGCCTTCGCATTCGGCCCGTGGTTACATTGAAAAGCTGGTCAAAAGCGGCTGGCGCGTTGCCCTGTGCGATCAGGTGGGCGAGGTGCAGGCGGGCAAGCTCGTCCGCCGCGAACTGACCCAGGTGCTCAGCGCGGGTACGCTGGATGACTTTGGCCTCGATGACCGCAAGCCGAACTATCTCGCCGCCATCTGCCAGCGCAAGGACGGCATCGGCCTGGCGTATTGCGAGCTGAGCACGGGCGAATTTCGCGTGGCGGAGTTGCCGGACCTCGCCGCTGTTCTCAACGAACTGGCTCGCGTCTCTCCGGCGGAAACCATCGCGCCATCGCATCAGGAGGAGTTCTTTCGCGGCGTGGCCGGAGTGAACTTTCTCGACGGCTATATCTTTGAGCCCGAGCCCGCGGCGGAGGTGCTGCTGGAGCACTTCAAGGTGCACTCGCTTGATGGCTTCGGCGTAGCGGAAATGCGCGCAGCAGTGGGCGCGGCTGGGGCGCTCCTGCATTATCTGACCCGCCAGATGCGGCGCAGCGTCTCGCACCTCCGGCGGCTCCAGTCCTACCAGACAAGCCAATACCTTGTGCTCGACGCCGTCACGCAAGCCCACCTCGACCTGGTCGAGTCGCGCGGCGGGAGAGGCATGACGCTCCTCGGCGTGCTGGACCGTGCCGTGACGCCGATGGGCGCGCGCATGATCCGGGAATGGATTCTCCACCCCCTGCGCGATGTGGAGTCCATCGTCGCCCGCCAGCAGGCCATCGCCCGGCTGCTGGAGGATTCAATTCAACTTGGCAAACTCCGGGAGCATCTCGGCTCGATCCGCGACCTTGAGCGGGCCGCCTCGCGGCTCAATGGCTCGTCCGGCAATGCACGCGACCTTGCCGCGCTCGGGGCATCGCTTTCCCTCGTTCCCGCCGTGGCGGACGCCGCACGTGCGATTGGCAGCCCGTTGATCGATTCGCTTGCCGAACGTCTTTCGCCTCTGCCCGAGCTGGTGGAAAGTATCGCCCGCGCTGTGGTGGATGAGCCCCCGGCTCTTTTGCGGGAGGGTGGATTTGTCCGCGACGGCTTTGATCCCGCGCTGGATGAGTTACGCTCCGCTTCCCGAGAGGGCAAGGACTGGATCGCCAATCTCCAGGAGCGCGAGATCACCCGCACGGGGATCAAGTCGCTCAAGGTGCGCTTCACCTCGGTCTTCGGCTATTTCATCGAGATCACGAAGGCCAATCTCCCGTCCGTCCCCGAGGATTATGTGCGCAAGCAGACGACAGTAAACGGCGAGCGATTCATCACCCCCGAGCTCAAGGAGATCGAAAACAAGATCCTCGGCGCCGACGAACGCGCCAAGGCTCGCGAGGCCGAAATTTTCCAGGAACTCCGCGCCCTCGTGGTAGGGCATCTTGCCGCGATCCAGGAGACCGCCGCCTCGCTGGCTTCCCTCGATGCCCTCGGTTCGCTGGCCGAGACGGCGCGCCAACTGCATTACTGCCGCCCGGTGGTGGATGATTCCGGGGTGCTGGAGATCGTGGAGGGACGCCACCCGATCCTCGACTTTCAATCCACCGGCGAGCGGTTTGTTCCGAACGACACCTCGCTGGACACCGACGGCCACCGTTTCGCCATCATCACGGGTCCGAATATGGCGGGTAAATCCACCTACATCCGGCAGGTGGCCCTACTCACGCTCATGGCCCAGATCGGCAGCTACCTGCCCGCGCAATCCGCCCACGTCGGGCTGGTCGATCGTATCTTCACGCGCGTGGGTGCGAGCGACGATCTCACCAAGGGGCAGAGCACCTTCATGGTCGAGATGAACGAGACGGCGAACATCCTCAACAACGCCACCGGCAGCAGCCTTGTCATCCTGGATGAAATCGGGCGCGGCACGTCGACCTTCGACGGTCTCTCCATCGCCTGGAGCGTGGCCGAGCATCTGCACGATGTGATCGGCTGCCGCACGCTCTTTGCCACCCACTATCATGAGATCACCGATCTCGAGCGCACTCGCTCTGGGGTGCTGAATCTCAATGTCGCCGTACGCGAGTGGAACGATCAGGTCATCTTCCTGCGCAAGATCCTCGAGGGTCGCGCGGACCAGAGCTACGGCATCCAGGTCGCCCGGCTGGCAGGATTGCCTGATGTCGTGCTGAACCGTGCCAAGGAAATCCTCAACAACCTGGAAAAAGCAGAACTTAACGCCGAGGGCGAGCCGGTTATTGCCCGCTCCCGCCGGAAAAAGGCGGCGATTCAGAACGGGCTCGATCAGCTCAATCTGATCTAGGGCGCTGGGGGCGGATATATTTTTCGTTGCCGCGTCTGGTGGTTCCTGCGCTTCTATTTCCGTGAAACTCGAAGTGCGGCGCAATCTCTCCCAGATCGCCGGAACCGCGTTGATCGGCCTCTGCGCCGGTCTCGTGGCGGTCTTTTTCCACATCGCGATGGAACGGACCTTTGACTATCTGATCCGAACACCCTCGACTCAAAACCACTGGTGGTTTGGCTACACGACGATCTTCCTGATGGTCGCAGGCGCGGCCTTGACGGGGTTCCTCATTTCCCGTTTCGCTCCGGATGCGCCGGGCAGCGGAATTCCGCAGGTCAAGGCGGCCTATCACTCCGGGCGACTCGATTTTTCCTGGAACCTGATCTGGGTGAAATTCCTCGGGGGCGTGCTCTCGATCGGTACGGGTTCCAGTCTGGGCCGTGAAGGCCCCACGATCCACATCGGCGCAGCCATCGCGAGCAAGGTGGCGAACATTCTCGGTGAGGACAAGGCGGCCAAGGCCAATGCGGTGTGCGCAGGCTCGGCAGCTGGACTCTCGGCTGCCTTCAACAGTCCGCTGGCGGGTGTCACCCTCGTGCTGGAGGAAATCGCCGGAGGCAAGAACCAGCATAAATTCGCCGGGCGGTCGCTGCTCGCCGCCGCCCTCGCGGCCAGCGTGGTGTTTTTCCTGAGCCATGACCAGGCATGTCTGCCCATCGGGAAGGATCTGCTGTTGTCGTGGAAAGTGATGGCGCTCGCCCCGGTGGTGGCGATTTTCTCCGGGTTCTGCGGGCTGACTTTTCAGTATTTCACCTTGCGGCTGCGCAATCGCATGAAGCACATCAAGCTGCCGATGCCCTTCAAGCTGGCGCTGGGGGCCTTCCTGGCCGGTCTGGTGGCGCTGCTCTGTTTCCGCCTCGTAGGGTACGTGGGGGTTTTTGCACTGGGCGAGGTGACCTTGCAAAAGGCGCTCAACCATGAGGTCATCTGGCAGGCGGCCCTAGTGCTGCTCATAGGCAAGATCATCGCGACGAGCCTTTGCTATGGCACGGGCGGCTGCGGCGGCATCTTTGCCCCCATCGTCTTCTTTGGCGCGATGGCGGGGCTGGTGGTTGGAGGGGTGGCCACTCCCTTCCTGGCGCTCACGCCCGATGACCAGGTGCTTCTCGCTCTCGTCGGCATCACGGGAGCTCTCGGAGCAGTCGTTCGCGCGCCCATCACGTCCATCCTTATCGTGATGGAGATGACATGGCAGATTCATGTATTGCCTGCCCTCATGATCGCGGCGGTGATTTCGGTCTTTCTCAATCGCACCTGCTTCCAGGCCAACTTCTACGATGCCGCACTCCTGCAGGATGGCATCAAGATTCCTGATTGATCATGGCGGGCATTGTTCTCATCACAGGCGCCGCGCGCGGCATCGGTCGGGGACTGGCGAAGAAATTTGCGGCGGAAGGCTGGCTGGTGCTGGCCGCTGCGCGACGCACGACCGATGTCTCGCTCGATCCGGCCATTCACGCGATTCCCCTGGATGTGCTTTCCGACGATTCCGTGAGCAGTGCAGCGGCTACGATAGCGGCGGGCTATCCCTGCATCGACATGTTGATCAACAATACAGCGGTTTTCCCAGGTGAGGGCAATGAGCGGTTGGAGGACATTCCCGCGGAGTGGTTTGAGGACGCCTTTGCCACCAATGTTGTCGGGGTGATCCGGGTGACCCGGGCGTTTCTGCCGTTGCTACGGAAATCCGCCTCCGCCCGTATCATCAACATCTCCTCCGGAGCGGGCACGGTTTCGGAAAAGACCGATTCGGCCTACTATCCCTATAGCGTCTCAAAGGCAGCGCTGAACATGCTGACGCGTGCAATGGCGGCTGAGTACCGGGAGGAGAAAATCCCAGTGTTTGCTCTCAGCCCGGGATGGGTAAAAACAGATATGGGCGGCTCCGCCGCGCCGTTGAGCGTGGAGGAATCCGCCGGATCTCTTTTCCAGACGACGACCCGGCTCGAATTGGAGAAAAGCGGAGGTTTCTTCGGGCGCGATGGCGAGGTTTACCCTTGGTAACGCTCAGGCGTTTCGTTGGATGCGCACCTCGGCTACGGCCTTCTCAAAGCTCAGCGTCGCATCGCCCAACAAGGCGGTGGCGTCGATGAGCGAGCCGGTTTTTGCATTTTGCTCCAGGGTTGCCGCAGCACGGCTCACGCCGACGAACCCAAAGTTCGCGGAACTTCCCTTGATCTGATGTGCGACCTTGGCGGCGGCTGAGGCGTCTCCTGCCAATACTTTATCCCGCAACTGCGAGAGGAGGGTTGGCATTTCCGAGACGAACTCCCGGTAGATCTCCACAAAATCGGGGGTGAAACCGTCGGCGATCATGTCGAGTTGTTCCCAATCGATCAGCGCAGACATCGTGGTGGGATTATGCAATGGGATGCGTTGTGGCTCAAGGAGATTAACTCGGGTGTGGCTGGGATCTCTTCTATGTCCATAGAGCTTTGGCGGCCAGACTCTTTGCAAGGAGTTTGAGGTACTTGGAGCGAGCAATCTCCCGGGCGCCGAATCGTTTCAGGTGAGGTGTCACCCACTGCGTATCGAGGAGGAGAAAACCGCCGCTTCGAAGCCGCTCCACCAGGCGTACCAGAGCGACCTTGGATGCGCCCGATACGTAATGGAACATCGACTCTCCAAAAAATGCTGCACCCAGCCGCACGCCATAAAGCCCCCCAGCGAGCTTGCCATCGCGCCAGACTTCCACCGAGTGCGCGGCGCCATTGCGGTGCAGGGCGAGGTAGCTGCGGATGAGAGTCTCGTCGATCCAGGTTTCCTCCCGTTGTCCGCAGGCTCTCATCACGGTCTCGAAGCAGGTATCGATCCGGATTTCCCAGGCTGGGTCGTCCAGGGTTTTGAGGGTTCCATGGGGGATGTGAAAGTCTTCCAGCGGGACGATGCCTCGAGGGTCGGGGGAGAAGCAGCGGATCGACCCATCGGCCATGGCCATGGGGAACCATCCGGAAGCATACAAACCAAGAAGCTGCTCCGACGGAATGATAGTTGCCATAAGAGGGTCGTCCTTTCTAATATCCGCGCGTGAGATGCGTGACAATTTTAATGGGCATTATGTCCCTGCTCCTCGTTGGCGGCTGTTCCGTAGCGGAACAGGACGTGAGCGACGTGGGTCAGCGATTCCAGCAAGGCATTCAGGGCCAGGGACGTATCGTGCCAAATAATCCCACTGCCGACAGCTTCGGCTCCGACTACCAGTAACCAAGCATCTCCGCTCCACAACTCTCATGTCCGTTTCATCCTCCACGCCCGAGGACAAGATCGTCATTCTCGATTTCGGGTCCCAATACACGCAAGTCATCGCCCGCCGCATCCGCGAGTGTCACGTTTACTCGGAGATCGTTCCGTTCACCACCAGCGCCGCGCAGATCAAGAAACTCGCCCCGAAGGGCATCATTCTCTCCGGCGGCCCGGCCAGTGTTTATGCCAAGGGCGCGCCCAAGGCGGACAAGGGGATTTACAAGCTGGGCATCCCGATCCTCGGCATCTGCTACGGCATGCAGCTCGTTTCGCGTGATCTCGGCGGCCAGGTGGAGCGCTCCGCCCGCCGCGAGTACGGCCCGGGCAGCTTGAAGGTGGATCGTCGTTCTGATCTCTTCCACGATCTTCCAGCCACCCTGGACGTCTGGAACAGCCATGGCGACAAGGTGACGAAGATGCCCGAGGGCTTCCGGGCCATCGGCAAGACGGAGAACTCTCCTCATGCCGTCATTGCCGATCCGAAGCGCAAGATTTTCTGCCTCCAGTTTCACCCCGAGGTGGCGCATACGCCAAAGGGCAAGGAGATCATCCAGAACTTTGTCCATCGCATCGCAGGCTGCAAACCGAGCTGGACGATGGGCTCCTTCATCGAGCGCATCTGCCAGCAGATCCGTGAGCAGGTGGGCGACGGGCAGGTGATCCTCGGCCTCAGCGGCGGGGTGGACTCCTCGGTCGCTGCGGCTCTCATTCACAAGGCCATCGGCGACCAGCTCATCTGCATCTTTGTCGACAATGGTCTGCTGCGCGCCCGTGAGACGGCGGCGGTGGAGAAGCTCTTCCGTGACAATTTCCACATCCGCATGAAGACCGTTGATGCCTCGGCGATCTTCCTCAAGAAGCTCAAGGGCGTCACCGATCCCGAGAAAAAGCGCAAGATCATCGGCAACGAGTTCATCAAGGTCTTCGAGGCTGCAGCCCGCGATCTCAAGAAGTCGTCGCCCGGCAAGTACCGCTTCCTCGCCCAGGGCACACTTTACCCCGACGTGATCGAGAGTGTCTCGATTTCCGGCAATCCGGCGGCCTTGATCAAGAGCCACCACAACGTCGGCGGCCTGCCCGAGCGCATGAAGTTTGAACTCGTGGAACCCCTCCGCCAGCTCTTCAAGGACGAGGTGCGCGAGGTTGGCACTGAGCTCGGCCTGCCCAAGGAGGTCGTGCACCGTCAGCCATTCCCGGGCCCGGGTCTCGCTGTCCGTGTCCTCGGGGACATCACGGAGGAAAAGCTCCGCATGGTACGCGAGGCCGACGCCGTCGTACTCGAGGAGATGAAGGCCAGCGGCTGGTACTACAAGGTATGGCAGTCCTTCGCCGTCCTGCTCCCGGTTCGTTCCGTGGGCGTGATGGGGGACGAACGCACCTACGAAAACACCATCGCCCTGCGCGTGGTGGAGAGCCGTGACGGAATGACCGCCGACTGGGTGCGCGTCCCCTACGACATCCTTGCCCGTATTTCGACCCGCATCATCAACGAGGTCGATGGCGTGAATCGCGTCTGCTACGATATTTCCAGCAAACCGCCGGCCACCATCGAATGGGAGTAACCCGAGCCATCTATCCCGGCAGCTTCGATCCGATCACGCTCGGCCATCTGGATATCATCCTCCGGGCGCGTCGGATGTTTGACTCCGTGATCGTGGCGGTCGCCTTCAATGAGGCGAAAAAGCCCCTTTTCACCGAGCAGGAACGTATCGAAATGGTCGAGGAAGCCCTTGGGGGCGCTCCCGGTATCGAGGTGCGTCTGCTCGATGGGCTGCTTGTGGATTTTGCACGTGATCAGGAGGCGTATGTCATCGTGCGCGGATTACGGGCGGTGTCGGACTTTGAGTTTGAGTTCCAAATGGCGTTGATGAACCGGCGGCTGGAACCCCGGCTCGAGACCATTTTCCTCACGCCGAAGGAGGATTACACTTATCTCAGCTCCCGCATCGTCAAGGAAGTGGCCAAGCTCGGGGGCGATGTACGCCCTTTTGTGCCGCCTAACGTTGTGCGTCTGCTCAAGGAGAAGTATTCTAGGGAATGAAAGTCCATCTGCACCAGATCCCCCAGGGCGGTACTTTGCTGATCGAGGGGGAGGAGGACGCATCGTTCCTCGGCCTCGAGGAGGCGGATGCCAAAGCGCTGTCGCCCGTCCGTTACGCGCTCGATGTCGGCTTGTCCGATGGCGGGCTTTTTGCCACCGGGTGGCTGGAAGTCGAGGTCGAGCTTCGTTGCGTCGCCTGTCTCGAAACCTTTCCCACGAAGGTCCGAATCGACCCTTTTGCCCTCCAAAAAGAGTTGGATGGACGAGAGTTGGTTGACTTGACGGAGGAGATTCGAGAAGATATTCATCTTGCCCTTCCCTCGTACCCACGATGTGATGCCGAGGGGGAAAGGGCGTGTCCAGCCAGCTTTCCGCGGGCGTCTGCAACCGAGTCGTCAGGCGCTGTTGCTTGGGATGCCTTGGACAAACTGAAAAATAAAGACTGATTATGGGAGTTCCTAAACGTAAAACCTCTAAGATGCGCCTTCGCACCCGCAAGGCGGCCAACCGCTGGCATGCGCCGAAGCTTTCGAAGTGCCCGCAGTGCGGCGCCGCCGCGCGCTCGCATACCGCTTGCCCGGCTTGCGGATATTACAAGGGACGCCAGGTCCTGACCGTCGACGCTGCTGAATAAGTAGTTCCCGGCGCGCCATGGCTGGTTTGTTCAGCACAGTCGCAAAAATAGATCAAGGGGCCGCTTGTCGGCCCTTCCTCTTTCAATGAGGCTGGCTCTGGATGCCATGGGGGGTGATTATGCCCCCGCGAACCCCGTTGCGGGCGTCGTCCAGGCGCTGCGCCAGTATCCCGATTTCACCGTCATTCTCGTCGGCGACGAAGCCAAGGTCCGTGCGGAGGTAGCGAAGCACGACCTGAGCGGAGTCGCCGATCGCGTCTCGTACCATCATGCCTCGCAGGTCGTGGAGATGGGCGAGAGCGGACTCGAGAGTGTACGGAAGAAGAAGGATTCCTCGGTCAGTCGTGCGATTGATCTCATCAAGGAAGGGAAGGCGGATGCCGTGGTATCCGCCGGACATACCGGCGCGCTCGTCGCCGCCGCGACGATCAAGCTGAGAACCCTGAGCGGGATTCACCGCCCCGGGCTTGCTGTCGTGATCCCGGCCGATCCCAAAGGGTTTCTGCTCATCGATGCAGGGGCCAATATCGATCCGGCTCCCGAGCATATCGTAGGCTACTCGATCATGGGCAGCATCTACGTGCGCGAGATCCTGGGGTACAAGGAGCCCCGCGTCGGGCTGATGTCCATCGGCACCGAGGCGAGCAAAGGCAACGAATTTACCAAGTCCTGCTACGAACTCCTCGAGCAGGCGCCCATTAATTTCGCCGGCAACGTCGAGGGGCATGGGCTTTTTAAAGACCCTGTCGAGGTCGTCGTATGCGACGGCTTTGTGGGCAACATCCTCCTCAAGACCGTGGAAGGGCTGGCCAAGTCGCTCTTCCAGTGGATCAAGAAGGAGATCGTGAAATCTCCCGTCCGCATGCTGGGCGCGTGGCTGACCAAAGGCGCGTTCCAGGCGATTCGCAAGCAGACCAGCACCGACGAGTATGGCGGCAGCCCGCTGCTCGGAGTGAACGGCGTTTGCATCAAGGCCCACGGCAACTCCTCTCCGACGGCCATCAAGAATGCGGTGCGCGTTGCGCGCGAATTTGTTGCCCAACGGGTCAATGAGCGCATAGTAGAGGCCATCGATACCCATCATGAAAAACTCGCCGCGCAGTAAAGTGCGCAAGCCCTCCCGCGCCGTTTCCATCGTCGGAACCGGCAGCTATGTTCCCGAGAAGGTTCTCACCAACGCAGAACTGGAAAAGATGGTCGATACCACGGATGAGTGGATCGTCTCCCGTACGGGCATCAAGGAGCGCCGCATCGCTGCCGAGGGAGAATTCACCAGCCACATGGCGACCAAGGCCGCCCAGCGCGCCATGGAGCAGGCGGGAGTGACGGCAGAGGAGATTCAGCTCATCGTCGTGGCCACGGTCACTCCGGACACCTTTTTTCCTTCGACCGCCTGCCATGTCCAGCGTCAGCTGGGGGCAAAGAATGCGGCCTGTTTCGATATTTCCGCGGCTTGTTCGGGATTTCTCTACGGCATCGAGGTTGCGCAGCAGTTCATCAGCAATCACACCTACGAGACCATTCTCGTCATCGGTGCGGATCGTCTCAGCTCCATCGTCAACTGGAATGACCGCAATACCTGCGTGCTCTTCGGCGACGGAGCGGGAGCTGCCATCCTGCGCTATCGCGCTGAATCCCATGGTGTTATCAATACCTTTATGGGGAGCGATGGCAACTACGGCGACATCCTGCACATGCCGGGTGGCGGTTGCGCCGTGCCGATCACCGCAGAGAATGTCGACCAACGCCTGAACACCCTGCACATGAACGGTCGTGAGACCTTCAAGCAGGCTGTCATTTCCATGATGGCTGCGGCCAACACGGCGCTGGATCGCGCCGGTCTCAAGGTGGAGGATCTTACCTGCGTGATTCCTCACCAGGCCAATCTCCGCATCATCGAGGCCCTGGCCGATCGTATGGACCTGCCGCTCGAGCGATTCCACATGAACCTCGACAAATACGGTAATACCTCCGCGGCGGCGGTCGCGATCGCCCTCGACGAGGCCAATCGACTCGGCCGGTTCAAGGTCGGCGATTATATTCTCATGGTGGTCTTTGGCGGCGGTCTGACCTACGCCAGTTCTGTCGTCCAGTGGTAGGGCAGGGGCTTTCCGCCCTCGCTTCCCGTCGGAAGATGTGCCAGCTTTAAGCCATGCTCATCGACACCCACGCGCATCTCGATTATCCGGACTTCCAGCAGGACCTTGACGAGGTGCTGGCTCGTGCCGCAAACGAAGGGGTGACGCGGGTCATCACGATCGGCACTGGCCTGGATAGCAGTGCCCGGGCCATCGCGCTCGCGGAAAAGTATCCGCAGGTCTACGCTGTTGTCGGGGTGCATCCTACCAATGTCCTCGAGGAGGAAGCGGATTTCCTGCCCGCCCTCCGTGAGCTGGCCCGGCATCCCAAGGTGGCTGCCATCGGCGAGACGGGCCTCGATTACCATCATCTACCCAGCGAAACCTTGCAGACTTCTCCGGCTCTGGCGGCTCTCCAGGCGGAAAGTCCCGAGGACGCCCAGGCTGCCGTGATGGATGGAGCGTATAAGTCGGCCCAGGCGGATGCTTTCCGCGCCCAGCTCGATCTCGCGGTGGAACTCGGGCTGAATGTCGTCATCCATCAACGTGACGCATGGGACGATACGCTCGATCTTCTCAAGCCTTATACCGGCAAGGTGCGTGGAGTGTACCATTGCTTTGGCAATTTCCCCGACCAGGCCCGCCAGATTCTCGACCTCGGCCATCTCGTCTCTTTCACGGGTATCGTGACATTCAAGAACGCAGGGCTGGCGCGCGAATGCGCTGTCACGTTGCCATTGGACAAATTCATGGTGGAGACGGATTGCCCCTACCTCGCGCCGGTGCCGTTTCGAGGGAAACGCTGCGAGCCTGCCCATACCCGCCTCGTTGCGGAAAAGATCGCCGCCGAGCGGGGGATTTCACTACAAGACCTCGCTTCTGCCACCACCCAGACAGCGGAAGGGTTTTTTCGCCTGAAATAGACTGCAACGTTGCGTCGATCTGGCGGAATCGTTAGGGTGGCCAGATAGCTATGCGTTGGACTATCAGCCGCCAGATCGCTGCGGGTTATGCGATTTCCCTTCTCTTCGTCATCGCACTGGGCGGTACCGCGTATTGGACCTCTCATCAGATGCTCGACGCCTTTGACCAGCGGCGGAATGCGACGCAGATTATTCTCGCCTCGGATCAGGTTCTGAACCTGGTCCAGGATGCGGAAGGCGGGCAGCGCGGCTATTTGCTCACCGGGTCCGAGCCTTATCTGGAACCCTATCGGTCGGCGATATCCCGTCTTCCCTCCGCAGTAGATACCCTGAAGCTGCTGGTAGGAAAATCAGCTCTGGGGCAGGATGGGCTGGCGGAATTGCAGACAGCGGTAAATGACAAGCTTGCGGAGCTCGCCCATACGATCGACCTGAGGCGTGGCGCGCAGGGTGCCGCCGCCCTTGAGATTGTCAATCAGGGGGCGGGAAAGGAAGCAATGGATCGCATCCGACAGCGGCTGGATGTCATCAAGCAGGCTCAGCTCAATGAACAGGGCGCCCGCAACGAGGAGGCGCAGAGCGCCGCCGCGTTCCTGCTCGATGTACTCGTCATCGGCATTCCGGTCTCTGTGATTGTCATGATCTTCTCGGGCATCGTGACCTCGCGTCGCATTCTCCGACCCGTCGCGGAGATTACCGAGGCGGCTCGTTCGGTCTCGGAAGGGGATCTTGAGGTAAAGCTTCCCGAGAAGTCCAAGCTCGAGGAGATTCATGCCCTTACGCGTTCTTTCGGGAGCATGGTGTCGTCCCTGCGGCAATCGGCGAAACTGAGCGAGCGTCTTGCTTCCGGCGACCTGACGGTCGAGGTGAAGCCTCTCTCCGACAAGGACGTGGTCGGCAAATCGCAGGCCGATATGGTGACCAAGCTTTCCGACCTGATCGAGCAGGTGCAGCGCTCGGGCGTGCAGGTCAACTCGTCCGCAGTGCAGATCGCGGCCGCGTCGAAGGAGCAACAAAGCACTGCCAGCGAGATGGCATCCACGACCACCGAGATCAGCGCCACATCAAAGGAGATCAGCGTGACGGCGGCCGAGTTGCTGAAGGCTGCCGATAATATGAATGAGGTGTGCCAGAGACTGGCGGGCCTCGCTGTTGATGGCAAAGAGGGGCTGCAACGAATGGATCAGGTCATGCGGCATATCATCGACGCCTCAGCCGCAATCACCGCGCGGTTTGGAGAAATGAATGATCGCGCCGGGACCATCAGTTCGGTCGTCACCACCATCACCAAGGTCGCCGACCAGACCAACCTCCTCTCGCTCAATGCCGCCATCGAGGCTGAGAAAGCGGGGGAATACGGACGCGGCTTTTCCGTGGTTGCCGCCGAGATCCGCCGGCTGGCCGATCAGACTGCGGCCTCTACACTCGACATTGAGCAGATGGTCAAGGAGATGCTCGCCTCGGTGTCTGCCGGCGTGATGGGGATGGACAAGTTTTCGGAGGAGGTGCGCCGCAATGCCCACGAGGTGACTGATGTCACCCGCCAGATCGATGGCATGATTGAGCAGGTCCAGTTGCTCGCGCCCGGCGTGGAATCTGTTTACGAGGGCATGCGCACCCAGACCCAGGGGTCGGCCCAGATCAGCGAGGCGCTCGTCCAGCTTGGTGATGCCGCGCGGCAGACGGCGGACGCCATCCGCGATTCCAACAGGGCAGTGGAGCAGCTCAACGAGGCGACCGGGGGGCTTCAAAAAGCCGTCTCCCGGTTCAAACTGCGGTAATATGCTCTACGTCGTTTGCCGCATCGGAGACGACGCCTACGCCTTGCCGGCCACAGCGGTCGACAAGGTATTGCCGTATGCCGTCCTCAAGCCCCTGCCCGGCGCAGTACGGGGGCTCGTCGGCGTGCTGAACTATCAGGGGCAGTCTGTTCCCGTGGTTGATCTCGGGCTGCTTTTTCAGGGAGTTTATACGCCGGAAGCCTTTGGCTCCCGCATCGTCCTGTGCCAGGTGCCGGGGCTTCGTTCCGGTCGGGTGGGAATCCTCGTTGGCTGCGTTGATGGAGTATCGGCTATTTCGGAGGACTCCTTCATTTCTCCGGGGGCAACGGCGGATCCCTGCCTGGGAGAGGTTTCACCTGTGGGTGGTTCCTTCATCCAGCGAATTGAGCTTCCATCGGTATTGCCAGATAACGTCCTCGAAAGTCTCGACTGGTATGAGGCAGGGGAGGTGGCATGAACGTGATCGACCAGATCGCCGGGTTTGTGAACGAGCATGCCGGGTTTGAAACCTCCGGGACGGGCCGGCAGCAATTGATCAAGGCTATTGAGCGTCGCACAGACCCAGGAAGTCCGCTGGAGGATTATCTGTTGAAGCTGAGATCCTCCCC
This sequence comes from Terrimicrobium sacchariphilum, assembly GCF_001613545.1. NCBI lineage: Bacteria > Pseudomonadati > Verrucomicrobiota > Terrimicrobiia > Terrimicrobiales > Terrimicrobiaceae > Terrimicrobium > Terrimicrobium sacchariphilum. The sequence continues at coordinate 118,477 of NZ_BDCO01000003.1, forward strand.
TGCGGAACTTCGTTCTCTCCTGGAAGATTTCGTGGTGCCGGAGACGTTCTTCTTTCGCTACGAGGAATCCTTTCGCGCCTTGACGCAGTGGGCCCGCCAGCACAAGAAGCGTCCCCTGCGCATCCTGAGCGCGGCTTGCTCGACGGGAGAGGAGCCGTATTCTATTGCCTTTTCCCTCCTCGAGGCGGGATGGAAGCCCAGGGATTTCCATATCGAGGCGTTTGACCTGAGCGAACCTGCGATCCAGACGGCACGTGCGGGCGTCTATCGGTCAAATTCCTTCCGCGGAGAGATCGGGCCTTGGCAGGAACGATTTTTCGAAAATGCAGGTGAAGGTTGGAGAGTGCGTAGTCAATACCTTGATTTGATCGACTTTCGCCGCTCGAATCTCCTGCTCATGGAGGATGTGGCCTGCTGGGATGCGATCTTTTGCCGCAATGTGATGATCTACTTCGATAATCCCAGCCGGCAGCGTGTATCCGATCTGCTTCATCGCGCGCTGTTGCCGGGTGGAATGCTTTTTCTCGGGCCCGCGGAGCCTGCGGCGATGTCGGTTTACGGGTGGCGGACGACCGGACTGGAAATGAGCTTCACTGTGCAGGCATCGACCGATCCGGCGATGGCACCCTCGGTGATCAAGCCCAAGCCGATCACTCTTGCCCCTCGCCGCCGGGCCATCGGGTATTCTGCACCACGCTTCATGCCAGATGCGGCTCCGCCGGAGATGACGGTCGAGGATGCGCGGAAGCTGGCCGACCAAGGCCGGGTCCAGGAGGCTCGGGATATGCTGCGTCGAGTGCTTGCGGTGAGACCGGACGACGCTGCAGGCAGGTTCCTCCTCGGGCTGATCGAGGAATCCCTGGGGAATATCGTCGAGGCCGAGGCCCAATACCGGCAGACGCTCTATCTGGAGCCTGCGCACCAGGAGGCGATGCACCATATGGCCTTGCTCCTGCGCAAGCAGGGTCGCACCGACGCTGCCGGGCGATTTGAACGCCGAGTCTCACGGAGGATGCCTTCGTGAACGGGCCGCGTCTGGTCCGTTCCCTTCCTGCGGATCTTCGCGTGGAGTGGGCTGCGGAGATCGCCCGGCCTCCTGTAGTCGAGGCGAGCCGTGAGGGAAGGCTGCGTCTCCTCGTGGCCCGGGTGGGAGGCGACTGGCTCGGCTTCCCGCCGGATTTGATCGCGTCGACTTTGCCGGTCGGTTCGATCCGGCGAATACCTCATCGAGTCTCGGGAAACATCGAGGGTCTCTTCAATGCCGATGGACGCGTCGTGGTATGTGTGAACCTTGAGCGTCTCCTTCAAACTTCCGCTGCGCTTTCCGAGGATGCGTCTGCCGCACGGATGTTGATCCTCCAGTGGCGGCATACGCAGGTCGCCGTGAGGGTGAGTTCCGCCTGGGGGTTGGAGGAGATTGACCTGTCAGCACTCCAGAAATTGCGTGAGGGCGCCAGCGCATCGCTGGCGGGAGTGAGCCGTGGTGTCGCCATTCATATCAATCAGCCAGTGGTGTGCCTTGATGCAGAGCGTCTGGTTGCAAGCTTGCAGGAGGCGATCGAATGAAGGGCGATGACCTGAGCGGATATTCCATGGACGAGCTGTTCCGCGCGGAGGCGGAGCAGCAGTGCGCGATTCTGTCGGACACTCTTCTCCGATTGGAAAAAGCCAGCGATGTGGCGCCTCTTCTCGAGATTCTCATGCGAGCAGCGCATTCGCTGAAAGGTGCGGCTCGCATCGTGGGTAATGATGGCGCTGTACGGGTGGCCCATGCGATGGAGGATCTTTTCGTCAAGGCGCAGAAGGAAAACGTAGCGCCTGTGGCGCAAACGGTCGATGTGCTTCTGAGTGGAGTCGACCTTCTCCGCGACCTGAGCATCACTCCCGATCACGCCGAAAGCGCGTCCCGTATCGAGCGTTTCCTGGCCGAGTGTTCGGACTTGCGGCCGGCTCCGATTCCAGTCATGCCGGCGCCGGTTCCTGCCGCGGTGATGGAGCCCGTGCCTGCTCCGGAACCGGAGCATGGAAAGAAAGATGTCCGCCTCGATGCTGAGCGCCTGGATAATCTGCTGGCTCTTGCGGGACAGGCTGTCGTCTCCGCCGCAGAGACCGGTGCGGGAGTGACGGCGGTACGCGCCGCGTTACGTTCTCTGCAGACCGTACTGAGCGAGCTCCGCAACTCCGATCTGACACCGAGGCAGCGACAGTTGCTGCGGCAGGCGGGTGCATTGACTTCATCCTGCCAGTCTCTGGCAGCCGAGGAGAGCGAACGACGAGACCTGCATGATCGACGTCTGCTGCAACTCTGCGGCCGTATTTATCGGGAGACGCTCTCCTGCCGCATGCGCCCGTTTGGTGATGTCGCCGGGGCGTTGCGCCGCCTTGTCCGAGATCTGGCTCGCGACTTGGGCAAGGAGGTCGATCTGGTCATCCAGGGCGAAGATACCGAGGTGGATCGCGATATGATCGACCGCTTTGAGGGTGCGCTTTCCCATTTGATCCGCAATGCTCTCGACCATGGTCTGGAAACTCCCGCGGAGCGTCTCGCTGCCGGGAAGCCCCCGTGTGGAAGGCTGGAGATCACTGCTCATCATCATGCGGGATGGCTGAGTGTTTCCGTGGCCGATGATGGCCGTGGAATGAATGTCGAAACCATCCGCCAGACGGTCATTCGACGGGGGTTCTCCGCCGAGGAGCACGCCCGCCAGATGAGCGACCAGGAGCTTTCCGAGTTTCTCCTCCTGCCCGGTTTCTCGCTCAGTGAGCGCGTTACGGAAATTTCCGGGCGAGGAGTCGGGCTCGATGCCGTACGCTCGATGGCTTACGAGGTTGGGGGATCGATCCGGCTGGGTCAAAGCGCAATGGGAGGCTTCCTTTGCGAGATCATTCTCCCCGTGGCGCTCTCCCTGCTCCGCGCCGTGGTGGTCGAGGTCTCGGGAGAGCGGTACGCCTTTCCGCTGGCGAGGATCGAGCGCATCGTGGAGGTCACTCGGGCCGATGTGCATCTCATCGGCGGCATTCAGCATGCATTCCTCGAAGGGGAAAAGGTGGAGATATTCAGTGCGGCGCAAGTCCTGGAGGTGGGGGAGGGAGACGTTTCCAACGATGGAATCAACCTCGTGATCATTCCCTCGGGGCAGGGCCGTATCGGTCTGGCAGTCGACCGCCTGCTTGGGATGAAGGAGTTGTCGTTGCAGCGTCTCGATGGACGGCTGGGCCGCACGCAGGATGTCAGCTCTGCCGCCTTGCTGGAGGACGGGGAAGTCGTCATCGTGCTAGACATCAATGATCTCTCCGTGACTGCCGCGAATTTCTCCGCCGCCTCCCAGCACCGTGCGATTTTCCCAGAGGACAAGACCGGCCCGGGTTACCGCATCCTCGTGGCAGACGACTCGCTCACGGTACGTGAGCTCGAGCGCAAGCTCCTCGTCAGCCAAGGCTATGAAGTCGATACTGCCGTGGATGGAGCGGATGCCTGGAATGCGCTACGCAGCGGGAAATACGATCTTCTCGTGACGGATATTGACATGCCCCGGCTCGATGGCATCGAGCTCGTAAAGCTCGTTCGCAACAATGCCCAGCTCCGCGACCTTCCTGTCATCGTCATGTCCTACAAGGAGCGGGATGAGGATCGCGCCCGCGGCCTGGAAGCCGGAGCAGACTACTATCTGACGAAATCGAGTTATCAGGACGAGTCGATCCTGGGAGCGGTGCGCGAGTTGCTCGGGCAGCCGTCGGTGGCGTGATGAGAATCGCCATCGTCAATGATTCGCTCACCGCAGTCGCGCTGTTGAAAGAGGTGATCGCGGCCGAGGAGGGTTTTGCTGAGGCCTGGGTGGCGGTCGACGGTTCGGAAGCCGTTCAGAAATGCCGGGATGACGTGCCGGACATCATTCTTATGGATCTGGTCATGCCAGTGCTTGGCGGAGTCGAGGCCACCCGGCAGATCATGAGGGAGACGCCCTGTCCGATTCTGGTTGTTACGGGATCGGTCGAGGGAAATGTCTCCGCTGTCTTTGAAGCGATGGGAGCAGGTGCTGTCGATGCAGTAACCACACCTGCATTCGGGTCCTCGGAGGCGCGGCGCATCCTGGTGGACAAGATCCGTTCGGTCGCTTCCATTGCGGCCCCTTCCGCGATTTTTCGAAAGGGCGGCTCCAGGACGCGAAAGGAGGGCGTTGCCGACGCCTGTGTGCTTATTGGCTCCTCCGCGGGAGGCCCCGCCGCCCTCATGACCATTCTCGAGCAGCTGCCTGCCTCACTGCGGGCTGCTGTGATCATAGTGCAACATATTGATGCGAGATTCGATGCCGAACTCGCCTCCTGGCTCGATGCGAAAACGCAGCTCCCCGTGCGTCTTGCTGAGGAAGGCGAGGAGCCGCCGCCGGGCGAGGTGGTGGTGTCCCGGGGTGGGCGGCACCTGACTTTTAGCCATCGGCGTCTTCGCTATACCAGCGTCCCCGATCTCTCCTACCAGCCTTCGGTCGATGTGCTTTTCGAAAGCGCTGTGACGCAGGGAACGGCGCACCTCATGGGGGTCGTTCTCACCGGGATGGGGCGTGATGGCGCCCGGGGACTCATGTGCCTCCGTACAGCGGGCCACCTGACCATCGCCCAGGATGAGGCGACGGCCGCCATTTATGGAATGCCTCGCGCCGCCACAGAGAATGGGGCCGCCCGGGAAGTCCTGCCACTTGATCGTATCGCCAGCCGCATTGAAGCCTGGAGCAACTCGCCAATCCCATGAACGAATTTATCAACCCTAGTCGCGCAATGGTCCTGCTCGTGGACGACCAGGCACTGGTCGGAGAATCTCTCCGCCGAGCCCTCGCCATAGAGGACGATATCGACTTCCATTTTTGCGCGGATGCAGCGTCCGCCCTGGATCAGGCGCGAAAGATCCGCCCGACCGTCATTCTGCAGGATCTCGTGATGCCTGGAGTGAGTGGTCTCGATCTGGTGCGGCTTTATCGTGCCGATTCCACGCTCCGCCAGGTGCCGGTCATCGTCCTTTCGGTACGGGAGGAGCCGGAAACCAAGCGCGATGCCTTTGCCGCAGGAGCCAACGACTATCTCGTCAAACTCCCCGATCGTGTGGAACTGCTTGCTCGTGTGAGGTACCATTCCTCCGCCTACCTGGCCCAGCTCGATCGCGATGAGGCCATGCATGCGTTGCGCGAGAGCCAGCGCGAATTGTTGGATTCCAATACCGCGCTCATCTCGCTCAACCAGAAGCTGGAGGTCGCGACGCGAGCCAAATCGGAGTTTCTGGCCATGATGAGCCACGAAATCCGTACTCCGCTCAATGGGGTGCTCGGATTTTCCGACTTGCTGGCCGAGACGACGCTGGATGAGGAGCAAAAGGGGTTCGTCGAAACGATCCGTTCCAGCGGACGGTCACTGCTTACCGTCATCAATGACGTGCTCGACTTTTCCAAGATCGAGGCCGGCAAGCTGACCATTGAAAACGTGGGCTTCAACATCGGGCAGTGTATCCGCGAGGCGAGCGAGCTTTTCGTTCCCAAGGCGCGGGACAATGGGACGACGCTCACCTGGGACGTCGCGCCGACTCTGCCCACTACTGCGGTAGGCGATTCCATGCGCCTGAGGCAGGTGATTTCGAACCTGGTGTCGAATGCCGTGAAGTTTACCCGCTCGGGCAATATTCAGATCATTGCCTCCCTTGGTGATCCTCGCGAGATCACCAAAGCGACCGACCGGTTTTTTACCGGGCCGGGGGATGCGGCTTTCTTCCTGCGCGTGAGCGTGTCTGATAGCGGCATAGGCATTCCATCTGAGAAGATACCGTTGCTCTTCAAGAGCTTTGATCAACTGGACCCTTCGACGGCGCGCAAGTTCGGAGGCAGCGGTCTGGGGCTGACCATCTGTCGGCGGTTGTGCCAGCTCATGGGAGGCGACATCTGGGTTAATCCGGAGCGCGCCTCCGGGTCGGAATTTGTTTTCATGGTCAAGCTCGCCGCTGGTGGAGAGCTACCGCAGCGATCGGGTGGCAAGGTCACCGTGTCCTGCACGCCCGGAGTGGATGAGATCCTGGCCGGATCGCGGGTGCTCGTGGCGGAGGATAACAAGGTCAATGCCGCGCTCATCGCCACGCTGCTGCGCAAGTTTGGCATCGATGCCCGGTGCGTTTCCAATGGCGTCATGGCGTATGAGGCGGTTACCGAGACCGACGTCGATCTCGTGTTCATGGATATCCAGATGCCTGAGCTCGATGGTCTCGAGGCGACGGCTCGAATCCGCGAAAGTGAGAGAGAAAACAAGCGTAAACCCTGCTACATCATCGCGCTGACAGCCGAGGCTCTGCAAGGGGATGCCGAAAAGTGCATCCGGGCCGGGATGAATGATTATCTCGCCAAACCCATCCGCACGACGGACCTCGCTGCCGCGTTGGCGAAATATTGCAGCGCGCGCTCCCCGATGGCATCCTGACGACATGCCCTCATTTGACGTAGTTTCCGAAGTTGACCGCATGGAGGTCAAAAACGCGGTTGATCAATCGCTGCGCGAGCTTTCCTCGCGGTTTGATTTCAAAGGCCTCACCACCTCGATCGAGATCGACGCCAAGACCGGCTCGATCCTGCTCAGTGTCGACGATGGAGCCCAGATGAAGGCTCTGCGCGAGATCGTGATCGGCAAGCTGGCCAAGCGCAATATCGACCTGCGCAACATCGAGCAGAAAGACCCCGACATCTCGCCGCTCGGCCACTCCCGGCAGGAGCTCGTGATCAAGCAGGGTCTCGACGGCGACAAGGCCAAGGAGATCAACAAGGCGATCAAGGCTCTCAATCTCAAGGTGCAAGCCTCATTGCAGGATCGCCAGATCCGCGTGACGGGCGGCAAGCGCGACGATCTCCAGAAGGTCATCGCCGCCTTGCGCGCTGGCGACTATGGCGTCGCCCTCGCCTTCAAGAATTTCCGCGATTGATTACGCCGAGGCGATTTCCTCGGTGATAGCCAGGGCCGCGGCCCGGGGATCGGCTGCTCCCGTGATAGGACGGCCGATCACGAGATAACTCGCTCCGGCGCGAATTGCCTCCGCCGGGGTCATCACGCGCTGCTGGTCGCCCTTGTCCCCGCCTGCGGGGCGTACGCCGGGCGTCACGATGGTGAGTTCATCGCCATAGGTGGCGCGCAGGACAGGCAGCTCCAGCGGGCTGCACACGATGCCGCGTGCTCCGTTGTCGTAGCCGAGGCGCACGAGGCGGCTGACCTGAGATTCCACGGGATCGTGTACTCCGACGCCCTCGAGTTGGGCCTGGTCAAAGCTGGTCAGCACCGTCACGCCCAGGATGAGCATGCCGGAGTCGCCGACGGCCGATTGTGCAGCGGCGATCATCTTGGCTCCGCCTCCGAGGTGGATGGTGGTCATATCGACGCCCAGTTTGGCGGCGGAAGCGACGGCTTCCTTGGCGGTGTTGGGAATATCGTGAAACTTCAGGTCGAGGAACACGCGGTAGCCTCGTGCCTTGAGTTCCCGCACGATGGACGGTCCTTCGGCGGTGAAAAGCTGGAGGCCGACCTTGATCCAGGAGACCGAATCGCCCAGGCGGTCGAGGAGTTGGTACGTGGAGGAGGCGTCTGGGGCGTCCAGAGCGACGATGAATTTTTCTTTAGCGGAAGCAGACATTGGCACAGGATGCGCGCGCCATGAAGCTGCGAGCACCGGCGAAAGTCAACCTGCAACTCCGTATCCTCGGTCGCCGCGAGGACGGGTTCCATGATATCGAGACTCTCATGGTCCCGATTTCCCTCGCGGATGAGATTACCATAGAGACCGCCATCGGGCGCACAGTGAAGGTTCGGAGCAATGATCCGGCGCTGCCGACGGGGGATTCCAATCTTGCGGTCAAGGCGGCCCAGATTTTCTCCGAGGCCACGGGGCTGAAATTCGCCGCCCATATCGAGATCGAGAAGCGCGTCCCGATGGGCGCTGGTCTTGGTGGAGGTAGCAGTGATGCCGCCGCCGTGCTGGTCGCACTGGATACCCTTTTTGAGACCCACATGAGCGCTCCCGATCTGGAGCAGCTCGCCAGCCGCATCGGGTCGGACATTCCGTTTTTTGTCCGTACCTTGCCGGCCTGGTGCCGGGGACGGGGCGAGATCATCGAGCCGACGGAGATTCCCGAGACGCTCCCGCTTTTGCTGATCAAGCCGCCCTTTGGCGTGCCCACTCCATGGGCTTATAAAAACTGGCGCGACTCGCAATCGCTGCCAGGAGAATGGGAGACGGAAGCCGACCTGGGGTGGGTTCGCATCGTGAATTCACTCGAGCGGCCGGTGTTTGAGAAGTTCCTCTTCCTCCCCATCCTGCGCCGCTGGCTCACGGAGCAGCCGGAGGTGCGCGCGGCGGCGATGTCGGGATCGGGTTCGACCGTTTTCGCCATCCTCAAGGACGCCGCCGACGGCCCGGCGCTCGATGCGCGGGTGAGGGAATACTTTGGCGGGAACCTCTGGACCGCCCTTTGCCACACCGGGGCGGAATAGGAGTTACTCGAAACGCACTGCGATAGCCGGGCGGATATTCGCCGCACGCCAGGCGGGAAAGAGCGCCGCAATGAGCGCGGCGGGAATCAGCCACAATGGCGTGGTGATGATGGGACCGAGCGGATAGGTCAGCTCGATCGACCAGCCGAAGAAAGCCTTGTTCACCACCCAGGTCAGCACCATGGCGAGCGCCATTCCCGAGATGATGCCTGAGATCGTGGCCGCGATGCCGATCAAGCCCGCCTCGCCGAGGAATATCCCCAGCACCTGCGGGCGGGACGCGCCGATGGCGCGGAGTACGCCGACCTCGCGTTCGCGCTCCATCACGAGGACGCTGAGGGAGAAGAGCACGCCGATGATAGCCACAATCACCGCGATGCCGCGCAGCACTGAGGTCACGGCAAAGGTCTGGTCAAAAATCTCGAAGACGCGCTGGCGGAGGGACTGGTTGTTGTAAACAACGAACTGACCCTCGTCCCCAAATGTGGCGCGGAACCGCTGGGCGACTGCGTCGCGGTTTTCTTTCACGCGAATACCCATCGAGTGCCAGCGCGCATCGTGCCAGTATTTCTGAAAGAGCGAGCTTTGCATCATGATGACGCCACGTTCGTTGGTGAAATCTCGGAACACGCCGCAGACGGTGAACTGCTGGTCGCCGGAGGGCGTGGGCAGAGTGATGGTGTCGCCCGTGCTGATGCGGTAGCGCGTGTACAGGCTTTCCGAGACGGCGACGGCCTGACCGGTGAGAAATTTTTCCTTCGCGTCCGGCCACGAGCCGGGGAGGAACTCCAGGTCGCCGCGTCCTTTGCCATCGAGAACGGTCAAGCCGATCTGGTGGCCCTGCCAGCGCACGGTCATTTCGCGGAAGGCGGAGATTTCCACCGTCTCAGGTTGCGAGCGGGCCCAGGCGAGGGCATTGGCAGGCAGGTAGGACTCGAAGCCGCCGACATCGTTGGCTGCCGGAGAAATGTAGAGGTCGGCCTGGAGCGTGTGGCTGATCCACTTGGCCACGCTGGCGCGGAAGGAGTGGATCATCACCGAAACGCTGATGGTCAGCGCCACCGCCGAGGCCAGCGAGGCGATCGTCACGGCGTTGCGATGCATCGTGCGCACGAGGTGATCGGAGGCGAGGCGCAGGTACACGCCGCGACCGCGGAAAGTGGCGGCCACGCCTGCCGCGAGCCACGGAACGACCAGGGCAAAGCCGGTGAGCACCGCACCCGCGCTGACGAAGGGTAGCCAGCGCGAACCCAGGGCGAGGGAGAGAGCGCCGGAAAGGAAGGCGACGAGCAGGATGACCGCGGCGGCCACGAGATGCCACGGGCGCCGGGGCGCAAGCTGCTCAACGGCTGCGCCGGGATGGAGCACCTTGGCGGGATCGCAGGTCGCGGCCTCGGAGGCAGGACGCCACGCGGCCACGAGGGACGCGCCAATACCGACGGCAAAACCGAGTACGACCTGGCTGGGAGCGAGGGAGTTCGTGCCGAGGCGGACGACCTCGTAAAGGCTGGAGACGCTTTGCTCGATGGGAGAGGCGACAAGGCTGGCGAGCACCGGGCCGAGCACGATGCCAAGAGCCGAGCCGAGTAGTGCCTCGTAGGCCGCCTCGCCGAGGAAAAGCAGGCGTACCTCCGCGCGGGTGGCTCCGCAGGCGCGCAGGATGGCTATCTCCGGGCGGCGGCGCACGACGGATGCGCTCACGCTGTTGTAGATCAGGAGCATGCCGACGAAGAGCGAGACGAGGCTCATCGCCGTGAGATTGAGCTGAAAGGAACCCAGGAGCGACTCGACCTCGCGAGTACGCGTGACTGGCGGGGCCACGATCACATCGGCAGGTACGAGCGCCTTGAGCGCTGCCGTGACGGGGGCCTCGTCCTTCGGTGACTCGAGGAGTATCTGGATCGAGGAAAGGTGCCCGGATTTGCCGAGGAGTTCCTGCGCCCAGCCGATGTCCATCGCCGCCACGCGGGGATCGGCTCCGGCAAGATTATGGCCCGTAGTGAAGAGGAACGCGGGCTGGAGTTTGCGCCGTGCACTGCCTGCCAGCACGGGAAGCTTTCCATCGCGAATGGCAGGTGCGAGCACGGCGAGTTGATCCTGCTGGAGGGCAATGGCCTCGGGATCAGCCAGCCATTTGCCAAAATCCAGCGGTTCACGATTTGCTCCCTGGAGATCGAAGGCAAACAGGTCGCGGCCAGTGAAAGGATCGACCCCCAGGATGCGGAGATACTCTCCCGGCAGGTCGGGAACGACGACCAGCCCTTCCACGATCGGCGTGGCGCTGAGAACCCCGGGAACAGTCTGCACCTTGGGAAAGATTTCCTCTGGGATGTTCCCGCGAATCTCCAGGTCGGCCTTGCCTGTGGTCAGCTCGGCCGCACTGCGAAAACTCTGGAGCGCATTGCGATTCGCCGCCTGGATGGCCAGGAAGACCGCGACGCCGAGAGCGATGCTGAAGACATTCAGCAGCGTCAGCGCCGGGCGTCGCCAGGACGGGCGCACGATCTGTCTCCAGAACAGCGCTCCGAAACGGGATGTCATCCGATGGGCCGGATCGCCGCGCGACGCAGCAGCTTCATGATGCGCTTCAGGGCGTTTTCATCGGTCAGCTTCAGACCATCCTTCACCGTCACGTAAAAGCTGTCGATGGCGACCTCCATCTCCGTGGTGACCCGGGAGAGCTCGATGTTAACCCCGGCTTCGCCAAAGGCACGGAGTAGATCATAAAGGAGACCGAGTCGGTCGGGCGTCTGGATGTCGATGAGCGTGTAGTTAGGATGCGAGATATTATCGATGTTGATCTTGCTCGGGAGCTCGGCCTCCTGCGACATCCGGTAACTGCGCATGCGCGTATCCTTGCGGATCAGCGAGGAGAAATCGTAGTCCTCCACCGCGAGCGAATCCTGCAGGCAACTTTCCACCCGGGCGTAATCCTTGGGGTTCGTCACCGGCGTGAGCTGGGTTGTGCAGACGCGGAAGATGTCGATGGCGAGGTTGTCTCCTCGCGTGAAGATGTCAGCGCTCAGGATGTTCAACTGCGCCGAGAGAAACGCACCCGCGATGCGCTCGAGCAGTCGCGGGCGGTCCCATCCGCACACCCATACCTCGCTATGGCCGAGATCGGGTTTGGGAATCCACTTGAAGCATGGGGCGAGGGCGTCAACGCCATCCTTCTTGAGATGCGTCTCGATGAATGAGCGGAAAATCTTGAGGTGTTGCGCGATCTGGTCCGCGTCGAACATCTGCAAATACCGGTCGGGCATGTGGGCGAAGTGCGCGAGGATTTCCTCGCCATAGTCCTTCGGCAGCTTGGCTTTCACCGCGATCTGCAACTCGCCGCGATCCTTCTTCAGGCGCTCCAGCGCCTCATGGCCGCCCTCGAGGTAATCGCTCGTCCGGCGGTAGAGAATCCACACGAGGCCTTCTTTCCAGTCGGACCAGTTTTGGTCGCTCGTGCCCATGCCGTCGGCAAGGGTGAGGAGCATGAGGGCGTCGAGATTGGCACGGTTGCCGACGATGCGGGCAAATTCCTCGATCGTCGCCGGGTCGTCCAGGTTGCGATTTTGCGCGGTGGACGAGAGCTCGTAGTGCGAGTTCACCAAGGTGATGAGCATGCGGCGGCGCTCGGAGGAGAGCTGGAGGCGGCGGGCCACCTTCTGGGCCAGGATCGCGCTAGCATCCTCGTGGTGGCGCTGGTTGGCGGCCTTGCCTACGTCATGCAGCAGGATTGCGAGGTAAAGCATGCCGGGATCTTCCAGCTTCTGGAAAAGCGAGCGATAGCCTCGGAATTTTTCCTCCTCGGCGAAGAGTACGCCATCGAGCTTCTCGATGCATACGAGCGTGTGCTCGTCCGCCGTGTATCGATGGTAAAACTCGTGCTGTACCAGACAGGTGAGGGGAGCGAACTCCGGAACCAGCCGCGCAAGGAATCCGAGATCGTGCATCTCGCGCAGGATGCGGCCCACCTCACCCTTGCGGGAGAGGATGGCGAGGAAGGTTTCGCGTGCCGCCCGCGAGTACTGGAATGTCCGATCGACCAGGCGCAGTCTCCGGCGAAGCGAATCGCTCAACTCGGGACTCAGGTCGAGTTTGCGAACCTGCATGTGCAGAAAGGCGCGGATGATGCGAAACACATCCTCGGCAAAGGTCTCGCGATTTTCCGCGTACAACTTGCCATTGCGGGAAATGAAACCATCGAATCTCTCGACCTTTGGCTTGAGCAGACCGAGCAGGGCGGGTCCCTTTTCCGGCACGAGCTTCATTCGCTCGATGGCCGAGTCGGTGATCAGATGGATGTCGCGGGTCTTGGTATAATACTCGCGCATGAACGCCTCCACGCGGCGGAGGATGTGGCGCTGCGGGTAGTTGAAGTCCGACGCGACGCGGCCCTGGAGCTGGAGCGTAAGGCTGTCCTGCGGGCGGCCCGTCACATAGTGCATTTCCGTACGGACGCGGAGCAGGAAGTCGTAGGCCTTTTCCAGCGCGCGGCGTTCGGGCTCGCGCAGGTACTTGTGCTCGACGAGCTTGGCCGTCGTCATCACGCGCTCCTTGAAGTATCCGATCCAGAGGATGTTCTGGTAATCGCGCAGACCGCCGATGCCGTTTTTCACGTTGGGCTCCTGCATGAAGACGCTGTTGCCGTTCTTATCGTGGACTTCCGTCTGGTTGGCCAGGCGCCAGGCGAAGTACTCGGCCTCCTTACCCTCTACGCATTCGGCGACGAAACGCTCCTTGAACTCGTTGAAAAGCTCGCGGTTGCCCGTGAGGTAGCGGCACTCGAGCATTGAGGTCTTGGTTACGAGATCGGAGTTGGCCTGCTTGATGGCCTGCGGGATCGAGCGCGTCGAGTGCCCGACCTTGTAGCCGATGTCCCACAGCGCCGTGAGCGTCATTCGTATTGCCTCCTCCGTCACCTTGGAGACTTGGGCGCGAGGCAGCAGAAACATGATGTCGATGTCGCTGCTCGGGGTCAGCTCGCGACGACCGTAGCCGCCGAAGGCCGCGACGACGACGCTGTCGGGAAGTCCCTTGGGGGCAACAGAGCGCACGATGCCGTCGAAGAGCTCGCGGAAGAGGATGTCGACGAGGTCGGAGCGCTGGCGGGCCACCTCGCGGCCGCCGCCGCCGGACTTGTGCCAGATGCGCAGCCGGTGTTCCTCGATCTTGCGGAATCCGCGGAAGATTTCGATGGAGTCGTCCTTCTTCTTTCGGGCCTTCTCCTGGAGAGACTTTGCGGCCTGCTCCAAGGCCCGTTCCTTCGGGGTGATCATTTCGTTCGGATTACGATTTCCACTCGGCGGTTGATCTGCTGTTCCTCGATCGAGCCACCGGGCACGATGAGCCTCGTTTTCCCAAATCCCTGCGCCGTCACGCGGTCGGCCGGGATGTTCATCCTCGCGATGAGCCACGCCTTCACGCTATCCGCGCGGCGTTGGCTGAGATCCATGTTGTAGGAGTCGGACCCGAAGGTGTCCGAGTGCCCCTCGATTTGAAAGACGGCCTGGGGGTTGCGGCGGATGAGTTCGCCGAGTTTCTCCAGGCTGGCCAGCGACTCGGGCCGGAGGTCGGACTCGTTGTAGCCAAAGAGCAGGTCCGTCGGCATGAGGATCGGGGCGGTCTCCGCCGTGAGCGGACCGGTCTGGGCCAGGAGGGAATCGAGATTGCTGAAACCCGGTGCGTTGCGCCCGGCTTCGGCGCCTGTTTTGGCAATGGATCGGCCCGTCAGGGTATCGGGAGCAAGCAGGTCGCTCACTGCCGCGCCGCCCGCGGGCTTTTCATTAAGGAGGGCCTGCTGGAGAGCTTTCGGGTCTTCCAGTGCGCTCTGGGTGCCGTTCTTTTGCGCCTCGGCCAGGGTGCGCTCCATCGTGGTTGCGGCGGCGGTGGGCTTCTCGGAGAGAATCTGCTGGTCGATCTTCGGCGCAGCAGGCTGCCCGGGATTTTGCGACATCATCTTTTCAAAGGCCGGGGCCTCGTCGGGCAGCTTCACGGCATCCGGAGCCATGGCGACCTGCTTTTTCTCGGCGGGCTCGGGTTTGAGGAGTTCCTCGTCGATCTGCGCCCGCTCGATACGGAAGGTGCGCGGTACCACTTTTTCGTAAACTTCCTTCTCGGATTTTACCACGGGAGTGAGGCGCGCCCAGTAGAGCAAACCGGCATGCAGAAGGATCGACAGGATCAACGCCGGAATGATCCACCGCTGGAAACTGGAAGGCGAATCTTCCTCCCGATAATCCTCCGCCATGGTCATAGCCCTTCAGGATAGATTCGCCCCGTGGCGAATTCAATCTGGAACGAAGGCTCCAGGTCATTTAGGACTTCGGCCAATGAAGTTGTCCGATTGGGGTAGGAAAGTGCTGGGCGAATTCAAGGCGATGCCCGGCAAGATCATCGCCCTGAAGGACAAGCCGCATGCCATCGCCGGTGGTGTGGCGATCGGGATGTTCATGGGATTCACTCCGCTCTTTGGGTTGAAGACTGTGCTCAGCCTGGGGCTGGCCTATGTCCTTCGCGTCAATCCCATTGCCGCCGTCATTGCGGTTTCGCTTCACGATATCGTGACGCCACTCTGGCCTGTGTTGCTGAAAGTGGAATACGACATTGGCGTCTTCGTCCTCAGTCACTTCGGTAATTTTCACAACATTCCGACCAAGACCCATGGATTGCATTTGAAGCTGGGACAGATGCTGGAGTGGACGACCTTTCTCAACGTGGGCCTGCCGCTTCTGGTGGGGTCGCTCTTTCTGGCCGCTCCGGCGGCTGCGATCAGCTACGGCATCACCCTCGGTTTGCTCGAACGTCGCGTACGCCGGGAGAGGGAGCGCGAGGCGCAGAAAAAGCTCGAAACCGAGTCCGACAAAGACCCGGAAGTCTTTCGCGAGGACTGACGTCGCTTCCCCGGCTTGCTCCTTTTCCCTTGCCGTGAGGGGGGCGCTTGGCCCTAATTATCGCCCCTTTCATGTCACAGATCCTTACACTTGGCCTGCCGTCTGGCAGCCTGATGGAGTCGACGATCGACCTTTTCGACAAGGCCGGTTTCTCGATTTCCACTTCCAAGCGGTCTTACCGACCGTCCGTCGACGACCCTGAGCTCGGGCTACGCCTGCTCCGCGCGCAGGAAATCAGCCGCTACGTCGAGCATGGGTATCTGGACGCGGGTCTCACCGGCCGCGACTGGGTGGCCGAAAACGCCTCCGACGTCCACGAGATCATCGAACTGCCTTTCAGCAAAGCCACCGCCCGCCCGACCCGCTGGGTCCTCGTCGTGCCGGAAGCCTCCGAGATTCATTCCGTGAAGGACCTCGAGGGCAAGCGCGTCGCCACCGAGGCCGTCGGTCTCACTCGCCGGTTCTTTGAAAAGGCCGGGGTGAATGTCGAGATCGAGTTCTCCTGGGGCGCCACCGAGGTGAAGGTACCCGACCTCGTCGACGCCATCGTCGACATCACCGAGACCGGTTCCTCGCTCCGCGCCAACAAGCTCCGCATCGTCGAGACGCTCATGGAGTCCTTCCCTGTCCTCATCGTCAACAAGCAGGCATGGGCGGACCCGGTGAAGCGTGCGAAGCTCGAAAATATCGCGCTTCTCCTCAAGGGCGCCCTCAATGCGCGCGACCTCGTCGGGCTCAAGATGAATTTACCCGAAGCAAATTTGAAGAATTTGCTTGAGGCGCTGCCTGCGTTGCGAAATCCTACAGTTTCGCCCTTGGCCCAGTCTGGATGGGTTGCTGTCGAAACGATCATTGAAGAAAAGGTCGTTCGCGAGATCATTCCCAGACTCAAAGCCCTTGGTGCGGAGGGGATTATCGAATATCCGCTCAACAAGGTAGTCTACTAGTTTAGAAGTACATCACTGTTCATGGGTTCACTTAAAAAGAAAAGAAAGGCGAAGATCGCGAAGCACAAGCGTCGCAAGCGCATGCGCGAAAATCGTCACAAGAAGCGGTTGCGCTACAAGTCCTAGCGGATAAAGTCTCCGCCATGAACAGGTGTGGATGTCCCAAGGCCTCACAAAGAGTGCTTTGGCTGGCATCCTCCCTTGTTTTAGGAGGCTTTATTCTCGTCGCGGGCCCGGTTCGGGCTGCCGATGCCGATCTCGTTCCGACGGATGTGCCTCATACGGCGCCCGATCTGAACGAGAAGGGCAAGCGGCAGGCCGACGCGCTTGCGTATTTCATGTCCGGCATCTTCGAAGAGGAGAGCGCCGGTCCTGAAAAGGCTCTCGAAAGCAAACGGAAGGTCCTCGACCTCGATCCCGGCTGTTCGGAACTCGCCATTGAGGTGGCTTATGAGTATCTGCGTCGCGGGGAAACGGCCGAGGCCACCAACGTGCTCAAGGATGCCATCGCCGCGAAGCGCAAGGTCGTCGCCCCGTACCTTGCCCTGTCGACGATTTATCTGCGTCATTTGCAAAAGCCGGAGCTTGCCGCGCGCTACGCGCAGCAAGCCATCGACATTGCGCCCGATAACGCCGACGGCTACGAGCTCCTGTGGGAGACGTACCAGAGCCAGGGCATGTCCGCGAAGGCTCAGCTTGTCCTCGATCGCGCGGCGAAGTCCAAAAGCACCGATCCCGATTTCTGGCTCTCCCTTGCGGAGATGACGGCCCGCGGAGCCGTGCGTGACAACGTGCCACCGGATGGCGCGACAGTAGCGCAAATGAACCGCTTTCTCGATCAGGCGGCCTCTCTCGGAGGGGAAAAGTTCGATGTCGCTGCCAAGCTGGGCGACCTTTACGCCGTATCCCGCCAGACGGAAAAGGCGATCCCGTATTATAAGAGGGTGATCGAGCTGCGCTCGGAATCTCTCGCTACCCGCGAAAAGCTAGCCCGTTGCTATCTCGATGTGGGTCAAGTGGATCCAGCCATCGAGCAGTTTGAGGCAATCGTCGCCGCCAATCCGCTCAGCCTCGATACCTATGTGACACTGTCGGAGCTTTACGTTAAAAATGGGGACCTCTCCAAGGCCCTTGTCAATGCCCGCCAGGCGGTGGTGATCGAACCGGGTAACATCGATCGCTATTCCATCGTCGTAGATCTGCTCTATCGCATGAAGCGGTATGACGAAATGGCTGCCACTCTCGCAGAGGCTCGTCGGAATTTCCCACGTGTCGCACGCATCACCCATCTGTATGCGGTTTCTCTCAGCCAGGCGGGGAAGCATGATCAGGCGGTGAAAGCCTTTGCCGACGCGGAGAAGGAGGCGGAAAACAGCCAGCCCGATCTGCTCGATGCGCGGTTTTATTTTGACTACGGCGGAGCCGCTGAACGTGCCGGCCAGCATGATCTGGCTGCCGCGATGCTCAAGAAGAGCATCGATCTGGATCCAGCCAATGCCGGCGAAGCGTACAATTATCTCGGTTACATGTGGGCTGATCAGGGTAAGAATCTCGATGAGGCCGAGCTTTTGATTCGTCGCGCCCTCGCCATGGAGCCGTCCAATGGAGCCTACATCGATAGCCTTGGCTGGCTTTACTACCACCAGGGCAAATACCAGGAAGCTCTCACTGAACTCCTCCGCGCGGCTGAGGCGTTGCCTGAGCCGGACCCGACCGTTTACGGTCACGTGGCCGACGCCTATCACAAGCTCGGCAAGACCGCCGAGGCCGTCCTGTATTGGCAGAAGGCGCTGGCGCTCGACCCGGAGAACAAGGAGTTCATCGCCAAGCTCGACGAAGCCTCCAAAAAGGTCGCCGAGCAGCCCGAAAAAAAACCAGTCGGCCACTAGGTCAGCAGCCGACTGGTCGGTAAGGAGTCTTTCGTTCGGCTTCGCCTACTCGACAAACTCGAGGTGCTCGATCGTCGGGATCAATCCCGCATCAGCAGCTTCCTTGAGGAACTGGTGCACGGCCTTGCGGCCGAGGTCGCCGTAATCGAGCGTGAAGTCGTTGACGTACATGCCGATGAACTTGTCCGCGAGCGGGACGTCCATGCCGCGGGCGTGCTCCATACTGTGAACGACCGCCGGGTGGCGATGCTTCAGGCCGTAGGCAATGCTTTCGCGCAGGATGTCGCTCAGCTCGTGGCGAACTTCCGGCGGGAAATCCTTGCGGACGACGTTGCCGCCGAGCGGGAGCGGGATGCCGCCGCGCGTGCGTTTCCACCATTCGCCGAGGTCGAGAACAAGCTTGAGCCCCTCGTTGGCAAAGGTGAGCTGGCCCTCGTGGATGATGAGACCCACGTCGGCCTTGCCGGATTTCACGGCGTCAAAGATTTCATCAAAGGGAACCACGACGTAATCGAAGCCCTTGCCGAGATACAGCTGAGCGGCAAGGAAGGCGCTCGTCATCAGGCCGGGGATGGCGATCTTCTTGCCGAGGAGCCACTGCTTGCGGGCCTCGTCATCGGCGTCGTCAGCCAGTCCCTCGGTCGAGGGCGTGACAAACATCGGGCCGTAGCCGTCGCCCATGCTCGCGCCGCTGGGCAGGAGAGCGTATTTGTCGAGCACGTAGGCCAGCGCGTGGATGGAGACGGCGGTGATGTTCAGTTCGCCGCGGGTCGCGCGTTCGTTGAGCGTCTGGATGTCCTGCAGGATGTGCTCAAACTTGTAGCCATGCTGGTCGATTTTGTTCTCCTTCATCGCGTAGAACATGAAGGCGTCGTCCGGGTCGGGGGAGTGGCCCAGCGTGAGGGTGATCGATTTCCAGTCTGTCGTCATAAAGTGATGTGGTGGAGACGTTACGCAGCCGCGCGGCAAATGGCGCGGATCAATTGCGGCCCGCGGTAAATAAAGCCGGTGTAGATTTGAACGAGGCTGGCCCCAGCGTCAAACTTCTCCTTGCCGGATTCTCCGTCCATCACGCCGCCGGAGGCGATGATCGGGAGCCGGGTTTTCTTCTTCAGGTCCCGCAGGAGCTGGCTGGCACGGGTGCGCAATGGCTTGCCGCTCAGTCCGCCGGTTTCGTCGCGGAGGCCAGCGAGAGCGCTGTGGTCGATGGTCGTGTTAGTCGCGATGAGGCCGGAGACATTTTCTTCCTCGGCCATGGCGGCGATTTCAAAGGCCTGCTCGTCCGCGAGGTCGGGGGCGATTTTTACCAGCAGCGGAATTTTTGCGTCCTCGGAGCGAATGGCCCGCACGATGTCGCGCAGCAGGCCGGTCTCCTGGAGATTGCGCAGGCCGGGCGTGTTGGGTGAGCTGACGTTGATGACGAAATAATCGCCGAAGGCGCGCAGCCGCCGGAAGCTCGTCAGATAGTCCTCGGGCGCTCCCTCGAGCGGGGTGATCTTTGACTTGCCGATGTTCACGCCGACCGGAATGCGCGGCCACTCGCCCGCTTCCTTCAGGCGGGTGAGACGGCGGGCGACCTCCTCGGAGCCATCGTTGTTGAACCCCATCCGGTTCACCAGAGCGCCGAGCGGCGGATAGCGGAAAATGCGCGGCTTTGGGTTGCCGGGCTGGGCGTGTGCGGTGATCGTTCCGATCTCGACGAAGCCAAACCCGAGTGCCTCCCAGCCTGCGAGCGAGGTGGCGTTTTTGTCCATGCCAGCGGCGAGGCCGACGGGATTCGGGAAGGTGATGCCGAAGACCTCGCGCGGCTGGGCCGGGGCGGGACCAAAGATGAGCCGCAGGACCTGCGGCGGGATGGTGGCGAGCTGGTCGAGGGCGAAATGGTGCGCCGTTTCCGGGTCCATCCGGAACATGACGGGGCGCAGGACCGATTCGTAGATATTCATTTTCCGATGCAAAAGGTGCTGAAAATTTCGCCGAGGATTTCCTCGGTATCGGCGAGTCCGACGACCTCGCCCACGGCCTGCAGGGCCTCGCGGAGCGGGAGCGCGACCAGCTCGGGATCGCGTCCGGCGGCGAGATCTTCCGTGGCCTGGGCCAGCGCCTTCTGGGCGCGAACGAGGCAACTCTGGTGCCGGGCGTTGATGGCGGCGAGGGTGGGGGATTCGATGTTCGCGCCGCGCGTTCGCGCCACGATCGCGTCGACGAGGGAACGTATGCCCTCGCCCGTGGTGCAGGAAACTGGCAGCGCCTGGGCGGGAAGGCTGTCGCGGCTGGCGAGGAGGTCGACTTTGTTGAGGACGATCAGTTCGTTTTCCGTTCTGGCGAGGTCGTAGGTTTCTGTCGCATCGATCACGCGCACGATTACGTCGGCGTTTTCGATGGCGCGGCGGGCGCGTTCGACGCCCTCGCGCTCGATCACATCGTCCGTCTCGCGCAGGCCCGCCGTGTCGGTGATACGGAAGGGCAGGCCGTGCAGGCTGGCGAATTCCTCGATGGTGTCGCGCGTCGTGCCCGGAATCGCGCTCACGATGGCCCGTTCAAAGCCGAGCAGGCGGTTGAGCAGGCTGGATTTGCCGGCATTCGGCGCGCCGCAGAGCACGAGGCGCACGCCTTCGCGCAGGATGCGGCCTTCCTCCGCCGTGTCGAGCAGCGCGGTGATGCGTTCCTGGATCGCTGCGATATCGCGCAGCAGGTCGGCCCCGACATGCGGGTTGATGCCTTCCTCGGGAAAGTCAATATACGCCTCGAGATGCGCCACCACGGCGAGCACCCGGGCGCGAATGGCCTCGATCTCATCGCCGAGCCGGCCTCGAAGCTGTTCCTGAGCCGCCTTCAGCGCGCGGGGCGTGCTGGCGCGGATCACGTCCATCACGGCCTCGGCCTGGGTGAGGTCCATCTTGCCGTTGATAAAGGCGCGCTGGGTGAACTCCCCGGGCTCCGCCGCGCGCGCACCGGCCTCCAGCACCGCCTCGTAGAGACGGGAACTGACCAGTGCGCCGCCATGGCCGTGAATCTCGGCCATGTTTTCCCCCGTGTAACTGCGGGGCGCGGCAAAAACGGCGAGCAGGCCCTCGTCGAGCTTTTCGCTATCGCGATGAAACGAGCCGAAATGCAGCACACGCTCGCTGAGCACGGCTCCGGCCTTGCGCGGGCGGAAGATGCGCTCCGCCACGCGAATGGCGTCCGGTCCCGAGACACGGATCACCGCGATGGCTCCCTCTCCGGGAGGCGTCGAGATCGCGGCGATGGTGTCGTCGGCCAGCACGTTACGCGGTCGCCGGCTGCTTCTGCGCGAGCTGTCCCTGAGCGGCGAGGTTTTTCAACTCCGCGATGAACCGCTCGTTCTGCTCCTTTGTTCCGACGGAAACGCGTACCCACTCGGGCAGCTTGTAGCTGCGCATGGCGCGCACGATGATGCCCTTGCGCAGGAGCGACTGGAAAACGGCGTCGCCATCGCCCACGCGCACGAGGACGAAATTCGCAAAGCTCGGCACGTACTCCAGCCCGAGTTTTTCAAACTCCTCCTGGAAATACGCCCGTCCCTCGTGGGTCAGCTCGCGGGTGCGGCGCATGTGGTCGTCGTCGCGCAACCCGGCCTCGGCTCCCGCCTGGGCGATGCCATTGGCGTTGAACGGCTGACGGGTCTTTTGCAGCACCTCCGCGACTTCCTTCGGCGCGAGGCCGTAGCCGATGCGGAGATTGGCGAGACCCTGGATCTTGGAAAACGTGCGCATCACCACGACGTTACGGCCCTCGCGGACGTACTTCAGAACATCCGGAGGATTATCGACGAACTCGTAGTACGCCTCGTCAAAGATCACCAGCACGTGATCCGGCACCTTCGCCATGAAGCGGTCGATCTCCTCCTGGCCGACCATCGTGCCGGTCGGGTTGTTCGGGTTCGTGATGAAAATCTGGCGCGTGCGCGGCGTGATCGCTGCCGCCATGGCCTCGAGGTCGTGGGTGTAGCCCGGGTCCGGCACCTCGACGGAACGAGCGCCGAAGAGCTGCGACATCAGGCTGTAAACCGCAAAGGCGTGGCGAGCCGTGATCACCTCGTCGCCGGGACGCAGGAAGGCGTGGCCGATGAATTCGATGATCTCGTTCGAGCCATTGCCGAGAATGACATTGGAGCGATCCAGGCCGAGCTTGTCGGCGATCGCCCCGCGTAGCGCCCAGCCGCCGCCATCCGGGTAAAAATGGGCGCGCTCCAGCGCGTCGCGCATGGCGCCGAGCGCCTTGGGCGAGGGGCCGAGCGGATTTTCGTTCGAGGCGAGTTTGATGATGTCGGAGGGCTGCAGGCCCATCTCGCGCGCCAATTCCTCCACCGGCTTGCCGGGTTCGTAGGCGACGAGCTTCAACACATGCTCATGGGCAGTATTCCACATACAAAACTTCACATTACGGGGCGGCGGGGTAATTTACCAGCGCTGATGAAAATCGCCGTCATCGCCGATACCCACGGAAAATTCCCCGCCCACGTCGCCGAGGCCATCTCCACCGCCGACGAAATCTGGCACCTGGGGGATTTTTGCGACCTCAATGCCCTCAACGCCGTCAAGGACCTCGGCCGCCCCTTTTACGGCGTGCTAGGCAACAACGACTACACACTGGACCTGCCGGAGAAACTCCTCCTTGAGCGCCATGGCCGCACCTTTCTGCTCATCCACATCCCGCCCGCTCCCACGCGCATTGGCGGAGCGGATTTCCTTCTCCACGGCCACACCCACGTCCCGCGCGACGAAATGGTGAACACCACCCGCGTCCTCAACCCCGGCACCATCGGCAAGCCCAACCACGGAGCCCCCTGCTCCTGGGCCTGGCTGACCGTCCACGACGACGGGTCGATCGAGTGGGAGGTTCTGCTGGTTTAGCCAGAAAGCCGGAGGGGTGGCGTTCCGCCGCCCCGCTCGCAGGGCTAGTCGAAAAACAGATAGGCGGCGAATCCAGAAACTTGCTGCCCGACCGCGTCGGCCAGCGAGCCGCTGGCCCTACGTTCTTGCGGAATTACGCGGGCATTTTGTCCCGGTCGATGCAGATCCAATTCTCGTCTTCGTACATGTTTGAGACGGCGGAGTAATCTTCGATGATCACGTGGATGCGCTGGAGATGGTCGATGTCCACCGCGAGCGAATTATTCGCATCCGTCAGCGCGCCGGATTTATCCAGCACCGCCACCGCCGCCTGAAAGAATCCCGCCGTGCCCGAGGCAGGTAACTGCTTGGCCGCCACGATGAAATTCCGCACCGCATGCGCCGGAATGCCCGGAGCCGAGCGGAATTTGACCTGAAAAAGGACGCCGTCGAGTTGCTGAGCCATAAGAGAGAAACTTTCTCAAAATCCCACATCATGGGGGGAAATGCGAACAAAGACGATATCCCGGCACGGTGGGGAGCAGGTGTGAAAACTGGCGATTATTTCGTTGGTCTTGGTCGCCCGACTCCCTCGAAGGAGGAGAGTCATAAAAGGAAAAAAGTGCTCGGGGGGGGACTTGAACCCCCATGCCTTGCGGCATACGCCCCTCAAACGTACGTGTCTGCCATTTCACCACCCGAGCGGGAAAGGGGTGGCAATGTTGCGTTTTGGGAAACTTTTCGCAAGGTAAAAATTTCGCTTGCTGCAAAAAGTTCGGTATGAGACTTTCGCCAGTTCCTACAGAGGAGGTTATTTCATGGCATACGCAGTCATTCAAACAGGTGGCAAACAATACCGCGTCGCGGAAGGTGACGTGATCGAAGTCGAGAAGCTCGATTTCGACGCGGGCGCGGAGGCGAAGTTCGAGGAAGTGCTTTTGGTTTCCAACGGCTCGAACCTCTCCATTGGCACACCGCTCGTCCAGGGCGCAGCCGTAGTCGCTGAAGTGGTCGAACAGATCAAAGACGACAAGGTCATCGCATTCAAATACAAGCGCCGCAAAGGCTACCACCGCACCGTGGGCCATCGCCGGCAGCTTACGAAACTCAAAATCAAAACCATCACCGCTTAATCCAGGCTTATGGCCCATAAAAAAGGACAAGGCTCCGTCAAGAACGGACGCGACAGCATCAGCAAGCGTCTTGGCGTGAAGAAGTTCGGTGGTCAGGCTGTGACCGCTGGCAACATCATTCTCCGTCAGCGCGGCACGAAGTTCATCCCCGGCCGCAACGTCGGTCTCGGACGTGACTACACGATCTGGGCGCTCGTCGACGGCCGCGTTTCCTTCGACCGTGAAGGTCGTCGCGTGAACGTCGAGCCCGTCGCCGCCTAAGACGACTCAGTTACCTCACTTTAAATCCCCAAAGCGGTTTCGGCCGCCTTGGGGATTTTTTTATTTCCGACGAAGCAGGAAATTCTAAGCGACTGGTAGAGAGGGTTTTGCGTGGTATCCTTGCTTTGCCGTGGCGCCGTGCTTAACTAAACGGCATCCTCCCGTCAAGCGAGCTGCGACTAGTAATCAAGTCCCGGCACTTACCGGGAGGAATGGGGAGAACGATGAGATTTGCTCGCTGGATCATCGCAGGATTTGCCGCCGTCAGCACGACGACGCTTTTCGCCTGCCTGGATATTCAGACCTCTGGAGCCCCCGGAGAGCGGCGCTATTACATCATCGATAACGGAAGCCCCCATCGTGCCATCGGGCTTCTTTGGGACGAAAAGGCTCGTGAGAGTGAATATGGGTATTTCGCCGAGAACGACGTTGCTCCGGAGTTTTTCTGGTCGCCGGATCACGCTTATCTGGCGGTTAATGGCGGATCCGCCCATGACCGGCAGCTTTTTATTTACCGGGCGTCGAAGCGCGATATTGATGCGGTAACCATTCAGCCAATGACAAAGAGGCAGATGGCGGCCATTGAAAAATTGCGTGGTAACATCGTTGCGGATGGCATTGAGGCGGTGGGATGGACTGCGGACCGTTCTTTGGAGTTACGCGTGTGGGCGTCCAGCCTGGATCCGCTGCATTCAGATTCCGCCCCGGTGGATCTCTCTGCCAATCTCGAGGTGGACGCCCTTCTGGCCAAGGTAACCAGCGTCTCCGAGCGCAAGCCTGAGGCAGGAGACGAGAATGGTGAAAGTCGAAGCGTTCCTATCGATGCCACTTCGCTTGAGGGAGAGTATCCCTGCTGGGGGGTGGATCCTGCCGATGGCGGAAGTTATCAGGGGACGGCCCGCATCACTGCAACTGGCAGCACGGTGACGATGGAGTGGAATCGCGGCGGCCAGATTTCCCAAGGGCGGGGGTTGCTCGTTGGAACCGCGCTGGGGGTGTCCCGCGATGGGGGCCTGGCATTGTACCAGATCATCCCTCAGGCCGAAGGAAAGATGCTCGTTGGCGTCTGGTCGTCAGAACACTCTGAGCGCGCCGGGGCGGAAACCATCCGCATCGGGTCTCCAGATCAATCTGGCTCCCGCCTTCCTGCCGCCGGGATCAATGGGAACTACGTTGGCACGTTGCAGGGCCAACCGGGTGTCAAGATCGCGGTCAGGGTGGCCGTGACGGGCGACGACTCCTTGAAATCGGTCAGGGTCACCACCGACGGTACGGTGGTTCAGGGCCGGGGTCTGCTGTTGGCGGACAGTTTTGCCACAGCCGTCTCGGGTGGCGTGGGTGTCTTCCACGTGGAAGGTGAGGGCCGGGACCTCCGCCTCGACGGGCGTTTCATTGATAGAGCAGGCAATACGCGTCCTGCCTCGCTCGCTCGGGAGGAGTAGGCATTTTCTAGACCGGGTTTCCGGCGGGGCGGTGGGTTTGGTCGGAGGATCAGGTGTTACCATGGGGCGGCAAGGGGCACTGATTCCCCATTCAGGGCCTCTCCCGATAGACGAAAATGACGGATTGGGCCACGCTACGTCCTCACTCTTCATGCACGGCAGCGTCTCGTCGGGATCCGGTGGATCGGACGAGACGCTTCTTTTTTACCCCGGTGTGAAAGCGGGGAATTACTTCACCCACTTCGACAGCGTCGAGGCGAGGGTCTCGTATTGCAATGGCTTGCTGAGGAAATCATCCATGCCGGCATCGAGGCAGCGCTTTCGGTCCTCGGGCATGGCATTGGCAGTCAGGGCGATAATGCTGAGGCGGTCACCTCCGAGGATTTCGCGGCGGATGCGCCGGGTGGTGCCGCAGCCGTCGAGGTCGGGAAGCTGCATGTCCATGAGCACGGCGTCGTAGCTGGAGTGACGTACTTTCTCCAGCGCCTCGAGGCCGGTCTCCGCGAATTCCACGTCGCAGCCGAGGCGCTTGAGTTGAAGAGCGCACAGCTTGCGGTTTACCGGGTTGTCCTCGACGACGAGGATGCGTTTGCCCGCGATGTTGGTCGCCCTGACGGGTTCGCGAATCTTGGCCGGAGGGGCGAGAACCTCGAGGGCATTGGTGCTGGCACCGCGTGGGGCAGTCAGCACGATGGTAAACTCCGAGCCGTAGCCCAACTCGCTGCGCACCTCGATGTCGCCGCCGAGGAGCTTGACGAGACGCTGCGAGATGGCGAGTCCCAAGCCGGTTCCGCCGTGGCGGCGGGTGGCCGAGCTATCGACCTGGTAGAAAAGCTTAAAGAGATTATTCAGGCCCTCCTGCGGGATGCCTGGGCCGGTGTCGCGGATGGTAAAGCGCCACTCCCAGTTCTTTTGAAAGACGCCCAGGGGCTTGGCGGTGACGGAGAGGTCGACGGAGCCTTCCTCGGTGAATTTCAGTGCATTGCCGAGGATATTCGTAAGGATCTGGCCGAGTCGCATCTGGTCCGTGTGGATGTTTTTCGGTACCGCATATTCGACGAAGTAGTCGTATTTCAGCCCGCGCTGCATGGCCTGAGCCTGCAACTGCTGATGGATGCGGCGAATAAACGGGCGAATCTCGAAGGTCGAGCTCTCAACGTGAATCTCCTTCGACTCGATCTTGGAGAGGTCGAGGATGTCATTCACGAGGGAAAGAAGGCCCTGGCCACTGGATTCCATCGTTTCGACATAGCTCTGCTGTTCGCTGTCGAGCGGAGTGTTTTTCAGCATCGAGACAAATCCGAGTACACCGTTGAGCGGGGTGCGGATTTCATGGCTCATCACGGCAAGGAATTCACTCTTGGCCTTGTCCGCGGCCATGGCCGCTTCCTTGGCGCGGATGAGCTCCTCGGATTCTTCCTTCTCATCGGTGATGTCGATGGCTGTACCGACGGCGCGGATGGCGCGCCCTTCGTTGTCCCGGAAGATCACGGCATGCTCTCGGAGGTGGCGGACCTTGTCCTTTACCATGATACGAAACTCCTGCCGGTAGGGTTCGCCGGAGTTCAGACAGTGCAGGAACCGGGCTTCGACCGCATTGCGGTCCTCGGGATGTACGTAAAGCAGGAATTTGTCGAACGTCGGCGGCTTTTCGGCTGCGTCGGTCCGGTAGATCTCGTGCATCACTGCATTCCAGACAAAGGTGCGTTTGCGCGGATCGTAGTCCCACGTGCCAACGCTGCCTGCTTCCGTGGCGAGGAGCAGGCGTTCCTCGCTCAGGCGCAGGATTTCCTCGGCTTCAATGCGCTCGGAGATGTCGACCACCTGGGCCATGTAGTGGGAGATATTCAGGTCGCTGTCGCGCACGATCGCCACGCTCGCAAGACCCCAGACACAACTGCCATCCTTGCGAACATAGCGACGCTCGATCTGGTATTGGGAGATCTGGTGCGTCTCCATGTCGAGGAGCTTCATGGCTTCCTTTTTCAGATCCTCCTTGGGAAGGAGCTTGGCGAGGTCGAGGTCTGTCAATTCCTCCTCGGTGTAGCCCGTGAGCTGGCAAAAGGCCGCATTGGCGCGGATGATCCTGCCGTCCTTTTGAGTGAGATACATCGCCACTGGGGAAAGCTCGTAGGTGCTGCGGAAGAGCTCCTCGTTTTCGCGCAGGCCCGCAGTGGCCAGCGCCTGACGGTAAAAAGACTGGGACCGCCAGCAGAAAGCCGCTGTGCCGGCGATTGAGGCCAGCACCGCTGCGAGAAGGATCGCAATGTCCCGCTGTTTGCGGGCGGCGGCCACCTGTGTGTCGATGTCGGCCATATTGACATCGAGATACACAAAGTCGCGGCTTCCGGTTTCCGGATTTTGCAAGGGGATGATCACCGTGAGCCAGTGGGAGCCGGCGTGGAGAGTTGGGGTCGCTGTCGTATAGACCTGCTTGTCGGCGATCGCCTGATACTCCGGGCTGTCGGATGAGAGTGAGGGTTCCAGTGGTTTCCCGACAACGTGCTCGCGATCCGGCCCGCTGGAGGGATCGTAGGTTTTCAGGATCACATGCACCTGGCCGTTTTCCAGACGACCTGTGAAGAGATTCCCGATGCCCGGATAAAAGTCGCGAATGCGTTGCAGTCTTTCGGTTAGCGCGGTGAAAGGCTGGGATGTTGTCTGGCTGGCTTCCCGCAGCCACGAGTGTGCCCGCAGATCGATGAGCGAGGAGGCATACTGCCCTTGGGCGCGAAGCTGCTCGAGCCGCTCCGTGATCCGGGAGTCGCTCTGCCGGGCGAAGACCATGAAGGTGATTCCGCCCACCAACAGAAACAGGACCAGGCTCCAGACAACGGAATCCCTAACGAAACTCGGGATTTGTTCGCGCAGGGAGGCCCGGGCCGCGGTTTCGCGTCGGTGCTTTAACGCTTTATCCATGCCCACTCTTCACTCTGCCGCTTAAAGCGACCAGTTGCAACAGTTTTTGTAACTGGTTGCATGAGGGCGAGCGGAGCTATTTGTGCTTCAGGGCTTTGGGATCGGTGGAATCCCTGAGGGCATCGCCGAGGAGATTCAGCGAGAGCAAGGTGAGGGCCATCATTCCTGCGGGAAATACGATGAGCCACCATCGGATGCGGAGCGGATTGAGCGCGCCCGCGCCATCCGCAAGGAGGGAACCCCAGCTCGCCTGCGGAGACTGGACTCCGAGACCGAGGAAGCTCAGGAATGACTCGTCAATGATGACGGCGGGAATGGTGAGCGTGAGATAAACCAGCACCACGCCGATGAGGTTGGGCAGGATGTGCCGCCACATGATGACTGGCGTCGTCTGTCCGAGAGCCACGGCGGCGGTGACAAATGCGCGGTTTTTCAGAGCCAGCGTCTGCCCCCGCACGATGCGGGCCAGGGTGAGCCACTCGATCACGCCAAGCGAAAGGACGAGGATTACGATGCGCGAGGAGCCGACGATCCAGTCCAAACCCAGCGTCTCGGCCAGGCCCTGGAGCTTGGCATTGAAGGCATTGATGCAGACGAGGATGAAGATCAGGCGAGGCACCGAATAGAGCACGTCGACGATGCGCATCATCATGTTGTCGATGCGCCCGCCCATATATCCGGCGACGAGTCCGTAGGCTGTGCCGATGACGAGCGAAACGAGCGCCCCCGCCATGCCCACGATGAGCGAGATCTGTCCGCCTGAGAGCACGCGGTAAAACATGTCGCGCCCGAGCAGGTCGGTGCCAAAGGGATGCCGCCAGCTTGGTGAAGCAAACGACTCCGGACTGGTCATGGCGTACGACGGCGGGAGCAGCCAGGGCCCAAGGAAGGACGCCAGGGCGATCACGACCAGCACGCCAGTGGCGACGGCGGCGAGGGGCTTTTGGCGGAAAAAGCGAATCGCGTCAGCCATCGAGACGAATCCTCCGATCCAGTAGGGAATACAGGCAGTCGACGATCAGGTTGAACGCCACGAGCAGCGCGCAATACACGATCACCACGCCGCCCAGCAGGAAGCCGTCACGGTTCAGGATCGAGTTTACGAAAAATCCCCCCGCACCCGGGATGTTGAAGATGGTTTCCACCACGATCGAGCCCGTGAGCAGATGCGCGGCGAGCGGCCCGAGGTACGAGACGACGGGCAGGATGGCCACGCGCAGGGCGTGCTTGTAGAGCACCACGTACTCGCGCAGACCCTTGGCCCGGGCGGTGCGGACAAAATCCTGCCCCAGCGTTTCGATCATGCTGCCGCGCAGGAGCCGTGCAACATAGGCGATGTAGGGAATGGCGAGCGTCACTGCTGGCAGGATCAACGCCGCCAGCGAACCCCAGCCGCCCACGGGCAGCCATTTCAGCCACAGGCCGAAGATCAGCACGAGGATCGGCCCGATGATAAAGGTCGGCAGGGAAATTCCCCCCAGCGCGATGAGCATCGCCACGGCATCCCTCCACGTGTGCTGTCCTGCAGCAGCCGTCACGCCGAGGACCACGCCGCCCGTCACCGCAATGACGAGAGCCACGCTGCCGAGAATCATGGTGGCCGGGAGTGTCTGCCCGAGGATTTCCGCCACGGTGCGGTTGCGGTATTTGAGCGAATCCCCCAGATCACCGCTCAGGAGTTTGCCGAGATAGCTGCGGTATTGATCCCAGAGCGAGCCGTCGAGGTTGTACTTGGCCATCAACTGCTTCTCGACGGCGGGCGACAGCTTGCGCTCCGCATCGAAGGGGCTGCCGGGAGCGATGCGGATGAGCAGAAACGTGATGGTCACCACGCAGAAGAGCACCGCCACGGCGGAGACCAGTCTGCGCAGGAAAAAAGCAATCATCCGCCCCTCGTGTAAAGGCCGGGACGCTTTCGCACAAGCCCAAGCGGGAGGCGGGTTTGCGGCCCGCTCTCCCGGGAGAGCAAATCAGGCCGCCTTGGGAAGGTAATCCGCCGCCAGCTTTTGGAAGATCGCCACCTGCTCCGCAGCCCAGGCATCGTCCTTGCCGAGTTCGGCGGCGAGGAGCTTCGCCACGGCGGGCGCGGCTTCGCTGGACGCCTGCGCATCGAGCAGCAATGCTCGGGTGCGGCGGGAAAGCACGTCTTCCAGCGTGCGGGCCGACTCATTGCGAGCTGCCCAAGCGACATTGGCGAGGATGTACGGGAGTCTTGGGTGGATCTTTTCACCCAGCGCGGGTTCGGCGGCCACGAGTTGTTCGATTTTGGTAGCGTCGGAACCGTAGACCTCGAGGTGCATCGGGAGCGCCTCGGCGTGCGGGCTGCGCCAGCCGTGGAGGTGCAGGTTTTCCGTCACGCACGGGCGATTGTCGAAGCCGCCGATCAGCGACGCGTGGTTCAGCGTGTCCTCCGCCATCTTGCGATAGGTCGTCCATTTGCCGCCCACGATGGTGACGAGGCCGGAATCCGAGACCAGCACCTCGTGGTTGCGCGAAATGGCCTTGGTGGCCGAGCCGTCCTTGCCGGGAGGCCGCACCAGCGGGCGCTGCCCCGCGAAGACGCTCAGGATGTCGGAACGTTGGGGATCGCGGGCGAGGTAGCGAGCGGCATTGCGCAGGATGAAGCCGATTTCCTCGTCAAGCGCCTTGGGCTCCAGCTCGGGTGTCTGCATGGCCGTATCGGTCGTGCCGACGAGCACCTTGCCATGCCAGGGGATGACGAAGAGCACGCGACCGTCGTCCGTGTGCGGCACCATGATGGCCGAGTCGCCCTGGAGGAAATCTCGTTCAAAGACAAGATGCACGCCCTGGCTGGGCTGGATGGCGGGAATGGCGGCAGAGTCGTCCATCTTGCGAATGGAATCGGCAAAGATGCCGGTCGCGTTGATCACGACCTTCGCCCGGATTTCATAGCGCGAGCGTGTTTCCTGATCCTCGCAGACGAGGCCGCTGACCATGTCCTTCTCCTTGAGGAGGCCGGTGACGCGGAAATAATTCAGCACGCATGCGCCATGATCCACTGCCGACTGGGCTAGGCTCACGGCGAGACGCGAATCATCGAACTGTCCGTCGAAATACTCGACGCCACCGAGCAGGTGATCGGGCTCGATGTTGGGGATGCGTGACAGAGTTTCCTCGCGGGAAAGGAGCTTCGAGGGCGCGAGATTCAGCCGTCCAGCGAGGGCGTCATAGACCTTCAGCCCGATGCCGAAGAACGGCCCTTCCCACCACTGGTAGCGGGGAACGATGAAGGACAGGTGATGAACGAGTTGCGGAGCATTGCGGTGCAGCAGGCCGCGCTCGCGCAGGGCCTCCAGCACGAGCGGGATGTCGCCCTGCTCCAGATAGCGCACGCCGCCGTGGACGAGTTTGGTGCTGCGGCTGGATGTACCCTTGGCAAAATCGTCCGCTTCCAGCAGCAGGGTACGTAGACCTCGGGTTGCTGCATCGACGGCCACGCCCAGGCCCGTCGCGCCACCGCCGACGATGGCTACATCCCATTCGGGTTCCGCCGAGAGGCGGCTGATCAGGTGATTCCGGTTCATAAAGTATGTGAGGTTTCCCAGCCGCGCGCGCGTTTCACGGCCTTGCGCCATGTGGACAGCCTGGCTTTGCGCTGGCGTGCATCGGTCATGGGGGTGAAGAGACGATCGACCTCGCGGATGGCGTTGAGTTCGTCGACGTCCTTCCAGAGCTTGCAGCCGAGGCCCGCCATCATGGCCGCACCGAGGGCGGTGGTTTCGACATTTTTCGGGCGCTCGACTTTCACGCCGATCGAGTCGGCCTGCATTTGCATAAGGAGGTTGCTTGCGCTCGCTCCGCCGTCCACGCGCAGAGTCGTGATCTTCCGGCCGGAATCCTTCTCCATGGCGGAAAGGAGGTCTGTCACTTCAAAGGCGATGCCCTCGAGTGTAGCGCGGGCGAGATGCGCCGCCGTCGTGCCGCGTGTGATGCCAAGCAAGGCTCCTCGAGCGGTGGAATCCCAATAGGGCGCGCCGAGGCCGGTGAAGGCTGGCACGAGATACACGCCTCCGGTATCCGCGACCTGCTCAGCGAGTTCATTCACCTCGGGCGCAGTGCGGATGATTTTCAATCCATCACGGAGCCACTGGATCGCCGCACCGCCGACGAAGACGCTGCCCTCAAGGGCATACTCCAGCGGGCCGTCGCCAATCTTCCAGGCCACGGTGGTCAGGAGCCGGTTGTGGCTGGCCATAGGGTCGGTGCCGGTGAATTGCAGCATGAAGCAGCCCGTGCCGTACGTGCATTTCACGAGGCCGGGTTTTGCGCAGAGCTGGCCAAAGAGCGCCGCCTGCTGGTCGCCCGCCACGCCGGTGATGGGAATTTCATGCCCATACAGGCTTGCGTCGCACACGCCGAAAAGACCGCTGCTCGGAAGGATCTTCGGAAGTAGCGAGGGGTTGACGGCAAAGAGCTGCATGAGTTCGGGATCCCACTCGCCCGTGCGGATGTTCATCAGCATCGTGCGGCAGGCGTTTGTTACATCAGTGACGTGCGTTTTGCCGCCAGTGAGCTTGTAGATCAGCCAGGAGTCGATCGTGCCGGCGGCGAGCTCCCCGGCGTCGGCACGGGCGTGGCCGTTGGGCACCTGACGGAGCAGCCAATGCAGCTTGCTGGCGGAAAAGTACGAGTCGAGCAGCAGGCCGCTCTTTTGCTGAATGAGCGGCTCCTTGCCTGCCTCGCGCAGGGCGGACATGTAGTCGCTCGTGCGCCGATCCTGCCACACGATGGCGCGGGCCACTGGTTCGCCTGTCTTGCGATCCCACAGGACGACGGTCTCGCGCTGATTCGTGATGCCGAGGCCCGCGATGTCCTTCGCTTCGATACCCGCCTTCTTGATGGCCTCGCGCGAGGTTTTGACTACGGAGTCCCAGATTTCATTGGCATCATGCTCGACCCAGCCAGATTGGGGGAAATGCTGGGTGAACTCCTGTTGCGCGACTGCCACGGCCTTGCAGTTCTGGTCGTACACAATGGCTCGCGAGCTGGTCGTGCCCTGGTCGAGGGAGAGGATGTATTTCATGGGGGAGAGTTGGAGAGGTTAGTATTTACCCAGGGCCATGTAGAGGACTGCTGCCAGCACGCCGCCAACGATGGGACCGATGACAGGTATCCAGGCATAGCCCCAGTCGCTGTCGGTCTTGCCTGGAATAGGCAATAAGGCATGCGCCAGGCGGGGGCCGAGGTCGCGGGCGGGATTGATGGCGCACCCTGTGGGTCCGCCGAGCGAAAGGCCGATCACCCAGACGAGGAGGGCGACGGGCAGAGCGCCGAGAGCGCCGAGGTCGACAATCATCACCGACCCGCTAGGAGGTGTGACGAAGGCGTTTTTGGGAAAGGCGAGTACGCCGAAGAGCAGGACGAACGTGCCGATCACCTCAGCCGTGAAATTTGCCGGAGTATTGCGGATGGCGGGAGCCGTGCAGAAGATCGCCCGTTTCAGTTCGCCGGAAGGGGTGCCTGCCCAATGTGGGTAGTACATGATCCAGACGAGCGCAGCGCCGACGAAAGCACCTGCCATCTGGGCCACGATATAGGCGAGCACACTGCTCCATGGAAATGCCCCAGCGGTGGCGAGCGCGATGGTCACGGCGGGATTCAGGTGGCCGCCGCTGATACGGCCGACCACACCCACTGCCACAAACACAGCGAAAGCCCAGCCTGCTGTGATCACGATCCAGCCGGAGTTCTGGCCTTTGGATTTCTCGAGTAATACGTTCGCAACGACGCCGTCGCCCAGGAGGACGAGCAGCATTGTGCCCAGGAATTCTGCGAGGGGAGGGGACACTGCAATTCTTAGCTTAGCGCGTTTGGAGAATTTGTCGAGCCTGTCATCAAAATACGCTCGCCACGGCCGAGGGAATTTATTTAGCCCTGAGACAAACTTTTGGCGACTTCATGAGCAGGCTACCGGTTGGCATCGTCGGGTGTGGGAATATCAGCAAGATCTACGCACAGGCAGGGGCGAAATTTGACAATATCGCCATCGTTGCCTGTGCCGATCTCGATCGGTCACGAGCCGAGGCGCTTGCGCAGGAGTACGGCATTCCGAAGGTTCTGGAGGTCGACGAGTTGCTGGCTTCGCCGGATGTCGCCCTCGTCATCAATCTCACCGTGCCCGCCGCCCACGCCGAGGTCGCCTGGGCGGCACTGAAGAAGGGCAAGCATGTCTACAACGAGAAGCCGCTGGCTCTCCGCCGCCGGGAGGCCCGCAATCTCATGGGATTGGCGCGTGACAAGGAACTCCGCGTTGGCTGCGCGCCAGATACGTTTCTCGGCGCGGGGCTGCAAACCTGCCGGCATTTGATTGACGAAGGCGCGATAGGAGTCCCGGTCGCAGGTTCCGCCTTCATGTTGAGCAGCGGGCCGGAATCCTGGCACCCAAATCCAGCCTTTTTCTATCAGAAGGGTGCGGGTCCGCTTTTCGACATGGGGCCGTATTATCTTACGGCGCTCACGACGCTGCTCGGTCCCGTGCGGCGCGTCACGGCGTCGGCTCGGGTGAGTTTCCAAAGGCGCGAGATCACCAGCCAGCCGCTTGCTGGACAAATGATCGATGTCGAAGTGCCCACCCATGTCTCGGCGGTGATGGATTTTGAATCCGGGCCGGTCGTTACCCTCACGACGAGCTTTGATGTGGAGGCTTCACGTCTCCCGCGGATCGAAATTTATGGATCCGAAGGAACGTTGAGTGTGCCGGACCCGAATACCTTCGGCGGCGAGGTCTGGCTGCGTCGGCGGGGTGACACGGACTGGCGCTCCGTGCCGCTTGAGTTTGGATACGCGGAAAACAGCCGCGGTCTGGGCGTGGCTGACATGGCCGCTGCGCTTGTTTCGGGCCGTGAGCATCGAGCCAATGAACGCGTGGCCTATCACGTGCTCGATCTCATGCATTCCATCATCGACGCATCCGAAAGCGGTCGCCATGTGGATATGAAGAGCGCCATGGTGCGACCTGCTCCTCTGCCGCTCGGGCTGGCCCCCGGGCAGATCGACGCCTAGCAGCAGTTGCCGTCCTCTGGCTGGGGGAGATGCTTCTCCATGACGAGTCGCGTGCCCTTGGCGCAGGGCTGATATTCCACAAAATCGAAGACGTTTTTGATGATGTGGACTCCGAGGCCCCCAGGGCGCACGTCCTCGAGCTCACGACCGCGGATCAACTTTGGGTCGCATTGCTGCCCGTAATCGCGCAGCGTAAATCGGACCCGGTCATTGAGGCATTCCATCTCGAGGCGCACTGGGCGACATTGGTTGGCGTAGGCGTAGCGAATGACGTTGGTGCATGCCTCGTCAATGGCCAGTACGAGCAATTCTGTGGCGCATTCCTCAAATCCGCACTTTTCGAGGAAGGCCCGGGCGGAGTGACGCACCTCCGCCAGTCGGCAGGTATCGCTCTCAAACGCCATCGTGTTTTTCATGCAATTCCTCCGGCAATGATCGTCAGGTCATCAAGGCGCCCTCCATCTCCGCGATGGGTTGCCTCGAGGTCGACCAGGCGATCCACGATTTGCTGCGGGTTGAAATAGGACGCGGCGCTGAGGCGCTCCACGATCGTGTCTCCGAAAAACTGGCCATTCTGTTCATCACGGGACTCCGATAGACCATCCGTATAACAAACCAACCAATCGCCTTTGTGCAAATCCAACGTGAGTTGGCGATAGTTCACCGAGGGGAGAATCCCCATCGGCAGGGCGGGTTCCACGGCGATTTCCTCCGCTTTACCATTGCCGTGGATGAGGATCGGTTTGCAATGTCCTGCGCTGGCGAGTTCCAGTCGCTGCTCGGCAGGGGTGAGGCGTCCGATCAGCGTGGTGATAAACATGCCGCGAACGATTTGGTCGTGAAGGGTGGAGTTGAGGGTGGAGAGGGCTTCGTTGGGCGACGTGGCGGCGGCGAAAACAAACTGCATCGCACTCAGCGTCTGGGCCATCAGGAGGGAGGCCGGAATGCCTTTTCCGGAAACATCTCCGATGGCAAAATAGATGTCTTCGCCCTTGCGTACGAAGAAGTTATAGAAATCTCCTCCCACATTTGAAGCGGGCGTGGCGTGGGCGGCAAAGAGCGCCCCGGGCAGCTTGCTTGGCAACGCCCGAGAGAGGAGTTCATGCTGGATTTCCGCAGCGATCGAGAGGTCGCGCTCCATGCGCTCCTGGGTACGGGAACGCTCGAGGGTTCGCAGCTTTTCGATCGCCGTGGCGGTGAGGTCGGAGTAGGCGGTGAAGCCCTCCAGATCGTGCTCGTCAAAGCTCTCCTTGTCCGTGGGATTGAGCACCTGGAGGACCCCGATGATCTTGGAGTCTTGCTTGAGTGGAGCGCACAGGATGGACCGGGTGCGGAATCCTGTCTGCTTGTCGGCCTCTTTGTAAAAACGGTCGTCCGCGTAGGCGTCGGGAATGAGCAGGCTTTGGCCATGCTCTACCACCCAGCCTGCAATGCCTCGTCCACGAGGTACGCGGATCTTTGGCGCTACGTACTCACCGTCAGCGGAGGAGGAAATGGCAAGTTCCATGCAATCCTCGTTCTCCTCGCAGAAGAACAGTGACGCGGCCTCGGCGCGCATGACACGACGCGCGACATTCAGCACGGCGCGCAGCAGTTCGTCGTAGTCGGTGATGGAATTGATCAGTCCGCTCACTTCGACCAGCCCCTTGTAGATTTGGACAGAGCGGCGGAGAGAATCGACCTCAGACGTCGGCATGCGGCACCTTGGCACTTCGAGCGTCCGCTTTCCAGTGTCGAATTTCCATTGGAAAACTTCCGTGCCTGCGGGATATTCGCCGCATGCTGCGCAGTCTTGTCATCCTGTCGGTCTTCGCAATGTCCCTCGTTTCCCTTTCCGCTGCAGATGGCGGTAATGCCTTCACGGCGCTGCGTACGGCGCAGAAGGTGGCTCCCTCGGGTTCGCTGGTGCAGATGACAGGTACACGCGGCGAGCCGCGCCCATCGGAGTGGACAGTCCTTTTCAGCGACTCACAGGCCCGGGGCGGTATACGCGAGGTCGTAGTCTCGGGCGATGTCGTTGTCTCCCAGCGCACGCCTCTACGCGGCGTCAGCGGTGTGTCGTCCCTGCCGCCTGTCAAACTCACCCAGCTGAATACCGACTCCGACGCGGCATTCAATATCGCGAATCAGCAGGCGCGCAACCAGGGTATTGGGTTCAACTGGATCGACTACAGCCTTCAGTCGGAAAACGTCTCCGGCGCTCCGGTCTGGACGCTGAAGCTGTTTGATCACATGGGCGCTCCGGTCGGCACTCTCAAGGTCTCCGCCCAGGATGGCTCGGTGATTCAGCCGCTGGAGGGAACCCCTGTCGTGCGGCATTCTTCGCAGGATGGTGATTCGAACGGACCAACTCGCCGTCTCGGCGGCGTCCTCGGCACGGCGACCGGTATCGTCGAGCGGACAGCCAACAATGTGAAAAACGTCACTCTGCGCACCGTAGGGACCGTGCAGGAGGTATTGACTGGAGAACGCACCATCGGTCCGAAGGACGATGACGACAATAACTAGTCATGGCAGGCATTGAGTGGATCATCGTACTCGGGGTCGCGGGGTTTTTGCTCCTCGCGGCCGAGGTCTTCATCCCCGGTATGGTGCTGGGCATCCTCGGCACGCTCAGCCTCGTGGCGTCAATAGTCATCGCTTTTCTCAAACATGGCACTTTTGTGGGTTCGATTACTCTGGTGATTGTGATCGTCGGTTCCATCGCGGGTTTTTTTATCTGGATGGCACTCTTCCCTCGCACATCCATCGGGAGGAAAATGATCCTATCCACAGACTCTGGCTCATCCTCGGAACTTAAGGCCGACTGCCTGCTCGGGCAGATCGGTGAGGCGCTCACGCCGCTTCGTCCCGCCGGAACCATCCTGCTCGACGGACGCAAGCTGGACGTGATTTCCGAGGGGGAATTGGTTGAGGCCGGGGATGCCGTAGAGATCATCCGGCACGAGGGGTTGAGGACGATTGTGAGAAAAACCGCTGGCGCAGTTGGCGAATCTGCATAAGCTGCCGCCCGAACTTAGCCAACCACGCTTATGTTACCCCTCGTCACCTATCTCATCGCCGGAGCCGCCGTAGTTGTCTTCCTCGTTTTGGTGCTCATACTCGCCAACTTCTTCGGAGTGTGGCTGCGCGCCAAGATCGCCGGGTCGCCGGTGCCATTCTCAAAGCTCATCGGCATGCGGCTGCGCCGCGTCCCGGTTGCGCTCATCGTTGACAACCGTATTACCTCGGTCCAGGCGGGCATTCCGCTCCAGACGGATGCACTGGAGGCTCACTATCTCTCGGGCGGCAACGTCACCAACGTGGTTCTCGCCCTCATCGCGGCGCACAAGGCGGGCATCGTGCTCGACTTTGACCGCGCCTGCGCGATCGATCTCGCCATCAAAGGCACCAGCAAGACCGTGCTTGAAGCCGTGCGTACCAGTATCAATCCCAAGGTGATCGATTGCCCGAATCCGCAGCAGAGCGGCGGCCGCACAACCATCGACGCCGTGGCGCGCGACGGTATCGGTGTGAAAGTCCGAGCCCGAGTGACGGTGCGTTCGAACCTTGACCGCTTCGTCGGTGGTGCGACGGAGGAAACGATCATCGCCCGTGTCGGCGAGGGTATCGTGACCTCGATCGGCTCTGCGGTTTCGTACAAGGACGTGTTGGAGAATCCTGACCGCATTTCCAAGGTCGTGCTCCAGAAGGGCCTCGATAGCGGCACCGCCTTCGAAATCCTTTCCGTCGACATCGCGGATGTCGATATCGGCGACAACGTAGGCGCCAAGCTCCAGGCCGAGCAGGCGGAGGCCGACAAGGTTGTCGCCCAGGCGAAAGCGGAGATGCGCCGTGCCGCCGCCGTCGCCAGCGAGCAGGAAATGAAGGCCCGCACGCAGGAAATGCGTGCCAAGGTCGTTGAGTCCGAGGCGCAGGTCCCCATGGCCATGGCCGAGGCCTTCCGCAGTGGCAATCTTGGCATCATGGATTACCTGAAGATGAAGAATCTCCAGTCCGACACCAGCATGCGAGAGTCCATTGCCGGTCCTGAGAAATCCCAGCCCGGCGCATAAGCCGCCCGAGCCATGGAACAAGTCATCCTCCTTTTGGTGATCGGGCTTATCAGTCTGGTCAACTGGATGATTCAAAAATCTGCCGAGGCTCGGAAAAAGCGGCAGATCCAGGAACGTGTCGATCGCGGCGAGGTGGAACCCTCGCAGCCTGTGACAGCGCGTAGTTACGACAGTGATGACGCGGCGTCGGAAACCGATGGCGATCCCGCAGAGAACATGCGGCGTCTCATGGAGGCTCTCGGCCTGCCATTGGAGGATGCGCCGCCGCAGCGCGTGCAGCGGCAGCAAGCCGAGCCGCCGCCGCTGCCGGCCCAGCCGCGCGAGATGATGCAACCGCCGCCGCTCGTGCGCACTGTGCGCGAAATGGAGGAGCGCGGCGAGATGCCGGGGCATCGTCAGCCGACCCCTCCGCCTGTCGTAACGGCTCAACCCCAGCGGGCAAAGCTTCATGACTGGCAGCGCAAGGCTGCGAAAGCTCTCGAGGCGTCAGCCGCGGCAGAGGCAGCACGGACGGTAAAGCCCTCGCGAGCACGTCAGATGCTCCGACAGCCGGAATCCGTTCGCGATGCCATCATTCTGAGCGAAATCCTGGGCAAACCAAAGTCGCTCCAAGGATAGAGACAAGGGAGAGTCGGGAGACTTGTGCCCAACTCGGCTCATCGCGCAGGGCTAAACTCCAACGAACCTGGCTCTCCTCTGTCTGTGTGTCTTTTGGAGTGCGAGTTCAGGAAAAACAAAAGGCGAACCGACAGGTCCGCCTTTTGCTGTGTTGGAAAACGAAATTCCGGAAGCGACTACTTCGCGGTCGCTGCGGCGGCCGGAGCCGCTGCAGGAGCAGCATCGGGAGGCGTGAGCGCTTTGGCGAGCGAAGCCAGACCGCGGTACTTCTTGCCGGTCTTTTTCACCATGCCGCGCGAGACGAGATTTTGAAGTTTTTCATAAGCGCGCAGGCGAAGCATTTCTTCACCTCCACTGGCGGCATTGCGGGCACGCAGGCGCTCATGAACGACGTCAAAGAGTTGCTTGAATTCGAAGGAAGCTCCCTTCTTTGATAGAGCGGCTACCAACTCTTCAGTCACCAGATCCGGAAGACGACGAGAGAACGCACTTTTTCTTTGCATAAATACGAGTTTTTAGTCTAGCACACGCTTGGCGGCGTGTCATGGGAAATTTCAAATGCCTCATTTCGAGGCATTAGGGTGGCTTGTCGCGAGTCTTGGGCTGGATTTCCCCTGTTTTTCGAGGGGAATACCGGAAATCGGTAGATTGAAGCCACTTTCGAGGCAGGCGACTGGTTTGCCCAATATCGGTCGCTCTGGGGAATTTTCAAGTGCCGTTCGCTTATTGCTGAGAGTTCTGGCCTATTCCGGTCGTCGCGTCATCAATCAGTCTATCAACGGAAAAACCCCGCGACAGAGGGACTCCATCGCGGGGTTTTGAAGGGTTTTACGAAACGCTTATTTGTAGGAAGCCTGGGCGCCCTTGATGTCGCGCTTCTTGATCCACGGCATGAGCGAGCGGAGCTTGGTGCCCGTCTTCTCGATCGGGTGCTTCTCGCCAGCCTTGAGGAGGGCGTTGTACTTTTTGTAGCCGCCTTCGTACTCCTTGACCCAATCCTTGGCGAATTTGCCAGTCTGGATGTCCTTGAGGGCTGCTTTCATGCGCTTCTTGACGGAGGCGTCGATGATCTTCGGGCCGACGGTCACGTCGCCCCACTTGGCCGTCTCGCTGATGGAGAAGCGCATGCCGGCGATGCCAGCCTCGTTCATGAGGTCAACGATGAGCTTGAGCTCATGCAGGCACTCAAAGTACGCCATCTCGGGCGAGTATCCCGCCTCGACGAGGGTCTCGAATCCAGCCTGGACGAGCGCTGCAGCGCCGCCGCAGAGCACGGTCTGCTCGCCGAAGAGGTCGGTCTCGGTCTCCTCCTTGAAGGAGGTCTCGATCACACCGCCGCGGGTGCCGCCGACGCCCTTGGCCCAGGCGAGAGCGATCTTCTTCGCGTCCTTGCCGGGGTTTTGGTAGATGGCGATGAGCGCCGGAACGCCCTTGCCCTCGGTGAACTGGCGGCGGACGATGTGGCCCGGGCCCTTCGGGGCGACCATGATCACGTTCACGTCTTTCGGCGGAACGATGGTCTTGAAATGG
Organism: Terrimicrobium sacchariphilum; assembly: GCF_001613545.1. Classification (NCBI taxonomy): domain Bacteria; kingdom Pseudomonadati; phylum Verrucomicrobiota; class Terrimicrobiia; order Terrimicrobiales; family Terrimicrobiaceae; genus Terrimicrobium; species Terrimicrobium sacchariphilum. The sequence goes on from NZ_BDCO01000003.1 coordinate 160,539, forward strand.
ATGGCGAAGCCGTGGCTGAAGAGGAGGGTCTTGCCCTTGGTCAGGTTGGGCTCGATGTCCTTCTTGTAAACGGAGGCCTGCTTGGTGTCGGGCAGGGCGACAAAGATGACGTCGGCGAGCTTCACCGCCTCGGCGGTGTCATAGACCTTGAAACCGTAGTCTTCGGCGACCTTGCGGCTCTTGCTGCCGGGATAGAGACCGATGATGACCTTGGCGCCGCTCTCTTTGAGGTTGAGGGCGTGGGCGTGTCCCTGCGAGCCGAAGCCGAGTACGGCGAGGGTCTTGCCTTTGAATACTTTCAGGTCTGCGTCTTTGTCGGTGTAGATTTTAGCCATGGAATGGATTGATTGGAGGGGAAATTAGTCGTTGGAGCGCGGCAGGGCGACCTTGCCGGTGCGGGTGAGTTCCTTGATGCCGAAGCGATCCATCAGCGCGAGGAACTTGCGGATCTTGTTGTCGCTGCCAGTGAGCTCGATGGCGAGCGTTTCGGCCTGCACGTCGATGATCTTTGCGCGGAAGATGTCGCAGATTTGCATGACCTCGGGGCGGGTCTTTGAGGTCGCCGTCACACGCAGGAGCACGAGCTCGCGATCGACGTATTCCTCATCCTGGAAATCCTGGACGTCGATGACATCCACCAGTTTGTTGAGCTGCTTGGTGACCTGCTCGAGAACCTTGTCATCGCCACGCACGACGATCGTCATGCGGGAGGCGGAGGAGTCGAGGGTGGGGCCGACGTTCAACGTGTCGATGTTGAAGCCGCGGCCGCTGAACATGCCGGCGATGCGCGCCAGAGCGCCGGTCTTGTTCTCAACGAGGATGGATATGGTATGACGCATGAAAAGAGGAAACGGTGATAGTGGAGAGTTGCCCGTTTCTGTCAAACCGAAACAGGCGGCAACTCCCCTCGAAATGGCGGGTTTTGACCCCTTAGCGGCCTGCCTGGAGCAGTTTTTCGACGAATCCCGTGTTGTACTTGCCAGCGAGGAAGTCCGCATTTTGCATGATCTGCTGCTGGAAGGGGATAGTCGTTTTCACTCCGGTGATCATATACTCGTTGAGCGAGCGGGACATGCGGGCGATGCAGGCCTTGCGGGTCGACGCGGTCGTGATGACCTTCGCGATCATGGAGTCGTAGTTTGGCGGGATCGGGTAGCCTGCGTAGGCGTGGGAATCGATGCGGACGCCGCGGCCGCCCGGGGCGTAGTAGAGCTCGATGAGGCCGGGGCAGGGCATGAAATTGCGCTCCGGGTCTTCAGCGTTGATGCGGCACTCGATGGCGTGATGGCGCGGCTTGGCGTTGATCACGTGCTCGGAGAGGTGCTCGCCCGTGGCGACCTGGATCTGCTGCTTCACGAGGTCGCAACCATACACCTCCTCGGTGATCGGGTGTTCGACCTGGATGCGGGTGTTCATCTCCATGAAGTAGAAATTCCCGTCATCATCGACGAGGAACTCCATGGTGCCCGCGTTGGCGTAGCCGACCGTCTCGGCGAGGCGGATCGAGGCGTTGCCCATGATGTCGCGGAGTTCCTGCCGCATGAGCGGGGAGGGGCATTCCTCGACGATCTTCTGGTTGCGGCGCTGGAGTGAGCAGTCGCGCTCACCGAGGTGAACGATGCGGCCATGCTCGTCGCCGAAGACCTGAAACTCAATGTGGTGCGGGTTGACGATGAACTTCTCGATGTACACCGCCGCATTGCCGAAGGCCTTCTCGGCCTCGTGACGTGCCGAGTGATAGCCGTTGATCAGCGTGGCTTCGTCGGTGGCGATGCGCATGCCGCGTCCGCCGCCGCCAGCCACCGCCTTGATCATGACCGGGAATCCGATCTTCTTGGCGATCTTGAGCGCCTCGGCCTCGGTGTCTACCGTGCCGTCGCTGCCCGGGGAAACCGGCACGCCAGCCTTGCGGGCGCATTCGCGGGCGCTGTTTTTGTCGCCCATGAGGCGGATCGCGTTCGCCGGGGGTCCGATGAATTTGATGTTGCAGCTCGCGCAGACGTCGGCGAAATGGGCGTTCTCCGCCAGGAATCCGTAACCGGGGTGAATCGCGTCGGCGTCGGCGATCTCAGCCGCGCTGATGATGCGGTCGATCTTGAGATAGCTCTCGGAGCTCGGGGCCTTGCCGATGCAGATGGCCTCGTCGGCGAGCTGGACGTGGAGACTCTCGATGTCGGGCTCGGAATAGACGGCGACCGTCTGGATGCCGAGTTCCTTGCAGGCGCGGATAATGCGCAGCGCGATTTCGCCGCGGTTGGCGATCAGGATTTTTTTAAACATGGGCGGACGGCGACGTGGCCGGACGGGAGGTTATTTGACGCGGAAGAGCGCCTGTCCAAACTGCACCGGCTTGCCGTTCTCGGCCGCGATCTCGGCGATGACGCCGGAGACTTCAGCCTTGATCTCATTCATCACCTTCATCGCCTCGACGATGCAGACGACGGTATCGGGGGTGACGGCCTGGCCGACGGAAACGTAGGCGGGGGAGTCGGGCGAGGGCGAGGCGTAAAACGTGCCGACCATCGGGCTCTTGATCTCCGTGAGATTCGACGGGTTTTCCGCAGCGGCCGCAGCCGGGGCGGCGGGAGCTGTCGCAGCGACTGCCATGGGAGCGGGCGCGACGCCGCTCGTGATGATCTGCGTGGGACCTTCGGCGCCAGCGGTCTTCAGGGTGATTTTGAATCCTTCACGCTCCATTTTGAAGACGGCGAGGCCGTTCTTCTTCATGAGGTCGATCAATGTGCGAATCTCTTTAAGGTCCACGTTTGGTAAGATTTGAGGAACGGGGAGGTTCTCATGCGGATTTCCTGGGGTCAAGAGTTTCGAGGGAAGGGCCTTTACAAACAGGCGAACTTCCCTCATTTTTCGCTACTCTAGTTATGTCGTTGCTCATTTCTTTCCTGCTCACCGTGCACGTGATCGTGTGCCTGCTCCTCGTGCTGGCGGTGCTCATGCAACTCCCCCGTAGCGAAGGTCTCGGCGCCGCATTCGGCGGGTCTGTGACTCAGGATATCTTTGGCGCCCAGACGACCAACGTCCTGGCAAAGTTCACCGTCTGGCTAGGAATCGCCTTTTTTGTTCTGACCTTGATCCTGGCCATGGCCTACGCCCGCAAGGATGCTGGTGATACCGCCGTTCAGCGTCAGCTCAAAGCTGCCGCGGCTGCTCCGGCTGTCACGGCTCCCGCTGTGGCTGGTACGCCTGCCGCAGAGCCCTCGGCTTCACCGGTTCCTGCCGCCCCAGTGGTTGAGACTGTCGCCACGCCTGCTCCTGAGGCTTCGGCTTCCCCGGCTGCCAGCGCAGCTCCTGCCGCTTCGCCGGTGGCGACCCCGTAGTTTCCTGCGGTTTCCGTGAAAATCGCCAAGACTGTAGCCGTGGCCCGTCGCTCCCTGCGAGCGACGCGTAACGCTCCGGTCGTCCTCGTGCCCACCATGGGCGCTCTCCATCACGGTCACGCCGCTCTCATTCGCAAGGCTCGCCAGCTTGCGGGCCGCAAGGGCACGGTCGTCGTCTCGATTTTCGTCAATCCGATCCAGTTCGGCCCCAAGGAGGACTTCGCCTCCTATCCGCGTCCCTTTGCTCGTGACGTGAAGGTCTGCCGGGAAAGCGGGGCGGATCTCGTTTTCGCTCCCGCCCCGGAGGAAATGTACGTCGAGGATCGCTCCATCATCGTCGACGAAGGCAGCCTGTCCGCCCACCTCTGCGGCGCATCGCGCCCGGGGCACTTCCGTGGTGTCTGCACGGTCGTGGCGAAGCTCTTCCTCATCGTTCAGCCCGACATCGCGATCTTTGGCGAAAAGGACTACCAGCAACTCGCCATCCTCCGGCGCATGGTGCGTGATCTGAATTTTCCTATCGAGATCGTAGGCCATCCCACTATACGGGAGGCCGATGGCCTGGCTACGAGCTCGCGCAATGCCTACCTCACGCCGGACGAGCGCGCCGTAGCGCCCGGCATTCAAGCTGCACTCCAGGAGGCGGCGCAGCGCAAGACGCCCGTAGCCATCCTCAACACGGGGCTGAAGCTCATTTCCCGTATCCCGGGCGCCCGCGTCGACTATCTCAAGCTCGTCGACGCCGAGACGTTGCAGGATGCAAAATCCCTCAGCCGACCAGCCCGTCTCGCAGCGGCTGTCTTCCTCGGCAAGGCCCGTCTCATCGACAATATCGCGGTGCTTCCGCGTCCATGAAGGAATTCGACTATATCGTCATCGGCAGCGGCATCGCGGGCATATCTTTTGCCCTCAAGGCCGCGCAGAAGGGAACCGTCGCGCTGATCACCAAGCGCGAACTGTTTGATTCCAATACTGCCTGGGCGCAGGGCGGGGTGGCCTGTGTCATCAGCAACGAGGATTCCTTTGATCTCCATATCCAGGACACGCTCGTGGCCGGAGCTGGTCTGTGCGACGAGGATGCCGTGCGCGTCGTCGTGACGGAAGGTCCCGCTCGCATCAAGGAACTCATCGATCTCGGCATGCATTTTGATGAGCGTGAGCTGGAGAACGGCGAGCGCGAACTCGACCTCGGACGCGAGGGTGGCCACTCCAAGCGCCGCGTGCTCCATTTCCAGGATTCCACCGGCTGGCAGATCGAGAACACGCTCGTCGCCCGCATCCACGATCATCCGAATATCACCGTCTTCGAGCACCACATGGCGGTGGATTTCATCACCACCGGCAAGCTCGGCTACGCCATGCAGAATGCCTGCGTGGGCGTCTATGTCCTCGATGAAAAGACCGGGCAGGTGCATACATTCCGTAGCGACGTGACGGTGCTCGCCACCGGAGGATGCGGAAAGGTCTACCTCTACACGACGAATCCTGATGTCGCCACTGGCGACGGCGTGGCCATGGCCTGGCGCGCGGGCGCGATGATCGCGAACATGGAGTTCGTCCAGTTTCACCCCACCTGCCTGTATCATCCTGAGGCGAAGTCCTTCCTGATTTCCGAGGCCGTGCGTGGCGAGGGCGCGATCCTGCGCGATGAAAAGGGCCGCCGGTTCATGGAGCGCCACCATGCCCGCAAGGAGCTCGCTCCCCGCGACATCGTGGCTCGCGCCATCGACGCCGAGATGAAGCGCACGGGCAGCAAATGCGTATACCTCGATATCACGCACAAGCCCGCGGATTTCATCCAGCACCGTTTCCCCAAGATTTACGAGACCTGCCTGAAGTTCGGCATCGACATTACCAAACAGCCGATCCCGGTCGTCCCGGCGGCGCATTACCAATGCGGCGGAGTGAAGACGGACCTCTACGGCGAGACCTCCGTGCGCGGACTTTATGCCATTGGGGAGGTTGCCTGCACTGGACTCCATGGAGCCAATCGCCTCGCAAGCAATTCGCTCCTCGAGGGACTCGTTCTCGCTCATCGCGCCTACGAAAAGACCAAACGGCCCCGCCCGAAGCGCGTCGATTTCAATCTCCCTGAGTGGCGGCCCGGCCAGGTGCAGGATGTCGACGAGATGGTCGTCGTCTATCACAATTGGGATGAGATTCGCCGCCTCATGTGGGATTACGTCGGCATCGTGCGCACGACGAAGCGCCTTCAGCGAGCTGCCGCCCGCCTGCGCAATCTCCACGCGGAAATTCAGGAGTTTTACTGGAACTTCACCATCACCGAGGAGGTATTGGAGCTCCGCAACCTCGTCGATGTGGCCTCGCTCATCGTGGATTGTGCGATGAAGCGCCGCGAGAGCCGCGGTCTCCATTACACTCTCGACTACCTCGATCCCGACGAAAAGCGTTTCCAGAAGGAGACGACGATTCGGCGTATTTGAAACGGGGGTTGTCGACCGTTCCCCGGTAGGGAATACTACCCGCTCTCCTTGGGAATCCTACCGTGACGCAAGACATTTACACCCTTTCCGATCTCCAGTCCGGCGCATTGCAAAAGCTGGAACCGCCAGCGCGCCTGTCCGTCTTTGGCGATCCCGTCGCTCACTCGAAGTCACCCGGCTTTCACAATGCAGCCCTCAAGGCCTGCGGCATCGCCGCGCAATATGTGAAGATCCATGTCACGCCCGACCAGGCAGCCGAGGCCTTCCGCGCCCTTCCGGCTGCCGGATTCCTCGGAACCAATGTCACCATTCCGCACAAGGCCATCGCGCTCGCCACAGTGGACGAGGCGGATGAGTACGCCCGCCAGTCGGGCGCGGTCAATACGGTAGTCGTCGATGGTGGAAAGCTGCTGGGTTTCAACACCGACGGCCCGGGTCTGGTGCGTGCGCTGCGCGAGGAGTTTTTTGTCGACCTGCGCGACCTGCGCGTGCTCCTGCTCGGAGCGGGCGGGGGAGCGGGCCGTGCCATCGCGGTGCAATGCGCTCGCGAGGGCTGCGAGCGTCTTGTGCTCGCCAACCGCACGGTCGAAAAAGCGCGCGAACTCGCCACGGAGCTTTCCCCGTATTTTCGCTCGGACCGACTCATCGGCCCCGCCGAGCGCATCCAGGCCATTTCTTTGGACGAGTCCGCGCTGCGTTCGCAAATCGAACAGGTCGATCTCGTGATCAACGCCACCTCCGTCGGCATGAAGCGCAGCGACCCGCCGGTCATTCCTGCGCACCTGCTCACGGCCAACCTGCTTGTTTACGATACTGTCTACGCCGCAGGCCGCAGCCGTCTGCTTGAGGATGCGCAGGCCGCCGGAGCCCGCACGGCCAATGGCATGTCGATGCTCCTGCATCAAGGTGCACTATCGTTCGAGATCTGGTTCAATCGTCCCGCACCGATCGAGGCGATGCGCGCCGCGCTGCTTTCCCCGTAGGGCCGGCGTCACGCTGGCCTGCGAGTTAGGAACTAATACCCCGGAATCGCGTCCGATCTGGTTGAGTTTGCTCTGCGCGCAGATCGGCGGGACGCCGATCCTACGGATGGCAGGCAAGCAACTCGCGAGCCCGGGCAGAATCGCTTCGGATTTGCGCCACGAGTTCGTCCAGGGAATCGAATTTCTTCTCCGGTCGCAGGAAGTGCTCGAAGCGCACCTCCACGTCCTCGCCGTAGCAGTCCTCCGTGAAGTCAAAGATGTGCACCTCCAGCTTGCGCTGGCCTGCCTGATCCACCGTGGGGCGCACGCCGATATTGGCCACGCCGTCGAGCCACCGGCCCTGCCGCAGGATGCGCACGGCATAGACGCCATTGGGCGGGAACTGCTCGTTGTGAGCCGAGAGATTGGCGGTGGGAAAGCCGATGCGCTCTCCGAGGTTTGCCCCGTGCTCGACCGTGCCAAGGATGGTATAGTCACGTCCGAGCAGGAGCTTGGCCGTATCGAAGTCCCCCTCCTCCACGGCGCGGCGGATGCGCGTGCTGCTCACCATTTCCGTACCGACGGAGACTGGCGGGATTTCCACTGTCTCAAACCCGAGTTTCGCACCCAGCTGACGCAACAGAGCGACATTGCCCGAGCGGTTGCGGCCAAAAGCCCAGTCGCGCCCCACGCAGACGAGCGCGAGTCCATGACGGGCAAGGTCATCCACGAAAACCTCCGGGTCCTGCGCAGCGAAGGCGGAGTTGAAGGGGATGAGCAGGATATTCGGGCAGCCCAGCGACTCGATGAGGCGCAGCTTGTGCGGCGTCGAGGTGAGCAGGCGAGGGGCGTGGTCCGGGCGCAGAATGCGGCTCGGGTGGGGGTCGAAAGTCAATACCACCGGAGTCGCGCGCAACGTTCGTGCGCGGCTGAGCATCTGTCCGATCAGGGCCTGATGGCCGAGATGGATGCCGTCAAACGCGCCGATCGCGATGCAATGCGGCCCCGGCACTCCGCTCAGTTCGTCGACGGAATGCAGGAGGCGCATGGTCTAGATCAGGTGGGTTTCTCGATCAGGCCCCGCGCAGACGCGAGACCTGGGGCAGCGTGAGGATGCGGGAATACAGCTCCTCGCGCGGCAGCGTCTTGAGTTCGTCGACCGTCACCGCTCCGTCGACCACGAAGCGGCCCGACTTGGTGCGGCGCAGACCTGAGAGGTGCGCTCCGCAGCCGAGGCTTTCGCCGATGTCGTGAGCGTAGGTGCGGACATAAAAACCCTTGCTGCACACGACGCGGAAGTCGATCTCCGGCAGGCGCACTTCATTGACCGCATAGGCGTAGACGCGCACGAACCGCGGCTCGCGCTCGACCTCCTTGCCCTGGCGGGCGAGCTTGTAGAGCGGCACGCCGTCCTTCTTGATCGCGCTCACCATGGGCGGCGTCTGGTAGAAATCGCCGCGGAACTTGGCAAACGCCTCGTCGATGTCGAAACGCGAAAGATCCGGCACCGGGCGCGTTTCGATCGTTTCGCCCTCGGCGTCCTGGCTGTTCGTGGTCTCGCCCAGCTTGAGTGTGCCGTAGTATTCCTTGTCCTCGCTCATGAGGAGGTCCTGGATCTTGGTGCCTCGGCCCACCGTGATGATGAGCAGGCCGGTGGCCATCGGGTCGAGCGTGCCGCAGTGGCCCACCTTCTTTGTGTTCAGGACACGGCGGGCGATGGCAACAACGTCGTGCGACGTCATTCCCTGGGCCTTGTCGACCAGGAGAACGCCGTCAATTTCGGTTGCGGATTTCATGACAAACAGCTTCTAAAAAACGTTCTTTGACTTCCTCGAGTCCGCCGCGCACGCGCGCGCCAGCGGCGAGAGGGTGACCGCCCCCCTTGAAAAGGGCGCAGATTTTGCACACGTCGACGCTCGGGTCCTTGGACCTTGCGCTCACGCGTACCTTGGCCTCGGGCAGTTCCTCGAAGAAAACTGCCGCGATCACGCCCTCGACGGAGCGCAGGTGATCGATGATGCCCTCGTTGTCCTCGGGCAATACGCCGAGGCGGTCGACATCGGCCAGGGTGAGGGAAAAACAGGCGACGCGCCCCTCGCAGGAAAACTCCGCGCCGTTCAGCGCGTGGCGCAGCAGCTCCAGACGGCGGCGGGGCTGGTTCTCATACATGTCACGCGAGATTTGCGCGACGTTCACTCCGGCGGCGACGAGCTCCATTGCGGCCTGGAAGGTGCGCGGGCCCGTGCCTGCGTATTGAAAGGAACCGGTATCCGTAGAGATCGCCGCATAAAGATTGGCGGCCTGGTCGGGCGTGATCGCAATCTGGCGGTCACGGAAGAACTCGCAAAGGATCTGTCCCGTAGCCGGGGCAGAGGGGTCGATATAGTTCAGATCGCCGTACCGGTCGTTGCTCACATGGTGGTCGATGTTGATCCACAATGCGCCGTCCTTGATGGCGGGAATGACCGTGCCGAGGCGTTTCTTGACTGAATTATCCAGCGCCACCACGGCGTCGAAGGCCTGCGGCTCCTCGGGAGGAGTCGTTACCATTTCGTGGCCGGGGAGATAGCGAAACTTGTCGAGCATGCCGTCCTCATTCCAGGTGACGACCTCCTTGCCGAGGCTCTTGAGCCAGAGGGCAAAGGCGATGGTGCAGCCGAGGGCGTCGCCGTCGGGGCGCAGGTGGCTGACGACGAGGATGCGCTGCTTGTCGGAGAGGGCTGCGGAGATTTCCGCGAACGTGGCGTTCATTTCTCCGGTTCGTTCAGGTCCAGTTCCTCAAGGATATTCAGGACCCGCGAACCACGCTCGATGGATTCGTCGAACTTGAAGTACAAATGCGGCGTGTTTTTCAGGATCACGCGCTTCGAGAGCTCGTTCTGCATCAGCACACGGTTGCTCTCCAGGACGCTCAGGGCGTTCTTCCGGTCGGATGCCGTGCCCATTGCGCTCACAAAGATGTGTGCCTGTTTCAGGTCCGGCGTGATGTCGACGGCACTGATGGTGACCAATGGCGAGGAAAACGTGAGTTCCCGGACCATGATAAGGCCCAGCTCACGCTTGATCACTTCGCACACTCTTTGGAGACGATGTTTCATGGAAAATGGGTCGGCGACCCTAGCGGGCTTCTATGCCGAGTCGAGTCATTTTCGCCCCGGAGGGCCCCCTGTTGCAAGCTCGGGGTCAGGGAAAATCGCCTTATCGTATGCTAGGACGTTACCCTAACGCGGCGTGGGAGCAGGAGTTGTGACGATTGGGGTGCCTGATTCGGTAGCCTTGTGGATGAGATCACGAATACGGATTTCCCCCTCGCGGGTGGCATCGGCGACCAGATCGGACTCTGCGAATTGTTTCCGTGCGGCTTCCTCCAGCTCTCGAAATGCCTGCTCCCGGTCCTGCTGGGTGAGCTTGTTCCAGTATCCATCCTCGTCGCGAGGAATGCTCACGTCGGTCATGCCAAGGGAGAGGATGCGGGCCGGGGGCAGTTGCGTAATGACCGAGCCGGTCGCGGGATCGATGGTGATGCGAAAGGGCTCGTGCAGGTCAAATCCCGCGCGGGCCGTGAAGGTGGCCTCGACCTCGATGGCCTTCGTGCTGTGCATCCACGTCTGGCTCCAGGCGTGGCGCACGCGGGCCTGTTTCTGCATCGTCACCAGTTCGGCGACCGGCGTATTGGCGGCCACCACGACGAGGGAGTTGATGCGCACCTCGGGAGTCAGCTGAAACGCTTGGCGGAATTCCTCCGCGATGGCCCGGGCGACGCTGCGCGCCTCGGTGGTCACCCGATACGTCATCCACCAGGTCGTCGCCGCCGCGATGAGCACGACCAGCGCGAGCGCGGCGCTGATGATCGCCAGCGTGGTGCGCCAGACTTTTCGCGGTGGACGCGGTGCTTCTAGTGGATGTGCGTCGGGCATTCGGGCAGGGCGCGGAGGAAGGAGCGCCCGTAGGGCTTGCTGAGGATGCGGCTGTCGAGAATGACGATCATCCCGGTATCCGACTTGGTCCGGATCAGTCGGCCAACGCCCTGGCGGAGCTTCAGGATGGCCTCGGGGAGCGAGTACTGCTCAAAGGCCCGTCCGCCCTGCGACTCGATGACCTCCAGCCGGGCCTCCGTGAGTGGATGGTCCGGGGTGGCAAACGGGAGGCGGGTGATGATGACATTGGACAATGCTTCGCCCGGCACGTCGACTCCGGCCCAGAAGCTGTCCACACCGAAGAGCACGCTGTGCGGGTTTTCGCGGAATTCCTTCACCATGCGCACGGCAGGCATTCCCGTACCCTGGACGAGGAGCGTCCAGCCCTTGTCGGCGAAGTGCCCTTCCAGCGCCTCGGCGGCGTGGCGCATCGTCTGGTAGCTGGTGAAAAGGACAAAGGCGCGCGCTTTGCTCTGGTCGGCGAAGTGCGCGATCCATTTCTCCAGCGCCTTGTGGTAGCCCGGATCTTTCGGTTCCGGCATCTGCTTCACGAGATGCAGCGACATCTGCTTCTGGTAATCGAAGGGGCTGCCGATCTGGACGGCGTGAGCATCCTGCGCTCCGACGCGATTGCGGAAATACCCGAGATTCCCTGCGCCGACGGAGAGCGTGGCGCTGGTCATGATGGTGCAGGCGTTGTCCCGGAAAAGCAGCCGCCGCAGGGTATCGGCCAGGTCGACCGGCGCGGCTCGCAGGTTGCAATAGGTCTCCCGGCGGCCGGATTGCTCGACCCAGTAGACGTAATCCTCGTGGCCCACCTCGAGGAAATCCACGATGCCCTGGCGGGCTTCGCGAATCTTGCGCGCGGCGTCCTGCAGTTCGGATTTCCGCACGTCATCCTCGGTCTTGCCGGCCTGGACTTTCAGGTACTCGCTCATGCGCACGAGCCCGTCGCTGAGCTCCGAGGCATCGGCGAGGCCGGGTTCGCGCACGCGAAACTCGCGCCCTTTGCGAAACTCGCAATGCTCCGAGACCGACTCAAAGAAGGCGTCCGATTTTGGCAGCAACTCTGCCACGACGCTGCACGCGGAGCCATCTTTCATGGCTTGGAAGAGCCCCTTGCGGGTGCGCGGGTTGTAGAGCCTCTGCAGCGAGCGCTTCAGACCGAGCTGCGAAATCTCGATGCCGATGTGCCGCGAGGCCACGTCCTCCAGGGTGTGCGCCTCGTCGAAGATCACGAAATCATTGGAAAAAAGGATGCCACTCGCCCGGTCCTCACCCTCGTCGACTCCTCCCAGCAGGGTGAAAAGCAGCGCGTGGTTGAGCACCACCATGTCGGCGGAGAGAATGCGGCGGCGCAGGGCCTGGTAGAAGCACCGGGGGTTGCGCCCGCAGATCTTGGCCGAGCACAGGTGCTGCTCGCTGCGGATTTCCTCCCAGATCGCCGGGTCGGGCTGCTCGATGAAGTCGCTCAGCGAGCCATCCTTCGTCGTCAGGCTCCACTCGTGGATGCGCTCCAGTTCCTTGCGCTGCTCGGGGGAGAACAGGTCGCCGGATTGCGTCATGGCCCGGTCGAGCCGGGTTCCGCAGACGTAATTGTGCCGGCCTTTCAGGAGCGCAGCCTCGAATTCGATAGGTAACAGCTTCTGGACCAGTGGGATATCTTTGTAGATGAGCTGTTCCTGCAAGGCAATGGTGTGGGTCGAGATGACCGCTTTTCGCTTGGTCGCCGCCGCATGGAGGGCGGCGGGAATGAGGTAGGCGAGTGATTTTCCGACACCCGTGCCCGCCTCAACGACGAGATGGCCCCCTTGTTCCAGCACGCGGGCGACTTCCGTGGCCATTTGCTGCTGCTCGGCGCGATATTCGTAGTTGGAGGCGGCGGCCAAGAGGCCGCTCGGGGAGAAAATTTCGCGGACTTCCCGTTCGAAAACTCCCTCGCCGGCGCGTCCTTCGTCGGTGTGCAGGGAGATCATGGGATGAAAGGCATGGGGTGCGGGAAGTTGACGGGGCTAACGGCGGACATTAAAGGTGGGAGTTCGTACTTGATGAAAATACTCGACCGATACGTGCTGCAGAAATTTTTGCTGCCGTTCATCTACTGCTTTTTCGGCTTCATCGCCATCTGGTTTATTTTTGACCTCAGCGACAATCTCCAGGATTTCATGCAGGGCAAGGCCGGCTTTGACATCCTCCTGGCCTACTACATGTCTCAGATCCCGCAGATCGTCGTGATCTGTCTGCCGATCGGTTTGTTGCTTGCGCTTCTGTATTCGCTCACCTCGATGTCCCGCACGAATGAGATTATCTCGATGCTCGGAGCGGGTTTGAGTGTGGTGCGCATCCTGATTCCGCTTTTCGCCGTGGGGCTCGTGCTCACTGCCATCACCGCCTATTTCAACTACGAGTCCGCGCCGCATGCCGAGCAGATCAAAAAGCAGATGCTGCGCGAGATCAAGCGAGGCAAGAAGCTCATCGGCGGCATCAATGCCCATCTGTTCCGCAATCGCGACGATAACCGGACATGGTTCATCCGCCGCGTTTACGTGAATGACAACCGTCTCGACGATCTCGAGATCGTTCAGCAGAACGCGGACGGGAAGATCGTTCAGGTCTGGTATGCGAACAAGGGGACATTCGATCCCATTACGAAAAACTGGATTCTCAACCGTGCCCGCCACGTCGAGATGACGCCCTCAGGTGATATCATCAAGTCGGAGTTCAAGGACGAGATCATACTCTCCGGCTGGAGTGAAACGCCCCCGCGTATTGCCAGTTCGGTGATGAAGCCCGAGTATCTGTCCGTTCCGGAGCTTAAAGAGTATCTCTTTTTCAACAGCGACTTCCCCGAGCGTCGTCTCGCCCCATTTACGACACACCTGCAGTATCGCTGGGCGTTGCCGTGGGTCTGTCTTGTGGTGGTGCTGATTGCGGCGCCGATGGGCATTGTTTATTCCCGTCGAGGCATCCTCGGGGGAGTAGCCCTGGCTATAGGCTTGTTTTTCGGTCTGGTCTTCGTCAGCAGCCTCTTTGTGGCGCTCGGCAAGGGCGATCGCATGAACCCGTATTTTGCCACCTGGGGACCCCTTGCCATCTTCGGAGCGATCGGTCTCTATCTGCTCTGGCTCCGGTCGACGAACCGTGACCTGCCAAAGCTTAAAATGCCCTGGATGTCGTAAATGCAAGCTGACTGGGATATCAAATCACGCGCCCATACGTGCGCGCAGACTGGCAAGGAATTTGCCGAAGGTGATTTCTTCTATACTCTGCTGTACCGCGATGGTGACGGCTTCCGTCGAGAAGACCTTTCGGAGGAAGCGTGGCAGTCACGCAACGACAATATCCAGCCGTTTTCCTTCTGGCGTTCTCGCTACGAGCCGCCCACCCCGCCGCCGCCGGAGCCCATTCCCAAGGACGATGCCGAGAGCTTGCTGCGACGCATGCTGGCCGAGCAAAATCCCGAGCGGGCCAATGTCTGCTACATCCTCGCCCTCATGCTGGAGCGCAAGCGCGTGCTGCGTCCCGTGGAGTCGTCCGACGAGGATATGCTTGTCTATGAGCGCGCGGGGACAGGGGAAACCTTCGTCCTGCGCAATCCGCATCTTTCCATCGAGCAGATTCCCGCGATCCAGCAAGAGGTTGGCGAGTTGCTGATGGCGGGCTAAACTGCCGCATGTCGGCGGATTTTCCCATTTTCCTCGCGCCCATGGCGGGCGTGACCAACACCGTGTTCCGGCGCATCTGCCGGGCCAAGGGAGCCGACGTGTTGACGACGGAGTTCGTCTCCGCCGAGGGCATCCTGCATCGCAATGATCGCACGAAGTATTATCTCGAGTTCGTCGAGGAGGAGCGTCCGCTTGGCGTCCAGCTCTTCGGTGCGGAACCCGAGCGTCTCGCCGAGGCGGCGCGGGCCGTCATCGACTGGGTGCAGCCGGACTTTCTCGATCTGAATTTCGGGTGTCCGGTGAACAAGGTTGTTTGCAAAAATGGTGGATCAGCTCTTTTGCGCGACTGTCCGCTTCTTTCTCGCGTGGCCGAGGCGGTGGTGAAGGCCTCGGCTCCGGTTCCTGTGACGGCGAAAATCCGTATCGGGTGGGATAGGAATTCCGTCAACGCGACGCAGACCGCTGCGGTGCTTGAGCAGTGCGGCATTCAGCGCATCGCGGTGCATGGACGTACCAAGGAACAGGGATATTCCGGTGAAGCTGACTGGAATGTCATCGCTGAGGTGGTGGCGGCCGTGAAGGTGCCGGTGATCGGCAATGGGGATATCACCTGCGCGGCGGATGTTTTGCGCCGCAGACGGGAAACCGGTGTGTCCGGGGTGATGATCGGCCGGGCAGCCATGGCGTCCCCGTGGATATTTGAAGAAATCCGGGCTGCTCTTGCCAGCGTGGAATCTCCCGTGCCTCCGACCATGGAGGAGCGCTGGAAGATGATTCGCGAGCACTGCGCAGGCGAGATCGTCTGGCGTCGCGACGAGAAGATCGCGATGAAAGCGATGCGCGCCCGGCTGATGGCCTACACCAAGGGAGTACCTGAGGGTGCTCGCTTGCGCGAACGCCTTTCCCACGTCGAGAGCCTTGCTCAATTGGACGATATCGCTGCCACCCACCTCTTGCATATCGCGCAAATCGAGGCCTGAGCAGGTAAAGGCATTTGTGGCGCCGGATCTGTGAAACAGCCCGGGCTACATCGTGACGAGATGATCTTCGTGAAGTCGCAATAATGGGTTTGCGAGTGGAGAATACCCGATGATGCGATATGGGGGCCGCCCATTAGCCTCGGCTGGAGGAATGTTCCTCCTGCCGTCGCCGCCTTTTCTCGAAAGGCCTACTGGAAGATAAACATCGGCACCTGTCCGACGAGTTCATTCGGGGACGACGGAACGCCGGTGGCCGGGTGGCGCGCGGACTCGACCTCGATGGTCTTCTTTTGTCCATCGCGAACGATTTCCACCGCGACCTTGTCTCCAGCGGTGAGGAAGTAGCTGGCGTCGATGATGTCTTCCGGCTCAGTGATTTTTACGGAACCGATCTGAAGAAGAATGTCGCCGGGTTTCAATCCCGCCTGGGCGGCTGGAGTATCGGAACCCACTTCGGAGACGCGCACATTGGAGCCGTCGATTTTTTCATCCTGCTCCTCGGCCTTCACGCCCAGCCAGCCATGGCGAGGCTCACCAAAGCGGGCGTAGTCCATGCGGATCTTTTCCGCTGCTTCGATCGGTACCGCATAGCAGGAAGCTCCACCGCCGACTCCGGCAATGATGATCCCAACCACTTCGCCGTTGAGATTCAAGAGAGGCGCGCCACCAAAACCTGCCTGAACGGGCAGATTGGCGCGAATGTGGGTGGTGGTGAAATATTTCCCGAGAAATTTGCGATCAAACCCGCCGACGATGCCGAAGCTCGGGGTATCGGAAAATCCAGGGGTATAGCCGATTGTGAGGACCGGCGTGGACAGAGCGAGCTTGTGCGAGTTGCCCTGAGGGATGAACGGCGAGGATATATCTGCTTTCAGCAGGGCGATGCCGCTGCGGGGATCAGCCACCAGCACCTTGGCGGGAATCTTTTCGTCTCCATACATGACCGTCACCTCCTGGGCATTGGCCACGATGTAGGAAAGGGTGTAAATCGTACCCGAGGGGTCGGTGAAGAATCCGGTACCGGTCAGGCGA
This sequence comes from Terrimicrobium sacchariphilum, assembly GCF_001613545.1. Taxonomy (NCBI): domain Bacteria; kingdom Pseudomonadati; phylum Verrucomicrobiota; class Terrimicrobiia; order Terrimicrobiales; family Terrimicrobiaceae; genus Terrimicrobium; species Terrimicrobium sacchariphilum. The sequence continues at coordinate 176,874 of NZ_BDCO01000003.1, forward strand.
CCATGATGATCGAGAGCCTCGACGCGAACGACGGCATTGCGGCGCTCCTGAAAGACACGGTTGACCTCGCAGGTGATCTTGTTGCCGAGGTCGTCCTGACAGTAGGCGCCGAGGCTGGACAGCAGGACGACTGCCGCAGCGGCCCAAAGCGGGGTGCCGGGGAGCGTGAGTTTAGAAACTGAGCGGTTGCTCATTACTCACGGGGCGGGCCTGAAGCACGTAATGCGGAGGGAGCGACCCATCAGCTCGTGCCGAGACCGGTAGGGTGTCGCCGATGGTTACAGGCCGCGAGGTGAGGGAAATCGCAGGAGCGCCCGACTCCGCCTTGGCCAACGTGGTGGCCGGCGTGACGGATCTGGGAGACATGATGACGACGGACGCGCAAACAGCCAGCGCGGCAATCGTCGCGTAGGCGTATTGCGGAACGTGGAACCCCGGAGCGATGGCCGAGATCCGATCCCAGATGATTTTCCACGTCGGGCGACGCAGAAGCTCCGCCCTCTGGCGGCGGTGAAATTCCTGAACAAAGTCCTCGAAATATCCCGGAGGAGGTTGCTCGTACCGCTTCATTCGCAGTAACTTCGAAATGTCAGGATTCTCTCCCATGGCAGTGGTCAGCGTTTGATAAACTCTTCCAGGTAATTTTGCAACTGGCGGTGTGCGTAAAACAGCCGCGATCGTACGGTCCCTTCCGATATCCCGAGCACCTTGGCGATTTCCGCGTGCGGCATCCCCTGAATATCGAACATCGTAACGACCGCTCTATGTTCATGAGACAGCTTCTGCATGGCCTCGTTCAATCTTTGTTGAAGTTCGCTCAGGTTTGCCTCGTGGCGCGGGTCGTTCCCTGAGGTGACTTCGATGAATTCCCGGTCATTCTGAATATTCGAGTCAATGTCATCGAGGCTCATTCCCTGGCGGCGGCCCCGTTTCTTGAGGAAGTTGATCGTCATGTTCACGGCGATCGAATGCATCCACGTGTAGAAGGAGGAATTTCCCCGGAATCCGGTGATCGAACGGTAGGCTTTGGCGAAAATTTCCTGCAGCAGATCGTTTGTGTCCTCGTGATTGGAGGTCATGTTATACACGAGGCCGTAAAGGCGCGGACTGTAGCGCACGACCAGATCCGAGAATGCGTCGGGGTCCCCCGCACGCGTGCGGGCGACAAGCTCTTCATCAGGAATCTCGGGTTCGTCTGGCATGAAGCGAGCCCGCACGCTTAACAGATTTTTTTCGCGAAGCGCACCGGAAATTGCGTCTGCCCCTCACAAATCGCACTCCGCGAGGGAATAACGCGGGTATTTGTTACGGCAATGCAGCGTTGAGGGCAACCAACTGGGCGTAAAGCGCCTCGAGGAGCGGGGTGGTCACCCCGGCGGTACGAGCCCGACGGAGCGGCTCGCCCCAGATCGGCTCGACCTCGAGCTTTTGCCCCGCCCGCCAATCGATGAGTGTCGAGGGCGCGTATGGCCCCATCGGGTAGGTGCGATCGATCTGGAAGTCGGCGTATTTTTCCTCGATGGGAAACCCGAGAGCATTGGCGGTGGCGATGGTCTCCTCCATCAACCCGCGGCAACGCTGGTGCAGAACCGGATCGGCCAGGATGGTATCGACCGTGACGCCGCCAGCGGCGACGGAAAGGCCGTTGAACGGGATGTTCCAGACCAGCTTGCGCCAGCGTTCCTCGGCGAGATTTTCCACCACGTCGGTGTGAACGCGGGCGGTATTGAAGGCCTCGGCTATTTTACGGAGGCGGCTGGATACCGGGCGGCCAAACTCCCCGATGGAGAGCTTCCCCTTGCCGACATGATTGACGCTCGCCGGGGTCCTGCGGGTGAGACAGATGAAACACAGTCCTCCGAGCACGCGCTCCGCGCCAAACTGGCTGGCAAGCAGTTCATCGCCGCCCAGGCCGTTTTGCAGCGTCAGCAACGCCGTGTCGGGGCCAAGCAGGGGCGGAATTGCGTGTGCGAGGACATCATTGGACGTCGCCTTGAGCGAGTTGATCACAAGGCTGCAGGGGCCGATTTCCTCCGCCGAAGCGAACACGGTGGGTTCTGCGAGGTGGACGTCCCCCGTCGTCTCTGAATATACCCGGATTCCATCGCGGCGAGCCTCCTCGAGTCCGCCCCGCATGAGAAAGGCGACATCGTGGCCTGTCGCCGCCAGCTTTGCGCCGTAATACAGCCCGATGGAACCCGAGCCGACGATACCGATACGCCCGGGAATCATGAATCGTGCTTCGTGAGGGTGAGGATACCCCAGCGTCCCGTCGGACCAGAGATGAGACGAGCGCCCTTGCCGTAGGTGAAATACGCCCAGATCCATTGGAGGAAGACCGCCGAGCGGTTGCGAAAGCCGATGAGAAAGAGCAGGTGGACGAAAACCCACGCCGCCCATGCCAGCAAGCCGCCGAACTTGAATGATCCGATCTGCGCCACGGCCGCGTTGCGTCCGATGGTCGCCATGCTGCCCTTGTCAAAGTAGTTCCAAGGTTCCGTCGGCTCCCGCTGGATGAGGTGCAGGATGTTCTTTGCCGCGTGTCGTCCGGCCTGCATCGCGGCCGGGCTGACTCCCGGGACCGGCTTGCCGCCGTCGTACGTCGCGGTGATCATGTCCCCGATGGCAAAGACGTGCGGATGGCCGGGAATGCTCAGGTCGGCATTGACCTTCACGCGCCCCTGGCGGTCGACTTCGGTACCCAGCATGGCGGCCAGCGGCGATGCCTTGTTGCCCGCCGCCCAGATGACGGTGCGCGTCGGGATCACGGTCTCGTTCACCTGCACCTCGCCCTCTGAGATGCGCTTCACCGCGCTGTTCACACGCACGTCGACGTGCAGGTTTTTCAGCTGGTTCATGGCGCTCTCGGAGAGGGTCGGATCAAAGGTCGGGAGCACGCGCGGCCCGGCTTCGATGAGAATCACCTTGGCCTCCGCCGGGTTGATGCGGCGAAAGTCCTTGCGAAGAGTGAATCGCGCAAGTTCGGAGATCGCCCCGGCCATTTCCACGCCAGTAGGTCCTGCTCCCACCACGACGAAGGTCATGGCGGCTTCGCGCAGCGCGGGGGTCGGTGCCTTCTCCGCCACCTCAAAGGCGAGGAGCACGCGCCGGCGGAGTTCCACCGCGTCCTCAAGGCTCTTCAAGCCCGGGGCCAGGGGTTCCCAGTCATTGTTGCCAAAATAGTGATGCCGTGCTCCGGCGGCGACGATGAGATAATCGTAGTGAAAAGTCAGGTCACCTGTGACCACCTCGCGGGTCTCAGGGTGGATTTCCTTCACTTCGTCGAGCACGACGGTGACATTCTCCTGATTCCGCAGGATGGCCCGGATCGGCTGGGCAATGTCCGCCGGGGACAGCCCGGCAGTGGCCACCTGGTAGAGGAGGGGTTGAAAGAGATGGTGATTGCTCCGGTCGATGAGGATGATTTTGACCGGCTTGCCGTCCAGTTCCTTGACGGCCGACAGCCCCCCAAAACCTCCTCCTACGACGACGAGCACGGGGGGGCATGCTTTTTCAGTCGAAGTGATATTCATTATTGCGGTATTTCTCTGGTAAGAGTTTCTTTGAATCTCTCACACAAAACGATACTCCGACACGGATAAGGACTTTTTAAAAAATGGCGACGACAATTGAACATCCCGATGCTCTTTCCAGGGGCCTTCAGAGTGTGCGTGACGCACAGGAAGTCGGAGAACTGCTCGGCGAGACGCTGACACTGAACATGGGGCCGTCGCACCCCTCGACTCATGGCGTGCTCCGTATCGTTCTCGACCTCGACGGCGAGGTGATCACCCGCGGCATGCCCGACGTCGGTTACCTGCATCGCGGCGACGAAAAAATCGCCGAGAACATGCAGTACAACCAGTTCGTTCCCTACACGGACCGTCTGGACTATCTCGCTCCCATCGCCAACAACGTCGCCTACGCGCTCGCGGTGGAAAAACTCATGGGCTGGGAACTCCCGCCCCGTGGCAAGGCCATCCGCGTGATCTGTTGCGAGCTGGCCCGCATTTCCTCCCACCTTCTCGGCGTGGGCTGCATGGCGATGGATATCGGCGCCATCACCGTCTTCCTCTACACCTTCACCGAGCGCGAAAAGATCTACAACCTCGTCGAGCTCCTCAGCGGCGCGCGCTTCACCACGAGCTACACCCGCGTCGGCGGCCAGACGCACGACCTGCCTGAGACTTTCCTTCCGCAGCTCAAGGAGTTCATCCGCACCTTCAAACCCGCCCTCGAGGAAACCGACGGTCTGCTCACCCGCAACCGCATCTTCGTCGACCGATGCAAGGACGTCGGTGTGATCTCGAAGGAAGACGCCATCGCCTACGCGCTCTCCGGCCCGAACCTTCGTGGTTCCGGCATCGATCACGACCTGCGCCGCAAGAATCCCTACCTCGACTACGAGAAATACGACTTTGAAGTTCCCGTGGGAACCGTGGGCGACAGCTACGACCGCTATCTCGTCCGCATGGAGGAGATGCGCCAGAGCATTCGCATCCTCGAGCAGGTCATCGACAAGCTCCCGACCGGCCCGATCAACGTCATCGACCCGAAGCAGATGCTCCCGGTCAAGACGGACGTGCTGACGAAGATGGAAGAGCTCATCCACCACTTCATCCGCGTCACCGAGGGCGTCGATGCCCCGGCGGGCGAGGTGTACTTCGGCGCGGAAAACCCGAAGGGCGAGCTCGGCTTCTTTATTCACTCCAAGGGCGGCGGCGTTCCGTACCGCCTCAAGATTCGCAGCCCAAGCTTCGTGAATCTCAGCATCCTTCCCAAGATCCTGCCCGGCCACCTCGTCAGCGACGTCGTGACCATTCTGGGATCGTTTGACTTTGTGATGGGCGAGTGCGACCGCTAGCGGCGCGCGACACCTGTTACAACATTGGTGTGTGAGGGGCGGTGGACGACGAGTTCACCGCCCCTGCTCTTTTTAACGAGCAGGGCGGAAAGTCCGCTTTTCGCCTAGGCGGAGCGGAAGATGAAAAACACCGCTCCGACCATGCAGAGGCCCGCCCAGAGATAGTCGAGCTTGATCGGCTGGCCCATGTAGAAGACCGCAAATGGCACAAAGACCGAAAGCGTGATCACCTCCTGCATGATCTTCAACTGCGGCAGGGTGAGCATGCTGGACCCGATGCGATTGGCCGGGACCTGGAGCATGTACTCAAAGAACGCGATGCCCCAACTCACCAGGATGGCGTAGATGAGCGGCTGCGTCTTCATCGTCTTCAGGTGGCCGTACCACGCGAAGGTCATGAAGAGATTCGACAGAATCAGCAGCAGGGTGGTCGTAACAATCGGCGGCATAAGGAAAGAGAGACGCGCCGGGAGGAACAGGCAAGAGGATTTCGCCTAGCCTGGAGGCCAGCTGAGCGAATGACCGCCGAGCACATGCACGTGCATGTGCGGCACGGTCTCGCCGCCATCCACACCCTGGTTAATCGTGATGCGGAAACCATTTTCCAGCCCTTCCTGCTTTGCCACCTTGGCGGCGGTGAGCAGCAAATGACCAAGGAGAGCCTGATCTTCCGGCTGGGCCTCACCCACGCGTGCAATGGGCTTCTTGGGAATGACCAGCACGTGGACAGGCGCCTGCGGATTGATGTCGCGAATCGCGATGCTCAGGTCGTCCTCGTAAACGATCTGCGCGGGAATCTCCCGGGCGATGATCTTTTCGAAGAGCGTCATGACAGCTGCAACTCCATCTCCTCCTTACGGGCGGAGACGACTTCCTCGCGGACGAAATTTACGATCTCCTCGAGCAGTCCCGAGCAGTCGCGTCGCCACACCTTGGCCGAGCGGAGCAGCTTCACGCCGCTGTGGGCGTCGCAGATCTCCAGACGCTGGGCCTTGGCGTCGAGCGCCTCGCGGACGCGGACGCGGAGCAGGTCAAAGAAGGCGAGTTCATACCCGTGGCCGGCATTGCGGGCGAGTTCCTCGAGCGAAATGCGCGCAGGTGGCGGGCTGGCGGCGAATTCCCCGGCCACATCGCTGTAGCCGATGACCTGGAGCACGGACTGCACCGCCTTTTCCAGGCCGGTGATCGTCACGGTATTTTCGCCGAAATCCTGCTCGAAGTAGCTGGTGACGCTCTCCGTCACATGCGAGGCGAGCCACCACTTCTTGTACCCGGCCCGCTCGGCCGCCTTGGCCAGCGAGGTGGCGAGCCAGGTGCGTTCGAAATTCATGATGCGGCCATCAGGGAAGCAAACGAGCGGGAGGTTGTTGCGAAGTGCGATCATGCCTTGAAAAGTTCGGGCTGTGCCTGGGTGCGAACGGCGCGTTTTTCGAAGCTCTGGATTTCCTCGATGAAATCCCCGATCTCCTGAAACTGCCGGTAAACGGATGCGTATCGCACATAGGCGATGGGATCGAGGAGGTGCAGACGCTCCATCACCTTCGCGCCAATCTCGCGAGTGGGGATTTCTCGTTTCTGCTCGGCCTCCAGCTCCTGCATGATGTCCTCCACGGCCTTTTCGATGAGATCGAGTCCGATGGGCCGCTTTTCGCACGCTTTGACCAAGCTGGTTTTCAGCTTGTGACGGTCGAAAGGCTCGTGGCGGCCATCGCGCTTGATGGCGCGCAATTCAATGCGCTCGATTTCCTCGTACGTCGTGTAGCGTGTCTCGCAATCAAGGCACTCGCGACGGCGTCGAATGCTCGCACCGTCTTTCGACAGCCGGGAATCGATCACTTTATCTTCGAGTGAGCCGCATTTGGGACAACGCATTGTGGTCCGTGGAGAATTAAATCTGAATTCACCACAACATCTAGGGATGTCAATCGCAGACTACCCTTCCGAACCCCTCATCGGCGCAAAAAAGTTCCACGATGGAGAAACGTGTGGAACAAATTTTCAGCGACCTTCTTCCATCGGCACTTGCAGGCGATATCCGATGCCGGTTTCCGTGCGCAAACCTTCCGCCGGGAAGCCGCGCTCCGTGAGCTTCTTGCGCAGGTGGCTCACGTAGACGCGCAGGTACTGGCTCTGCGAGGTTGCGTTGGGTCCCCATACCGTGGCGAGCAGATGCTTATGCGTGACGATTTTTCCCGCGTGTCGCGCGAGTTCGCGGAGCAGCGAGTATTCCGTGGCGGAGAGGGAAAGCTCCTCGCCATGCACCCACGCGAGGCGGGCGGCTGCGTCGATGCGCAGCGGACCGCATTCCAGCACGGGATCATTGGCGGGTGTCGCTCGGCGCAAGACCACGCGCAGACGGGCGAGCAGTTCCGCACTGCTGAAGGGCTTCGTCACATAATCATCCGCCCCGGCGTCGAGCGCCTGCACCTTGTCCTCTTCCGCATCGCGCACGGAGAGAATCAATACGGGCAGCAGAGTCCACTCGCGCAGGCGGCGCAACACGGTGACGCCATCAAGGTCGGGCAGGCCAAGATCGAGAATGATCGCATCGGGCTGCCGCGATGCAGCCTCCACCAGACCATCCTGCCCGGTCGTTGCTTCCCGGACCTTGTGGCCGACGCCTTCCAGCACGAGGCGAACGAGTCGCCGGATCTGCGGTTCGTCGTCGATGACGAGGATGTTGCTCATGGCGTGATGAGATTCTCCGCAGATCGCGTCTCGACGGGCAAGCGCAGGATGAAGCGCGCTCCGCCCTCCGCGCGATTTTCCGCCGTCACCGTTCCTCCCAGCGCGGCGGCAAATCCGCGCACGATCGACAGGCCAAGCCCCAACCCTTTGGAGGCGGTCGAGGAGCCGCGTCGGAATTTCTCAAACACCGCTTCCGGGTTGTCGCCGAGTCCCGGGCCGGAATCGCTCACCGTCAGCCGCAAACCATCGCCTTCCCGGTCCGCGGTGAGCGTGATGGGTGCGCCGTTGCCGTGCTGCGCGGCGTTGCGAATGAGATTGGTCAAGATCTCCTCCATCAGTGCAGCGTCGACGCGCGCGAGGGCTGCCCCGGGCGCGATGCCGACCGTGATCTCGCAACCGCGCACATCGTCGCTGCCGCGTAGTATCGACTCGTCCACGATCTCGGAAAGGTCGCACCATTCCAGCCGGGGTTGCACTCCGCCGGTCTCGATGCGGGTGATGTCGAGGAGATTGCTTACGATGCGGTTGAGTCGGTTGGATGCGATCTGAATCTCTCCCACCAGCGCATGGCGGTCGCCGATGTCGTTCGAAAGCCCATCCGCCGCCGTCGAGATGGCGGCGAGGGGAGTGCGAAACTCGTGCGACACGCTGTCGAGGAGTGTCTTTTGCAATTCCCGTGACCGCGCCTCCACTGCGGCGGACTGCGCCTGGCGCAAGAGCTGGTCCCGTTCGCATACCAAGGCGAACTGGGTGGAGAAGGTCTCAACCAGCTGGCGCTCGGCCAGGGTGAGCGGACGAGTCAGCGGCAGCGAAAGCACGCCGGAGACGCGGTCGCCGTTCTTCAGCGGGAGATGGAAATGTGTGGCCTGCGGCAGGGTGTTGGTGAATTTGCCCGCGGCTTCGCCATGGCGGAGACACCAATCGGACACGGCGACTTCGTTGGCTTCCAGTTTCGGCCCGGCGGCCTCCGCGAGCGTGCCATCGTTTTCAAGCGTTACGGTGGCGGAGGTGTTGAGGAGGCTGGAGCAATGCGCGGCGAGGTGCTGGGCTGCGGCGATGGAGCTTTCCGCCGCTGCGATGTCGCGGCTGAATTCATACAGCGCGACGGCCTGCTGTTCGCGTCGGCGCTCGGCATTCTCCCGTTGGCGCAGGCGGGCATTCAGGTGCCCCATGACCAGCGCGACGATGAAATACGTCGCAAAGAGGATCACGTCGTGCGGAGCACGGATGTAGAAGGTGTAGTACGGCTTGATGAAGAGGTAATTCCATGCCAGCGCCGTGAGTGCTGCCATCGCGATGGTCGGAACGCGCGAGAGCACGGTCGACCCGATGATGACAGAAAGCAGATAAATGAGACCGACCGTGATGTAGCCGACGGAATCCCGGATGATCAGCCCGAGCACGGTCGTGGCCAGAACGATCAGTGCGCCGATGCCAAGCTCCCGGGCAAATTTCGGACGCCGGAAATCGGAAAGATCAAACCGCCAGCCGCCCGCGCTTTTCTCCGCACGAACGACATAGATGTCGATGTCTCCGCTGCGGCGTATGAGCTTATCCACGAGCGAACCGCCGTGCAGGAGATCGAGGAGCGGATGATTGAGCGGTTTGCCCACGACGATCTGGGTGACATTGTGCTCGCGGGCGACGCGCAGAAGAGTCTCGGTGACGTCCTCGCCGCCATAGGTGACGACCTCCGCGCCGAGCGAACGTGCCAGCGCGAGATTGCGCTCCAGGCGCGTGCGTTCCTCATCGGAGAGCGTGCGACCGCTGTCGATGAAGGCCGCCATCCAGGTCCCATGCGTGAGGCTGCAAATCCGCCGTGTCCACCGGATGAGGTGACCGGAGAACGGGCTTGGCCCCACGGCGACGAGATAGCGCTCGTGGGATTTCCATGGCCCGCTGATGCTTTGCGTCCGCAGGTAATCGCGCACGTCGCGATCCGCCCGTTCGGCGGAAATGCGCAGGGCGATTTCGCGCAGAGCCTTCAGGTTTCCCTCGCGGAAAAAATTGTCGGAGGCGGTGATGGCGCGTTCGCCGAGATAGACTTTTCCTTCGTTGAGCCGTTTGCGCAGTTCGGCGGGCGAGATGTCGATCAGCTCGAGCTCCGTCGCCTGGTCGAGGAGAGAATCCGGCACGGCCTCCCGCGCGGGCGCGCCAGTGATCTGCGCCACCACATCGCGGTAGCTCTCGACATGCTGGACGTTGAGCGTGGTGTAGACGTCGATCCCGGCGGCGAGGATTTCCTCCACATCCTGCCAGCGCTTCGGGTGGCGGGAACCGGGGGCGTTGGTGTGGGCGAGTTCGTCGATGACGGCGAGCTGCGGGCGCGCGGCAAGCAGGGCGTCGAGGTCGAACTCCTCGATTTGCACGCCGCGATGCGCGATCGTCCGGCGCGGGATATGCGGAAGCCCGGTGGTCAGTGCGATCGTCTCGATGCGGCCATGGGTTTCCACATAGCCGATCATCACCCGCACGCCCTCCTCCTGCCGCTGCTGGACGGCCAGCAGCATGGCGTAGGTCTTGCCCACGCCAGGGCACATGCCGAGGAAGACCTTGAGCCGTCCGCGCGTGCTTTCCGCCCGGGCGATGCCCGCCAGCAGGGCGTCGGGATCGGGCCGCCGTTCGTCGTTCACGCCGCTATCTTAGCGCATCCAGCGCGCGATTCAGCACCAAAACATTCACCCGCGACTGACCGAGGAAGCCGAACTGCGGGCCTTCGGTGGCCGTCGCGACGACGCGCCGGATGGCCTCCGGCGGGAGCTGGCGGGCGGCAGCCACACGCGCAACCTGATACTCTGCCGCCTCGGGGGAAATGTGCGGGTCCAGCCCGCTGCCCGAGGCGTAGAGAAGGTCTGACGGCGCGTTGGGCCCGATGGCGGCGCGGCGCTCCTCCACGCCTGCCGCCAGCTTCGCGCTGGTGAACCCCTGGTTGCTGGCCCCGGAGGGCACGGTTCCGTAATCGGAGGCCGACGGACGCGGCCAGAAGTATTTCGGCGCGGTGAATTTCTGCGCGAGCAGCGCCGACCCGGCTGGCTGCGTGGCGGGGCCGACGAGGCTGCCATTCGCTGCGTGCGGAAAGAGCGCCTGGGCAACGCCGGTCATGGCCAGCGGGTAGGCGAGGCCGGTGAGCACAGTGAAGACCACGATGGCCCGGAGCGAGACGAGATAATCAGTGAGGATGGTTTTCATGGGATCAGGCGAGGTGAAGGGTCACGAGCAGCATGTCGATTAGCTTGATGCCGATAAACGGGGCGATGACGCCGCCGAGGCCGTAGATGATGATGTTGCGCAGGAGCACCTGCGACGCTCCCGTGGCTCGGTAGGCCACGCCGCGCAGGGCCAGCGGAATGAGCGCGATGATGATGAGAGCGTTGAAGATCACCGCACTCAGGATCGCGCTCTCAGGCGAATGCAGGCCCATGATGTTCAGGGCAGCGAGCGGACCGGGCGCGCCGGGTTTCAAGGCATACAGAGTCGCAAACATCGCAGGCAGGATGGCGAAATACTTCGCCACATCGTTCGCGATGCTGAAGGTGGTCAGCGCGCCGCGCGTCATGAGGAGCTGCTTGCCGATCTCGACAACCTCGATGAGTTTCGTGGGATTGCTGTCGAGGTCGACCATGTTTCCCGCCTCGCGCGCGGCCTGCGTGCCGGTGTTCATCGCCACGCCCACGTCGGCCTGGGCCAACGCCGGGGCGTCGTTGGTGCCGTCGCCGGTCATGGCCACGAGGTGGCCTTCGGCCTGCTCGGCGCGGATGCGCTGGAGCTTCATCTCCGGCGTCGCCTCGGCCATGAACTCATCCACGCCCGCCTCGGCGGCGATCGCGGCTGCCGTGGTCGGGTTGTCGCCCGTGATCATCACGGTACGGATGCCCATCTTGCGGAGCTGGCTGAAGCGCTCCTTGATGCCGCCTTTGACCACGTCTTTCAGTTGAACGACGCCGAGCACCGTCACGCCCTCCGCGACCACGAGCGGCGTGCCGCCCGCCTTGGAAATGACCTCCACGGCGTTGCGCACCTGCGCGGGGAATTTTCCCCCCTGGCGCTCGACCTCCTGGCGAATCGCCTCGGCTGCGCCCTTGCGAATGCTGCGTGTCGTCATGGGAGCGCCATCGTCATCGACCTTGATATCGATGCCGCTCATGCGGGTCTGCGCGGTGAAGGGCACGAAGTCGACATGCGACGGCAGGAAGTCCCGCGCGCGCAGGCCATGGAGATCCTTGGCCAGCACGACGATGGAGCGACCCTCCGGGGTTTCATCCGCCAGCGACGAAAGCTGCGCCGCCTCGGCGAGTTGGCGCTCCTCCACGCCTGGAGCGGGGTGAAAGGCCGTCGCCATGCGGTTGCCGAGCGTGATGGTGCCCGTCTTGTCGAGCAGCAGCACATCGATATCCCCGGCCGCCTCAACTGCGCGACCGCTGGTGGCGATGACGTTGCGCCGGATCATGCGGTCGATGCCGCTGATGCCGATGGCGCTGAGCAGCGCGCCGATGGTGGTGGGAATCAGGCAGACCAGCAGCGAAACCAGAACCGGCGCGCTGGTATTGACGACGTCCTTCTGTCCCGCCGCCTGCTCGCTGTAGGCGCAGAAGGCGGGCAGGGTGAAGACCGCGAAGAGAAACAGCACCGTGATGCTGACGAGCAGGATGCCGAGAGCGATTTCATTCGGCGTCTTCTGGCGGCGTGCGCCTTCCACCATCGAGATCATGCGATCAAGGAATCCCGCTCCCGGATCGGCGCTGATACGGATGACGATGCGGTCGCTGAGCACGCGGGTTCCGCCCGTGACAGCGCTATGGTCGCCGCCGCTTTCGCGAATGACGGGGGCGGATTCTCCGGTGATGGCCGCCTCGTCGACCGAGGCCACGCCCTCGACCACCTCGCCATCGGCGGGGATCGGGTCATTGGCCTCGCACGCCACGAGGTCGCCCTTGCGGAGTTCCGTCGAGGCGACGCGCTCCTCCACGCCATTGCGCAGGCGGCGGGCCATGGTCTGCGTGCGCGCCTGGCGCAAGGCATTGGCCTGGGCCTTGCCTCGACCCTCCGCCATCGCCTCGGCGAAGTTTGCAAAGAGCACGGTGAACCACAGCCAGATCGCGATTTGCAGGTTGAAGCCCGAGAAGCTCGTGAACAGCGTCACCGTCGTCCAGATGGCCCCGAGGAACACCACGAGCATGACGGGATTTTTCACCTGCTCGCGCGGGTCGAGCTTGAGAAAGGAGTCGCGGATGGCCGCGGGAATCAGTTGGGAATAGTCAGTCTTGGAAGCACTCATATATCGAGTCGATGGGTTAGAACGTGCGACCTTGGAGCATCACCATGTGCTCCGAGATCGGGCCGAGGGTGAGGGCGGGCAAGAAGAACAGCGCGCTCACGATCAGGATCACGCTCACAAGGAGCGCGGCGAAGAGCGGCGTGTTCGTCGGGAAGGTGCCGGGCGAGGGCGGCGCGGCGGTCTTGCGCACCATGCTGCCCGCGATCATCAGCGCCGGAATGATGACGATGAAGCGCCCGATCAACATGCCTGCGCCGAGCATGAGGTTGTAAAACGGCGTGTCGACCGTGAGCCCGGCAAAGGCGCTGCCGTTGTTGCCCAGCGCCGAGGCGAAGGCATACAGAATCTCGCTCAATCCATGTGGTCCTGCGTTGGCGAGGCTGGAGAGCCCGGCCGGAACCGATGCCGCGATGGCCGCGCCGACGAGGATCAGCCCGCTCGGGACGAAGAGCGCGATGACGGCAAGCCGCACCTCACGCGCCTCGATCTTCTTTCCGAGGTACTCCGGCGTGCGGCCCACCATCAGCCCGGCGATGAAGACCGTCAGCAGCACATACATGAGCATGCCGTACATGCCCGCGCCCACGCCGCCGTAGATCACCTCGCCGAGCTTCATGTTGAGCATCGCCACCATCCCGGCGATGGGCGAGAGACTGTCGTGCATGGAATTGACTGACCCGTTCGAGGCGTCCGTCGTGGCGGTCGACCAGAGCACGCTGTTCATCACGCCGAACCTCTGCTCCTTGCCCTCCATGTTGATCGGGACATGCGTGATGGGATTTGGCCGGCTCTCCGCCCACCAGCTCGCCGCGAAGCCCGCGAGGAACAGGATGAACATCGCGCCAAAGAGCGCCCAGCCCTGGCGACGGTCGCCGGTCAGGACGCCGAAGGTGTACGTCAGCGCCGCCGGGATGAGAAAGATGGCGAGGAGTTCGAGGAAGTTTGTCAGCGGGGTCGGGTTCTCAAACGGATGGGCGCTGTTCACGCCGAAGAACCCTCCGCCATTCGTGCCGAGCTGCTTGATTGCGACCTGGGAAGCCGCCGGGCCCATGGGAATGGACTGCTGCGCTCCCTCCACGGTCGTGGCCGTGACGTAACCCGAGAGGTTTTGCACCACGCCCTGGCCAGCCAGCACGATGGTAAAAAGAATCGAGAGCGGGAGCAGGATATAGAGAACCGTTCGTACGAGGTCGGCCCAAAAATTGCCCACCGTCGTGCCGGTGCGCCGGACGAATCCGCGGATGAGCCCGAGCATCACCGCGACGCCCACGGCGGGACTCACGAAGTTCTGCACCGTCAGCCCGGCCATCTGGCTGAAGTAGCTCAACGCCGACTCACCCGAATACGCCTGCCAGTTCGTATTGGTCACGAAGCTGATTGCCGTATTCAGCGCGAGAAGGAACTTCATCCCCGGCAGGCTCTGCGGATTCAGCGGGAGGAAACCCTGCCCCATCAGGATGGCGAGGAGCACCGCCAGCCCGATGATATTGAAGGCGATGAGCGCTCCCGCGTATTGCCTCCAGCTCATCTCGCGCAGCTCACGGATGCCGCAGAGCCGGTAGATGGCCGTCTCGACGGGGGCGAGGAACCGCCATCGTCCTTCCAATACCCGGGCCATGTACAGGCCCAGCGGGGGAGTCAATAGAATGAGTGCTGCCGCGAAGAGCGCGGCCTGAAGAATGTCCAATGCGAACATGCCGTCATTCTCCGGCAATGTCGGCCCGTACCGTGAGTTAAAGGCCCATCCTCCCGCATTAAAAAAACGTAAATGGCCCCATTCCGAGATTTTTAATCACCACAGGCAACCAGGTGCATGGAAACTTTTTCGGTTGCGGGAGGCAATCGCGGCTACGATACTACCCGTTCTTTTCCCAGGGCATGAAGCTGCTTGCACCAACAGTATTGGCACTGGCAATGATCTCGTCGGTTTTTGCGGCTGAGGCTCAGTCGCCAATTGCCTCGAGTCTCGATTTCCAGAAATTCGCGATGAAACTTCGCGAAAACGCCCTGTTGCAGGTTGCGCCCCAAGTGGTTACGCCGTCGAGTCCGGGAGCGGGCTTCAATCGGTATCCGTGGAAGCGTAACATCATGACCACGGTTTTCTGGGTCGGAGAACGCCCGACGGTCAATAATCCGGTGCCGAACTACAAGAGCTCATGGGATCCGCAGTGGGCTCGCAACTACGGCGGGTATGACGACCCGGATTCCTCCCGCCGCCGCAATTTTCTCCCTGCCAATTTCGTTCCCCGCCAAAATCCCTTTTACGTTGCGCTGCCCTACAATGACGTGACGCGAGGCACGACCAAGCCGGAGTCTCGCAAGGTCATTCCATGGTTCAAGCAGGCCTTCGAGCGCCCCGGTAAGTCGGTTTGCAAGGGACGGTGGATCGCCATCCGTTTCGGCAGCCGTATCTGCTACGCCCAGTGGGAGGACTGCGGCCCGTTTCGCACCGATCATTTTCAGTACGTCTTTGGCAACGAACGTCCCCGCCCGAACCTCAACCAGGGCGCTGGTCTCGATATTTCCCCCGCAGTGCGCGACTATCTCGGCATGGGAAACAAAGACGTAACTGATTGGAAGTTCGTCGAGGCTCGCGATGTGCCCGCTGGTCCATGGACGAAGTATGGCGATAACAATACCTTTGTCCTTCAGCGACGCGGAGCAAACCTCTTCCTCGTCGACCGCAATAACGCCTACGGCGCCCGCCGCTAGGTGATCGTTCCCGGGGGTTCTTTCCTCCCGGTGACGGCTAGTAGTTGTTTAGGGTCTTCCATCCGCTTCCAGGCGGTGGTGTTTGCTGGGACCTTGGCTGATTCTGTGGGCGGACCTGCTGCTGCTGGCGATTCTGTTGCTGCTGGAGTTGTATCTGCATGGCTTCGCGCTGCTGTTGCATTGCGTCTGCCTGGCTTTGTTGTTGGCTCTGCCGCATCATTCGCTGCTGGGTATCCTGGATCTGGCGGTTGCGTTCCTGCATCTGCTCCTGTTGTTGCTGGATGCGTACAGCGGTGTCGGATGAGGGCGCCTGCTGCTGGATTTCCTGGCGACGCTGGCGGTTGGCGTTGATCTGGTATTGTTGTGCCTGCTGTTGCTGCTGGTACTGAACCGGAGGGACAACGGTTTGCACAGTTGGCGAATTGGAAGGGTTCGACTGCTGGGGGGCCGGGTAGCCGACTATGCGAGGTTGTGGTTGCACTGTGACGGTCTGCGCTGCTTGAGCGGGTTGAACGGCGGATTGTTGGGGAGGTGGCCCATTTTGGTGGCGCGGAATCCGGACGGTCACGCTGCGCTGGCTCGTCGCGGAAAATATCGGATAAACCCTGGGAGCTCGCACGGGCAGCACGCCTTGCTTCAAGAGAGCCTGTTGTTCCGCCGAAGCCGGCCACCCGACGGCATCCTGGTACTTCTGGATCTGGTATTGCGGGACGGAGTACTGCCCCTGCTGGTTGATCCGAGCGTAGTCGGGCCCATTGCAGTAGATCGCGTTATTGCGCACCGCGATCTTCGTGACATTGGTCGTCGTGGGCAGGATCACTCCGTTCTGCCTCACCGGCATCAATACGGGACGCAGTGCCGGCCAGCCGAGATATTGTACCGGGCAGAAGGTATAGACCTGAATTCCGATCCCGTAGGAAGCATCAACGCTCGTGTTGAATCCGGCCGAGGGTTCCCATACGGCCTCAGGGGGCAGGGGAGCCCAGCCGATATAGTCATCATTTGTGCGCCAGGATACCCAGGCGGGAGCCCATTCGTATCCAGGCACCCAGATCCAGGCACCGTCTTCCAGCGTGGTCCATCGACCATAGTGGTAGGTGATCCATCCCCATGGTTCGTTGGACATCCAAGTCCATCCCGCGTCCGTTTGCGCCCAACGGCCATCCGTGTAGGGACGCCAGTCGGAGTCCACCTTGGGGCGCCAGCTCGTGCCGTAGCCATCCACGTCGATCCACTCGCCGTAGGGGGAAAGTTCATGAAAAAATGTGTCAAAAGTGACCGGAGATTGGGTCTGGGCGGATGCTCCGGAAGGAAAAATTCCCAGCAGGGCAACGATTGCCGCCAGGAGGAGGGGAAATTTCATAAGGTGGCCTCAGAGCGGAATTTAGCGCGATTTTTTGGGACTTCCAGCGGTCTCTTTGGAAATCATCGCGCAGCAATCTCACTCAGGGGGTGTTTTTCATTTTGACAGGCAATTCGCGTTTGGTACGTTTTGCGTCCCTCTTCAATAAGGGAATGAAGACTCTAGCCGTTTCGCGGAATACGGGATAACGGTTAGGGTTTTACGCCCTTTTGCAGGTGGACAAAATACGCAGAAGCGTCCTAGTTCTTTATGGCTCAGGCCCTATATGCCCATGTAGCTCAGTTGGTAGAGCACGTCCTTGGTAAGGACGAGGTCACCGGTTCAATCCCGGTCATGGGCTCCACCCCTGAAGAACGACGCGCCTGTCAAACCAAACGCAACCCTTAAGATGGCAAAAGAACAGTTCCAGAGAACAAAACCGCACGTCAACATCGGCACGATCGGCCACGTTGACCACGGCAAGACTACGCTCACGGCCGCTATCACGACCGTGCTCGCCAAGGCTGGCAAAGCCAAGGCGATGAACTACGCTGATATCGACGCTGCTCCCGAAGAAAAAGAGCGCGGTATCACGATCAACACCGCTCACGTTGAGTACGAGACCGACAACCGCCACTACGCGCACGTCGACTGTCCCGGACACGCCGACTATGTGAAGAACATGATCACCGGCGCGGCCCAGATGGACGGTGCTATCCTCGTCGTCAGCTCCGCAGACGGCCCGATGCCCCAGACCCGCGAGCACATCCTCCTCGCCCGTCAGGTCGGCGTTCCGTCGATCGTCGTGTTCATGAACAAGGTGGACATGGTGGACGACAAGGACCTCCTCGACCTCGTCGAGATGGAAGTCCGCGAACTCCTGAGCAAATACGAATTTCCTGGCGACGACATTCCGATCGTCAAGGGCAGCGCTCTCAAGGCTCTCGAAGGAGACGCCGAGTACGAGAAGCTGATCCTCGACCTCATGTCCGCCGTTGACGAATACATCCCGACGCCGGAGCGTCCGAAGGATCTTCCCTTCCTCATGCCGGTGGAAGACGTGTTCAACATTGAAGGTCGCGGCACTGTCGCCACCGGTCGTGTCGAGCGCGGTATCCTCAAGAAGATGGAAGAAGTCGAGATCGTTGGCATCAAGCCGACCGTCAAGACGACCGTCACCGACATCGAAATGTTCCGCAAGCTTCTCGACTCCGCCGAAGCCGGCGACAACGTCGGTGTGCTTCTCCGCGGTGTTAAGAAGGAAGACATCGAGCGCGGTCAGGTCATCGCCAAGCCCGGTTCGATCAAGCCCCACCGCAAGTTCAAGGCTGAGATCTACGTGCTGAGCAAGGACGAAGGCGGCCGTCACACGCCGTTCTTCTCGAACTATCGCCCGCAGTTCTATTTCCGTACCACGGACGTGACCGGCACCATCAAGCTCCCCGAGGGCGTTGAAATGGTTATGCCTGGTGACAACGTCTCCATCGAGGTCGAGCTGATCACTCCGATCGCCATGGAAAAGACGATCCGTTTCGCTATCCGCGAAGGCGGCCGCACCGTCGGTGCTGGACGCGTGGCGGATATTCTGGAATAAGTTAGTCGCCTCTTTTGCCAAAGGACAGTAGCTCAATTGGTAGAGCAACGGTCTCCAAAACCGTCGGTTGGGGGTTCGAGTCCCTCCTGTCCTGAGCAAAAGGCATTATTCCTACATTTCTAAATTCGTACCCATTCATGATCGGTAAGATCCGCAAGTTTGTCACCGAGGTCCGTGTGGAGCTCGGCAAAGCCCAGTGGCCTTGGGACCCCAACGAAAAAGGTTTCAAGCGCTACAAAGAGCTGGCGGATTCGACCATGGTGGTTTTGATCGCGATGGTCATCCTGGGCGCATACATCGCACTTTTTGATTTCTTCCTCATCAACATCGTCGGTTTCCTGACCAGACAGTAAAGACACATGCCAATCGCACCCCGAGACCAGTGGTATGTCGTGCACGTTCTCTCCGGACAGGAGCAGAAAGTGCAGGACAATCTCGTCCGCCGTATCAAGCTCGAGGAGATGAGCGATTATGTGTACGAGGTTCTCATTCCTACGGAACGCGTGCAGGAGATCAAGCGCGGCAAGAAGACCGAGACCACTCGCAAGTTCTTCCCCGGCTATCTGATCGTCAACATGCACCTGCTGGATGACAACAACCAGCTCGTCGACAAGACCTGGTACTTCGTCCGCGAAACGGACGGCGTGATCGGATTCGCCGGTTCGAAAGACCGCCCGACTCCCATGCGTACCAAGGAAGTCGAGGGTCTGCTGGCCCAGGTCCGCGAACGTGAGGACACCGTAAAGCCAAAGATCAGCTTCGAAGTCGGAGACAAGGTCAAGGTGGCCGATGGTCCGTTCCAGAACCAGAATGGTATCGTCGAGGAAATCGATCCCGAGCGCGGCAAGCTGCGCGTATCGGTTACCATCTTCGGTCGCGAGACCCCGGTGGACCTTGAATACTGGCAGGTCGAAAAGGCCTGATATATTTACCCAACACGTTTTCCGAAAAGGCCGGTCATTACGACCGGCCTTTTCAATTTTCCGGAGTCGCCCCCCTCCATAGTTTCCCTGGAGTCGCCAGCGCCTTGTTTCGGCGATACATGGTGCCGGCCTGGTCCCGAGCATCGCATCGGGGAGGTGATTGCACTTGCCCTTGCCAGGTTGAGTCGGTATCTATGATCGCCAGTTCCTTAACCCAAAATGCTTCCTCTTCTCCTCGCCGGAGGCGCTTACATCGCGCCCATTACCACGACGCAGTCCACGACGACCGAGGTCGATATGTATAATCACACTCTGCGCGGCGAGCGCATTCTGGCTAATGAAGTTGTCTGCCGTAGTCGGTGGGGTACCCCGATGCTCCCCAATGGGAAAGGCGGATATAGCATCATTTCTCCGATCAACCCGGAGTTCATTGCATTGAGCCTCATTCAGCCGCCGAAGACCTCCGGTACGCCCTTCCGTCCGGCCAAGGTAGTGAAGGTCTCCGTCCTCGAATAGAGGAAGATTTTGAGGGATTCGCTTTGCTCCGAGCTTCGGAGCGGTTATCAGATCGCCATGCGCGCGTTTTTCGTACTCGTGGGAGCAGTGCTCCTTGCGTCCTGTGCCCACCGCGAACCTGAGGTTCCCGTGGTCGATCCCACCTCGCTCGGCGATCGTCTCTCCACTGTGGCAAGGACTCACAACTCGGCGCGCCACGAGCAGTTCGCAGATCAGTTCGCGAAGAATGCGACCATCCAGTTGCCAGCCTCACCGCGCGGTGCCACCGTGTCGACGTACCTGAATGCGCTGGCTCTCGATCCCTATACGATCTCGTTTACCAAGCCCGAGATGGTGTATTCCCTGCCCACCCGTGCTGCTACTCGCAGCACGATGACGGCAAACTCTCCGGGGCGCTTCAATATCCAGGAACGCGTGACGGTTGATTGGATCTGGGAGGATGGGTCGTGGAAAATCGCCCGTATCGCTGTGTCCGAGTGGCCTGCGATCGTTGGCACCTGGCGGCGTAGCGGCTTGAAGGGCGAGGGCTCCATCGAGTTGCGCATTCTTCCAGGTAATACCTACGCCATCTACCTCGGTGAGGATATGGCGGTCCCAGCTTTTCGCGGGCGTTACACGCTGGAGGGCAATCGGATCACCTTCACCGACACTTCAGCTAACGAAGCTACGCGCTTTGAAAGCGCTCCGGGCAGTTACACCTACATCGCCACGGGCCGCGGCATGACCCTTACCCGTATTGATGAAGGCAATTCGTGGCGCAAAGACCGCTTCGAGGGCGACTGGAACGGTTCCCGATAGGAAAAGGCTTGCCCGGCAGAGGCGAAATTTCGCATCTCACCGACGTGATCTGCTTGCCTCGCGCGGCCTCCAGTGCATTATTCTTGCCGCAGGCAGGTTTCCCAAGGAGACTCGCCTCCCTTTTCTCAGGGCAGTTAGCTCAGCGGTAGAGCGGTAGTCTTACACACTATTGGTCGGGGGTTCGATCCCCTCACTGCCCACCATTTACCAGCTCCAGCACACGGCTGGAGACTTCTTCCGGGGTCACGGCGGCCATACAGCGGAAATCCACCGGGCAATCCCGCAGGAAGCATGGACTGCACTCGACGCGATGCCGGATCACGACGCTCTTGTCCTTGCGCGGGCCAGTGAGGTCGGGCTCGGTGGAGCCAAAGATCGAGACGAGCGGTACGCCGAGGAAATCCGCGAGGTGCATCGTGCCGGTATCGTTGGTGACGAGTGCGGTGAGCGTTTCCAGTGTCTCCACGAGGCCGTCGAGGGAGGTCTTGCCGGTCAGGTCTTCCACCTCGCCGGGGAATCCCTCAATAATTTCGGCGGCGATGGGCTGGTCGGCCGAAACGCCCAGGATTACCCATTTGCAGTCCAGTTTCGCCGAGACCAGGTCCATCGTCTTGCGGAAGCTCTCGGCGGGCCAGCGCTTGGCAGGGCCATATTCCGCGCCGGGGCAGACGCCGATCACAGGCTTGCCGGGAGCCGGGCGGCTGCGGCGGGGGAGGGGCGGAGGTTCGACTCCGCCGCACTTCTCGGCCAACGTGAAGTACCGGTCCGCGTGGTGTTCAGGCTTGGGAGCCACCTTCTTTTTCTTCTTCTTTTTCTCCGAGGGAATCTGGTTGAGGAAATACTCGCGATTGTGCCCGCGGTAGCCGAATCGCCGCGGGATGCCTGCCAGCCACGCCTCAAGCGCGCTGCGTAGCGAATTCGGAAAAAGCACCGCCACGTCGAAGCGACCGCGGAGCTTTTTCGCCACGGAGAAAATCGACTCTTTTGGCTCAAAGGGGATGATCTCGTCCACCTCGGGCACGAGTTTCCACAGCCCGGCCAGCTTGGCGGGGGTGAGGATGGCGAGGTGTGTGTCGGGACGGCCGAGCTTGAAGGCGCGGGCGGCGCGGAAGCTCATTACGGCGTCGCCCAGCCAGTTCGGCGAGCGCACGACGATACGGAAGGGCTTCAGCGTCTCCTTTTCGCCCTCGGGGAGGTATACGCCGCGCTTCTGCGTGACGGTGAGGAAGTGCGGGAGAGGGGTTTTCCAGCGGTTGTGCACCCAGAACCAGTCGGCGGGCGACTCGCGGATCTGCCGCTCGAGCGCCTTGTTGATGTCGAGGGTGAGCTGTTCGGGCTGCGCGGGGTCGTAGGGCACCTCCTCGCTGATCTCGACGCGCCATTTGGCGAAGCCCTCGGTGAAGATCGCGATCGGCACCACGGCGGCTTCCGTGCGGATGGCCAGCGTGGCTGCCAGCGGCGAGGTGGAGCTCAGGCGGTTGAAGAACGGCATGAAAATGCCGCCATCCCCGGCATTCTGGTCGACCAGTACGCCGACCACGCCGGGCTGGCGCAGGAGGGCGATGGCTTCGTTAAAGCCCCTCTTGCGGTCAAAGGTGGCCACCCCGAGGCGGCGGCGGTCCTGGTTGATCAGGTCGTCGAGCGGCTTGTTGCGCAGCGCCTGATAGACTGTGCCAAACTTGATCTCCGGCATCATGAAAACCATCTGGGCGTAAAGCTCCCAGTTGCCGATGTGGTTGATGGCGATGACGGCGGGGCGACCGGCGGCGAGGTGCTTTTGCAGGCGCTCGGGATGGGCGATCCACGCGGCCTTGGCGATGACCTTCTGTGAAGCTCCGGCGATGTTCAGGGCGCACACGCTATTGGCTCCGAGCGTGGTGAAGTGCTTGAAGGTCAGCGCGCGGATTTCCGCCGGGGTTTTCTCCTCGCCAAAGACGCGGGTGAGATTTTCCCTTGCGAGCCGCCGATAGCTGGGCAGGATGGCCCACAGCAGCGCCCCGAGCGACTGGCCAAGAACAAAGGCCGCGCCGAGTGGCAGACATCGGATTACCGAGATGATGCCCAGCGCCAGAAAGTACGTAATACGGTCAACCATGCAGAACGAGAACGAGCACCCTAGCCGAGCCGATGCTCCGGCGAAAAGGAATTCCATCAACCCCGGCAGCACCGTCGGCATCCTCGGCGGAGGCCAACTCGGGCGCATGTTTGGCATCGCCGCCCGGCGGATGGGGTACAGGGTGCACGCTTTTGAGCCCAACCCGGACAGCCCGGCTGGCCAGATCAGCGATGTCGAGGTGACAGCCTCGTTCACGGATACCGAGGCGCTGGCCCGGTTCGCCTCTGGGGTGGATGCGATTTCCTTTGAGTTTGAGAATATCCCGCTCAGCGCCGTGCAGGCGGTCGAGTCGATCTGCCCGGTGCGCCCGCGCGGCGAGGTGTTGCACATCTGCCAGAACCGCGAGCGCGAAAAGACCTTCCTGCGCCAGAATGGCTTCCCACATGCGGAGTTCCGCGTGGTGGATTCTGCGGAATCCCTCGCGAAAGCCATAGGCGAGATCGGCACCCCATCTGTGCTGAAGACGGCGGATTTCGGCTACGACGGCAAGGGGCAGGTGAAACTCAACGGCTCCGTCGATGCGGCTCAACTCTGGGAGAACTTCGGCGCGCCGCGCGGCGTGCTGGAGGCCTGGGTGCCTTTTGAGCTGGAGCTTTCCGTCGTCGTGGCTCGAGGGGTGGATGGCGTGGCGGTTTCCTTCCCGCCCTCGGAGAATATCCACACCCACCACATCCTCGATCTTTCGATTGTCCCTGGGCGTTTTTCGCCCGAGGTCGCCGAGGCAGCGGAAAAGCTCGCTCGGGAAATCGCTGTCGCGCTCGACGTGGTCGGCCTGCTGGCGGTGGAGTTTTTCCTGACCCGCGATGGCAAACTCGTTGTCAACGAACTCGCCCCGCGTCCGCATAATTCCGGCCACTACACCTTCGACGCCTGCGCCACGAGTCAGTTCGAACAGCAACTCCGCGCCGTCTGCGGCCTGCCGTTGGGTTCGCCGGAGCTCCTCACACCCGTCGTGATGTGGAACATCCTCGGCCACCTTTGGAAAGACGGCGAGCCTCGCTGGGATGTCGTCCTCTCCGAGCCGAAAGCCAAGCTGCATCTCTACGGCAAGGCCGAGGCGCGGCCTGGCCGCAAGATGGGCCACGTCTGCGTGCTCGGTCCGGTCGACGAGGCCCTTGCCACGATCGCGCGGCTCAAGTCCGCGCTCGGCGACGAACGCTAAAAACGCACGGCTTATGCAAGGCGACGCTAAGATAAGCGACCTGTTGCATTGCTTTAGTCTTAGTCTGTAAAGGGGGATTTGCCTTTACGCTGCGGGGGCGGGCGGACAGAGTGTGCGCCACTAAGCGTGCTCCTGTGAAAGTTTCACCTGTAACGGCCTGTGTCGTGATTTCGGGAGTCTTCGGACTCGTGGTTGCCCTGGGATATTATTACTACTCCGAGCAAAGCGCATCGACGGTCGTAGTGAGCACCGGTGTTCCGGTGGCGAGGGATGAGGCGAGACTGATGCGCACGGAGGAAGGCTGGACCGTACGGTTGATCTCCCAATATCTCGCGGACCTCGGCGCTCTCGCAAAAAAGGGGGAGATTGAAGAAGTGGTATTGGCCTATCCCTCGGCGGGACTCTACGAGGTCGCTGCTCGCGGAGTAAATACGCCCCTGGCTGTCGGGAAGACAGGAGTATGGAATCCCGAGACCTATCGTGAGTGGGCGCGACTCATGCTGCCTGCCCCGGACGACGCCTTGTCCAACCAGACGGCGGAGGGGTTGCTGACCCGGCTGTTGTCTCCAGGCATCGTGGTTTACTCCGAGGAAAACCGCCGTATCTCCGAGTTCCTGCAGGCGCATCCGGGATCGGGCGAGGGCTGGCTGCAGGCGGCCATTCTTTGCGGAGTGATGGCCTTTAACGACCATTCGGGAATGTTTCGCGATATTCGCCCGGCTCTTGATCGCATGACAGCATTTCTGGCTGCGGCGGATGCGCTGGGAGTTTCGAAGGAGTCCCCGGGAAGGAAAGTCGCCGAGGCGTTGCGACTGACTCTGTGCGGGCAGCAGAGGGATGCATTGGCTATGAATCTCCCTGCGCAGGGAAAACTGGCCGATTGGAAGGAGATCATTCGCCTTCGCAATTCCATGGATTGGCGGTCGGGCCGCCCGGCCGCGGGCATGGGAAGCCCAGCGCTGCAGCATGAGTATTTTCGGGCGCTCACGATGGCGATCAATGAAATGTCAGGCATTGACTTTCTGGAGGAGATCAAGCTGGAGAAGATCGATCTCGGCTACTGTCGCATAGCCAACGAGCGGTACCTCTCCGTCAGAGGTGGGCATATCTTTAGCAAGCCCATTCTGATCCCGGAACTGCAGGAGATCGCTTATGCAGCCAAGGCCGAAGGCTTTGAGCCCTCGGATAAATCGTGGTCGTGGCTGAAGGAATATCTCGACACTCCGGAGGGATCTCCAGTCACTGCGGGCAGGGACGGGAGTTTGAGGCTCCAGGTCGCGGGCCGTAATCTGCTCTCGGGGATGCAGCAGCGCAGTCTCATGCAGGGGCTCGATTCGCTCTATGCTTTTCTCAATGACAAGTGGGGAGTGAAGGACGAGGCGTCCGAAGTGAAGGCATTCATCGTGAATCAGCTTCCCTCGCTAAGATACAAGCCATTCCTCGAGCGCTCCATGGAGCGCGACGCCCGACGGTATGAGATGATGAATGATCCCTTGCGAAAGATCATTCAAGAGCAGCCCGAGATGGTGACGCCCTGCCTGTGGGCGTCTTTGCGTCGCAACAAGGATGGGGATGATGTGCCGGCTCAGGTTCCCGACTGGCATAGGTGGTTTCATCCGGAAATCCCGTCAGGCACCGCCTTTGAAGAGGAGACCCGGCTGTATGACATCGGCGTGGGAGACGAGACGGACAAGGTCTGGATGACCGAGCTGCTTGATCGGGCGCCATACTCTTATCGGCTGGCCTACAATCTGGCTTACATCGACAACGGATCGAGCCACGACCACATCAAGCCCGCGATGTTCGAGAAATACATGGCGGACATGCTGGGATTCCACCGCAGAGCCATGCGCACATTGGCCAACTCATACTACGATCAACCCGCTGAGTACGAAAAATACTCCTCGCGGGTCGCCGAGATCGATCCTGATGAATATCTCGATCTGGGTTTCTATTTTCGCGAGCGGGACGATGCTGGTAAAGCGGCCCGGTATTACCTGCTCGGTTTTGAGAAGGCTCGCGACCGGGTCAGGACTGCCAACAATTCTCTTTGGCTGGTGAAATACCTCCATGGCAAAGGCGACGCCGAGATGGCGGAAAAGGTGGGAGCCGATGCTGCGGAGGTGTATTCTTATACTGGTCTGCAATCCTACATCTGGCTGCAGGAGGCGACCGGCCGGTGGAGCGGCGCCCTAGATACCGCCCGAAAGTGCGACGAAAGGTATAGCAAAGGCAAGCCGGTGGAGGAGTCCGCCCACCTGATCCGCGCTATGAAGGCTGCTCCGCAGTATGTGGACCGGGAGCAGTATGACAGGCTCATCGGCAGCATCTTCCCCGCAGGCATCCAGGAGGTTACCCTGGCCTCCTTCTCTGTTCCGCCCCAAAAGGGAGTCTCCATTCGCGAGACCAACAGCTTCTTGGAGCGTAATGGCCTCAAGAGCGGCATGATTATCGTCGCCCTCGATGGCTATCGTACGGATACCTTCGATCAATATCTCATGGTGCGCGCGATGACGACTGAACCCCTCATGAAGCTGGTCGTCTGGGATGGGCAGAAATACTCCGAACTGACGCCGTCCGTGGACGATCGCCGCTTCGGCGTCGATATGGGCGACTACATCGCCAGTACCCAGTAAAATCCGGCTACCCTCCCGCGCTGACGCGCAGGATTTCAATCACGTCGCCCTCGGTGATGGCCTCTGTGGGCCACTCGGAGCGGTGGAGCGCCTTGCCGTTGAGTTCCACCAGCACGGTTGGGGCGGGGAGGCCGAGTTCGTCGACCAATGCTACCGCCGTCGAGGCTGCGACCTCGCGTGGCTGGCCGTTGATGGTTACCGTTTTCACGCAGCGTTGAGGATGGCTGGGTCCCAGTCCTTCCAGACCGGTTCGAGGCCGAGCTCGCGCAGGCGCGCGGCGACTTCGGCGGTGGTCCGGGCATCGGAGATGGCAAATTGCTCCTCGGCTCTTTCGCCGCCGGTGGGCTCCTGGGCCTTGCCGCGCACGGTCTGGTGCAGCTTGTCCTTGCCCTGGCCGGTGTAGCCGCCGGGCTCGGTGTGGCTGCCCGCGCTCATCATGGTCACGCCGAGGGGCGCGACGGCATCGCGCAACTCGGGCATTTCGCGGGTGCTCAGGACGATGCCGACATGTGGGAAACAGATGCGCAGGGCGCACATCACCTGGATGAACTCGCGGTCCGGCAGGATGTAGCGGGGCTGGAATTCCCCCGCCGCCGGGCGCAGGCGCGGCATGCTGACGGTGAGCTGCGATTTCCAGCAGTTCTTTTGCAGATGCTCGAGGTGGGCGGCGAGTGCAAGGGCCTCCTCCTGCCACTTCCAGAGGCCGAAAAGAGCGCCGATGCCGATGCGGCGGAATCCCGCGGCGTAGGCGCGCTCCGGGCAATCCAGCCGCCATGCGTAGTCTTTCTTCGGCCCGGTAAGGTGCATCTCGCGGTAGGTCTCGGCGTGATAGGTCTCCTGGTAAACCACCAGGCCGTCCGCTCCGGCTTTCACGAGCGGGGCATATTCCTCGGTCTCCATCGGGGCGACCTCGAGGGAAAGGCTCGGCACCATGGGCCGCAGGCGCTCCATCGTACGCATGAGATAATCGCCGGAGACAAATTTCGGATGCTCGCCCGCGACGAGGAGAATGTTGCGGTAGCCCTCCTTGACGAGGTGATCGGCCTCGCGGGCGGTTTCCTCGATTTCCAGCGTGACGCGCAGAATGGCGTTTTCGCGCGAAAATCCGCAGTACGAGCAGGAGTTGATACACTCGTTCGAGAGGTAGATCGGTGCGAACAAACGCATCGTCTTTCCAAAGTGACGGCGGGTGAGGGCGGAGGACTCCCGGGCCATCCTTTGGATGGTGGCGTCGCTGCAGGGCTCGATAAGCCGGGCAAAACGCTGCACCAGCGGGGACTTCAAGCACTCACCCGCGGCGTATGTTTCTGAGAACGTCATGGAATGTCCAAAATACGGCAAATCGGCCCGCGCTAAAACGGAAACTTTTTTCTGTTTCTCCCAGAGCGTGTCGCTGGCAGCATCCATCGGGTGTTGCAAAAATCGGAATTCGGCCGCGCGCTAGCCTCCGGCAGCGGTATTGAAGAACTGATGGACGATCTCGGGCATGCCCTCGCGGATGCCCATGGAACCATGCGGATGCTGGGCGGGGGCAATCCCGCGCACATTCCCGCCGTGCAGGAGGTGTGGAGACATCGCATGTCCGACCTCCTCGCCGATGGCGGCGCCTACGACCGGATGCTGGCCAATTACGACCCACCGGCGGGCAATACCGCCTTTCGCGATGCCGTGGCAGGTTTGCTGGAGCGTGAGTACGGGTGGCCCGTGACCCGCGAAAACGTCGTCGTGACGGCGGGCGGGCAGACGGCGTTTTTTTATCTTTTCAACCTCCTGGCGGGGCAGTTCGCAGAGGAAAAGCGGACCATACTGCTTCCCCTCGCGCCCGAGTACATCGGGTATGCGAATCAGGGAATCGCGCCCGGGTTGTTTGAATCCGCGGAGCCCGACATCGAGTTCCTGCCCAATCATCGCTTCAAATACCGCATCGATTTCGCGCGCCTGCCCTTGAGTGATCGTACGGGGGCGATCTGCCTGTCCCGTCCCACGAATCCCTCTGGCAATGTCCTCACTGATGAGGAAATCCTGCGCCTCGACAGCGTTGCCCGCGAGGCGGGAATTCCGCTCATCATCGACAATGCCTACGGCGCTCCCTTTCCCGGCATCATCTTTCGGGAGGTGCGCCCGATCTGGAATGAAAACATCATTCTCACCCTCAGCCTGTCGAAGCTCGGTCTCCCGGGCACCCGCACGGCGGTGATCGTGGCCCGGCCCGAGATCATCCGGGCGGTGAGCTCGCTCAATGCTGTCGTCGGCCTCGCCAATGGCAACATCGGGCAGACGCTCGTACGCCCTATCGTGGAAAGTGGCGATATTCTCCGCCTGAGCCGCGAGGTGATCCGCCCATACTACGAGGCCAAATCCCGGCAGGCGCTTGGCTGGATCGACGAATATTTCGACGACTCGCTCGACTACCATGTGCATGTCAGCGAGGGGGCATTGTTCCTCTGGCTGTGGTTTCGTGGACTGCCGATCTCGGCGGAGGAACTGTACGTTCGCTTGAAGGAGCGGGGGGTGTTGATCGTTCCCGGTCATTACTTTGCGGTGGGAATGCCCGCTGACTGGCGGCACGCCCACGAGTGCATCCGCCTCAGCTTTGCCATGGAGGATCAGGTCGTGCGCGAGGGCATCGAAATCCTCGCCCGCACCGTCGCCGAGGCTTATCGCGGAGAGTAGGGAATGGCAGTGTTTGATCTCCGGGGCGCAACATGCTTGCATCGCCTGCATGGCTGACTACTCCGAAAGCGTCTCCGATGGCGTGACTCTGGATACCCTGACTGGCGAGCGGTTCAAGATCGCGGTCAATCGCAAGGGTGCCGAGATGATCAGCCTCGCCGCCAAGGCTTTCTCGGGCGAGTGGAAGGGCTTTCTCTATCGCGATGGGGAGACCGGGAAACCCGAGAGCGGCTGGGCCAATCACGCCACCGTGATGGGGTACTACCTGCACCGACTCTGGAAGGAGCAATCCCACTACCGCGGCCAACTCATCAAGGGCGGTAACCATGGATTTCTCCGCTCGTTCGATTTTGACGCGCCGAAGGTCGGGGAAAACTCGCTCACCTATCACGTCCCGGCAGATCGCGTGCCGCAGGATTTCTACCCGCTTCGCGTCTCGCTCGACCTGACCTACTCGCTTTCCGAGCGTGGTGTGACCGTGGAGTTCACCTTCCTCAACGAGGAGCCGACGCTCGATGCCCACGTGAGTTTCGGACTCCACCCGGGTTTTGCCGTCAGTTCGCCGCTCACGGCGAAACTCCTCTTGCCGTCAGGAACCTACGCCCGTCACATGGCGCCGGGGAATTTTCTCAGCGGAGAAATCGAGACGATAACGCACGCGGGCGGGGAATCACCCTTTCCCTCCGCCGAGCTGGAGGGCTCCTACATCCTCGGTTTGGACGGCGTGCCGGAACGGACGTTTATTATCGACGACCCCGCCAGCGGGCGCCGCGTGTCGCTCGATTTCTCCGAGGCTCCCTATGTCACCCTCTGGAGCGATATGCACCCATTCCTATGTGTCGAGCCTTGCTGGGGGCTGCCGGATTCCAATCCGCCCACGGCGTTTGAAAACAAGCCCGGTATCCAGGTGATCGCTCCCGGGGCAAAATTGAGCCGATCCTTCACCATCCTTCCATCCATCCTGTCATGATGTCCCTGCTTGCCCTGCTGCTACGTGTTTCCCTGCTGGCCGTTTTCACCTTCGGTTTCGTCGTTCTTTACGAGCACGGAACGAGCGATTTTGTCCAAGGCGCTGCAACAGAGTGGAAATCGCTGACGGAGTTTGTTAGTAGTCAAGGAAGTGCGAAGGCTCCGGCTGCGCCGTCCTCGCAGGCTCCTACCCCGTAACTGCACCTGTTCGTTCACCCCGACCTATGCCCGTAATCACTGAAAAAGAACTGCCCGAAGCTCAACGCGCCCCGTGGCTCAAGGCTATGAGCGCCATGGAATTGCGAAACTACGGGTATGCGATCCAATTATTGCAGGGAGTTCTCAAGGCTTGTCCGAATTTCCTCGTTGGCCGCCAGCTTGTCCGCAAGGCAGCCATTGCAAAAAACTCCGGCAAAAAGAGCCTCCTTGGAGGACTTTCCGGGGCATCGTTCAACACGATCAAGGTGCAAAGCCTGATCAAGAAGGACCCCGTCGCTGCTCTCGATACGATCGAGAAGTCGCTGGAAAACGAACCGCACAATCCGGCCGCAAACCAGCTCCTCAAGGAGGCTGCGCTCGCCGCAAATATGCCGGAAGTCGCGGAATTTGCCCTGCAGACCATCATTGAGGGGAATCCCAAGGATACCAAGACGATGCACGAGCTGGCCAAGCTCCTGCTCTCCACCGGCCAGCCGCAGAAAGCGGTCGATATTTATGGAAAGATCGTCCAGGTAACACCCAATGACCTCGCCGCAGTGAAGGGAGGCAAGGATGCCGCTGCTGCCGCTTCCATGCAGCGTGGGGGTTGGGAAAAAGAGGAAACCACCTACCGCGATCTCATTCGCAACAAGGACGAGGCGGTCGCTCTCGAGCAGCAGAATCGCGTCGTGCGTAGTGAGGAGATGATCGACAACCTCCTCGCCGATCTCCATGCCCGTGTCGAGCAGGACCCGTCGAATGTCGATGTCTCCCGCCGCATCGCAGAGATGTACGAGCAGAAGGAAGACCTCGAGTCCGCAGTGAACTGGTATAACTACGCTGTCCAACTGACATCCGGTTCCGATTCCTCACTCGTACGCAAACTCAGCGACCTGCGCCTCAAGCAGTACGACGTCGCCATCGCCGGGTACGAGGAGTATCTCGCCGCCAATGGCAGCGCTCCCGAGGCCGCAGAGTACGCGACGCAGTTGGAAGACATCAAACGCCAGCGCGCCGCGCTCCTGTTTGAGGAAGCCCAGAAGCGTGTGGAGCGCAATCCCACCGATCTCGCGCTGCGCTTCGAACTCGGTGAAATCCTCGTAGCCGCGGGAAATTACAAGGACGCCATCCCGGAGCTTCAGCGTGCGCAGCAGAATCCCAGCGTACGCCTGCGCGCCATGAGCCTGCTCGGCGAGTGCTACACCGGCCGAGGGATGTATGACCTCGCCTCGAAGATCCTCGAGAAGGCCAAGAGCGAACTCTATCAGATGGACGCCACGAAGAAGGAGATCACCTACAAGCTCGGGATGGTCTTTGAAAAGATGGGGCAGGCCGACAAATGCATCGAGTGCATGAAGGAAATCTACGAGGTCGACTACAGCTTCCGAGATGTGGCCGAGCGCGTAGAGGGTTCTTACAACTCCTAGCCAGCAGATTTCCCATGAGACGTCTGCTGGCCGCAGCCGGTCTGGTCGTGATCGTCGCGGGGTGCGCCCCGTGCGAGCCGCGCCCCAACCTCGGGCTGTATAAGCAGCAACTCATCGGGTGGCACGATGCGGGGGATTACGAAAAGTGCTTCTCGCAGGCGGCTCAGCGCGGTCATGCCGCTTTGGACAGGGCGATCGCCAGCAAACAGCCCCGCCAGCAGATGGCGGTGGTCTTTGACATCGACGAAACGCTGCTGAGCAACTGGGCGTATCTCACCGACAAGGGTTTCGATGTGAAGCTCAGCACCTTCTTTGCCTGGGTAAAAACGCATGACGACCCGGTGCTCGCGCCGACCAAGGCCATCTATGAAAAGGCTCGCGCGGCCGGGATACCCATCTACCTCATTACCGGTCGTGTGGAGTCTGTCCGTGCGGATACCGTGCGTCAGCTCAAGGCTGCCGGCCTCACCGGCTGGAGCGGGCTCTTTCTCAAGCCCGACAACTACAGCCAGCCATCGATCGTTCCATTCAAGTCCGGCGTGCGTCGCAAACTGGAGGAGGCAGGCCACGTCATCGTCCTGAACATGGGCGATCAATTGAGCGACCTGGAGGGTGGATACGCCCGCACGGCAGTCAAATTGCCCAACCCGTACTATTACATTCGCTAATATTTGGCGGGGT
This sequence comes from Terrimicrobium sacchariphilum, assembly GCF_001613545.1. Lineage (NCBI taxonomy): Bacteria > Pseudomonadati > Verrucomicrobiota > Terrimicrobiia > Terrimicrobiales > Terrimicrobiaceae > Terrimicrobium > Terrimicrobium sacchariphilum. The sequence goes on from NZ_BDCO01000003.1 coordinate 209,448, forward strand.
TTCTTGCGTCCTTGCAGAGCACCGGGTATCGTCATGGCCCGTGAGCACAAACGTACCTCTCTCTCCGAGTGAGACCCACCGTGTCGAGACCGACACCATGGGCCAAATCTCCGTACCGCACGATCGCTACTGGGGCGCGCAGACCGCCCGTTCCCTCATCCATTTCAATATCGGCAACGACGTCAAACCGCCGGAATTGATCCGCGCGCTCGGCATCCTGAAAAAAGCCTGCGCCCTGGCCAACAATGAGCTCGGCAAGCTGTCCGATGAAAAGACCAAGCTCATCGTGCAGGCCGCCGATGAGGTTATCGCGGGCAAGCTGGACTCCCACTTCCCGCTGCGTATCTGGCAGACCGGCAGCGGCACCCAGAGCAACATGAACGCCAACGAGGTCATCTCGAACCGCGCGATCGAAATCGCCGGCGGCGTCCTCGGTTCCAAGAAGCCCGTTCACCCGAACGACGACGTGAACATGTCGCAGTCGTCGAACGACACCTTCCCAACTGCGATGAGCATCGCTGCCGCCGTGCAGGTGCATGAGAAGCTCCTTCCCGCCGCCCGCCGTCTGCGTGACACGCTCGACAAGAAGGCGAAGGAATTCGACAGCATCGTCAAGATCGGTCGCACGCATCTTCAGGACGCCACGCCGCTCACGCTCGGCCAGGAATTCTCCGGCTACGTCACCCTGCTCGATGACGACATCAAGCGCGTCGAGGACGCCCAGGCGGGTCTCTACAAACTCGCCGTCGGCGGCACCGCCGTCGGAACTGGCCTGAACAGCCACCCGCGCTTCGGTGAGGTCGCAGCCAAGTATATCGCCCAGTTGACCGGCCTGCCGTTCGTCTCGGCCGCGAACAAGTTCGCCGCCCTCTCGTCGCACAACGAATTCGTCTTCGCCAGCGGAGCGGTCAAATCGCTCGCGTGTTCCGCCATGAAGATCGCCAACGACGTTCGCTGGCTGGCTTCCGGTCCGCGTTGCGGCCTCGGCGAGCTCACCATCCCGGAGAACGAGCCGGGTTCCTCGATCATGCCGGGCAAGGTGAACCCGACCCAGTGCGAAGCGATCACCATGATCGCCGTGCAGGTCATCGGCAACGACACCGCCATCGGCGTCGCCAGTTCGCAGGGCAACTTCGAGTTGAACGTGTTCAAGCCCGTCATCGTCTTCAACTTCCTCAACTCCGTCCGTCTCCTTGCCGATGGCTTCATCTCCTTCGATGAGCATTGCGCCATTGGGATCGAGCCGAACCGCGAGCGCATCGCCGAGTACGTGAAGAACTCGTTGATGCTCGTCACCGCGCTCAACCCGCACATCGGCTACGACAAGTCCGCCCAGATCGCCAAGAAGGCGCACAAGGACGGCTCCAGTCTCCTGGAGGCCGCCGTGGCCCTGGGACACGTCACTCCCGAGCAGTTCGCCGAATGGGTGAAGGCCGAGGAAATGACTCATCCGTAAGCGGATCGAGACTCCCAAAATGAAAAAGGCCGGTGGAAACACCGGCCTTTTTTGTTTGGAAAATCAAGCGACTAGACCCGCTCGACAACCTCGAGCTTCAGCGGGTGGTCGAGAGACTCGACTAATTCGTGTTCGAAGAGATCACGCGTGATGTGCCGGCGGATGTCCGCCAGCGAGCGATGCTTCCGGCGGAGGATGCGGGCCAGCCCGATGTCCTCGCCGTGGGCCTCCAGGCGCAAGCTGCCCGCGAGGAGATTCCTCAGGCGGTAAAAGGGCAGGTAGTGCTGGGTTTCCAGCGCGAGGCGGCACTTCAGGAACAGGTCAAACGTGGTGTTCCAGTTCCGGCCATGCAGGAGCTCCTGTCGGAGGTCGATCAGCATGTCCCAGTATGCCGGCGAGGTGGTACGGAAAAGTTCCTCCACGATCCCGGCGGCGTCATGGCGCCACGTCTTGGCGGGATACCCTGCGAGTTGGAAGCTGGAAAACATGGTCGTGCATCTATTTTATGCACTTGAGACCTATTCGCAAGAGGAGATGCACGCTGGCCAGAAAAGAAAAAGAATTTATGGTGTGCGGCGACGATGTCCGAAACACCCGATCCTTCAGCTTCCAAAGTGTACTACGCCTGCCAGCGCTGCACAAACTGTTGTCGCTGGCCGGGTTTTGTGAAATTGGGCGATGCCGATATTCGCGACATCGCGGTGTACCTTGGGCTGAGCGAGTATGAGTTTGTCCAGCAGTACACCCGCCTCCGGCCCGCCCGAGACGGACTCGCCCTCATCGATAAACCGACCGGCGAGTGCATTTTCCTCGAGGGCCGCGACTGCCGCATCCAGGCGGCCAAGCCTTACCAGTGCAAAGGCTTCCCCAACGTATGGAATTTCCCGGGTTGGCGGGATGTCTGCGAAGCGATAGAGGTACCTGCGCCGGTATGTTCGAACTGATCGCCATCATCGTTTCCATTGTGACGTTCGCCTTTCAGGCGGCGGGCATCTATTTCGCCATCCAGGCGGTGATGATTTCCCGCACCCCGCAGGCCTCCATCGCCTGGGGACTGTCGTTGCTGGTCCTGCCGTATATCGCAGTGCCCCTGTTTCTCGTCTTCGGTGAATCCCGCTTCTCCGGCTACGTGCGGGCGGGCACGGGGAAATGCAAGGAGCTGGATGACTTCATGGCGGCAACGCGCGAGGCGATGATTCCCTTCCGGGCGCACTTTTCTGCGAAGTACCGTGACGCGGAGCGACTGGGGGAGGATCTCCGACATTTCCCCGTCACGCATGGCAACCGAACCAAGCTCCTTGTCGATGGCAAGGAGACGTTCGACGCGATTTATGCGGCGATCGAGGGAGCCAAGGATTACGTCATCGTCCAGTTTTACATCGTGCACGATGATGGGGTGGGGCGGGGCTTGAAGGATCGCCTCCTTGCCGCTTCAGCACGGGGCGTCAAGTGCTGGCTGCTCTATGATTCGGTCGGCGCGAAGGGCCTGCCCGAGTCGTTCGTGCAGGAACTCATGGACGGTGGCGTGCCAGTGAAGTCCTTTGTCACCAACCGCCAGATGGGCCGCCGGTTTCAGGTGAATTTCCGCAACCATCGCAAGCTCGTTGTCGTTGATGGCCACACGGCCTTCATCGGCGGCTTGAACGCAGGCGACGAATACATGGGCCTTGGCCCGCTCGGAGCCTGGCGTGATACGCACATGCAGGTCGAGGGGCCGGCGGTGCAGGCTCTTCAGGTTTCTTTTGCCGAAGACTGGCGCTACGCATCTGGCGGGCAGGTGCCTCAAATTCCCATCCGCCCGCGAGTGGTGGGAGATGAGCGTGTATTGCCTTTTGCCTCGGGTCCGGCCGAGGTCTGGAATGTCTCATCCGCCGTTATCTGTGAGATCATTCACGACGTGCGCGAACGACTGTGGATCGCCAGTCCGTATTTTGTCCCAGATCCCGCGTTGCGTTCCGCCCTGGCTCATGCCGCGTTGCGAGGCGTGGACGTGCGTATCATTCTGCCGCAGGGCATCGACCATACGCTGCCCTGGCTGTCGTCCTTCACCTTCTATCCCATGATGCGCGAGGCGGGAGTCCGGATATGGCGCTATCAGCCTGGTTTCATGCACCAGAAGGTCATGCTCGCGGATAGCGAGGTGGCGATCGTTGGTTCGGTAAATTTCGACTACCGTTCCTTCATGCTGAACTTCGAACTGGCTGCAGCCGTCGAAGATTCGCGATTTGCGAAGGATGTGGAAAAGATGTTCGAGGCGGACTTTGCTCGCAGCATCGAGGAAGATTTGAAAGCGAAGTTCGAGGAAAACAGCTTTTTCTTCCGCCTGCGCTGCCGCCTCTCGGCTCTGATGAGTCCTGAGCAGTAGAGAGAGCGTTATCGCTGCACCATCTGCTGGTACGTGGCCAGGGCGAGCAGGGGGAAGTGCTGCCGGTACATCTCGTACTTGAGATAAAAGACGCACGGGAACCCGGTGCCGGTCGTGTAATCCTCCGTCCAGGAACCATCAGCCTCCTGCGTTCGAGTGAGGTAGGCCACGCCGCGCTCGATGGACTCGCGCGAGGCGTCGCCACAGGCGCAAAGGCCCATGAGCGCCCAGGCCGTCTGGCTGGCCGTGCTCGGTCCACGGCCCTTGAGCGCCGGGAAATTGTATGACTCGCAGGTCTCGCCCCAGCCGCCGTCTTCGTTCTGGCAGCTTTCCAGCCAGTCACGACCGCGGCGAATCCACTCCTGGTCCATGTTTTCCCCGATGGCGGCGAGGCCGCGCAGCACCTGCCAGGTGCCGTAGAGATAGTTCACGCCCCAGCGTCCATACCAGGAGCCGTCGGACTCCTGGGTGCGGCGCAGCATGGCGACAGCGCGCTTCACCACCGTGCTCTCGCGGTCGTAACCGATGTACCCGAGCAACTCCAGTACGCGGGCGGTCAGGTCACTGCAGGTCGGGTCGAGAATAGCATTGTGATCCGCGAAGGGCACATGCTCCAGCCAGCGGGCGGTTACGTCCTTGTCAAAAGCCGCCCAGCCGCCGTCTTCGCATTGGAAGGCGAGGAGCCACTTCAACGCGCGCTGGAACTGCGCGTCGCGTTTTGCCTTGTCCTTTGCCGGGACATGACGCAGCGCCATGAGCACCATCATGGTGTCGTCGGTGTCGGGGTAATACTTGTTGTCGTGCTCGAAAGCCCAGCCGCTCGGCTCGATGCCATGCACCCGCTGCGCCCAGTCGCCGACGAAACGGACCTCGCGATCCTCGAGCCACTGTGCCGCGTGCTGCATCGCCTCATCGGTGCCGGGAACTCCGGACTCAGCCAGCGCAATGGTGGTGATGGCGGTATCCCACACGGGAGACAGGCACGGCTGGATGCGGAAATCCTCCGGGTCATCGACGAAGAGTCCGGCAAAATCGCGGTCTGCCTTTTGCACGAGCGGGTGGTCGTCTTTGTAGCCGAGCACCTTGAGCGCCATCATGGCGTTGAGCATCGACGGGAAGATGGCGGCGAGTCCCTCGCTGCCTTCGCCCATGCGCTCGGTCATCCACTTTTCCGCCACCTTCAGAGCGTGCTGGCGGAGGGGATGGAAGGGGAGGTCGTTGTAAATCTTTAGGAGCTGGTCACAGCGCAGGAAGAAGTTGCGCCAGGCCCAGAAGCGAGGGTCTTTCTTCAGCGACAGATCGGTATTCTCCAAGCCTGCCGGATAAAGCTCGTGGAGCTGGAACTCCGCCGGAAGCGTGCGCGTGGGCTTGAAGTGATTCAGGATCGTGAGCGGCGCGAGGATCGGGCGCGTCCATGACGACATCTCCGAGAGGTTGAAGAAGAACCACTGCGGGAAGAGGAAAATCTCCGGCGGGATCGTCGGCACGTACTTCCACGGGAACTGGCCGAGGAGGGCGAGATAAAGCTTCGCGTACGTGTTGGTGGCGGGAATGCCGCCGAGGCGCAGAATGTTCGCGCGGGCCTCGCGCATCCAGGGCGCGTTGGGCGAGTGGCCGGCGAGCTTGAGGGCGAAGTACGCCTTCACCGAGGCGTTGATCTCGCTCGGGCCGTTAATGAAGATATTCCACCCGCCATCGCTCAACTGGCGGCGGCGGATGTGGGCGATGCACTTGCGCTGGAGGTCTTCGTCGACCCGGTCGGCCCAGTGCATGTAGAGCACGTAGTCCGAGCACAGCGTGCTGTCGACGAGGAGCTCGGCCTCCCAGTGTCCGTCCGCCCGCTGCTGGCGCAGCAGGTTCCCTTGAGCCTTCGTGATGGACTCCTCGACCGACTTGGGCTCGGCGAGCAGTGTGAGTTCAGGAGATTCGAAGGGGAACACGGGGCGGGCGAGTGGGGTCATGCTGCGGTCTGGGCTTCTTTCTGCGGTCGGCCGGTCTTGTGTCCGTTGCCTGCGGTCACGCCGGTGAAGGCCTGGACCGTTGCCCCCTCCAGGCGGCGGGGCGGCTTCGGGCCGAAGTTAAACTTGATGTTCTTCCACGTGTCGCCGGGCTGGGCGCACTTGCCGAGGGTGGCGCTGGGCTCGTAGCCGCAATGCACCATGCAGTTCTCGCACCGCTTGTCGCGGGCCACCCCGTCGACGACGCCGTATTTTTCCCAATCGGTCTTGGTGAGCAACTCCTTGTAACTGGAGTAGTGCCCGTCGGTCATCAGGTAGCAGGGAGCCTTCCATCCGCGGATGTTGCGCGTGGGAATCGCCCAGGCCGAGCAGGTAAGGTCGCGAGTGCCAGCGAGGAAGTCGAAATAGATCGGCGTGCCGAAGAGCGTATACTTTTCTCCCCAGGAGCGGATGTCCTTGAACTTCTCCTTCGTAGCCGCGCGGGTGAGGAAGAAATTCTCAGGCTCCAGGTTGAGGCGCTTGCGCATGTCCTCCTTGGCCGAGTCGTAATCGTAGCCGGGCGAGATGGTATGACCGTCGACCTCGAGCCAGGAGAGGTACTCGTACATCTGCTCGATCTCGGCCATGTCGGTTTCCTTGTAGATCGTCGTGTTCGTCGCGACCTGGTAGCCAAGGATCTTGGCCATGCGGATGGCGGCGATGCACTCCTTGAAGACGCCCTCGCGTTCCACGATGAGATCATGCGTGCGCTCGAGGCCGTCGAGGTGGACGTTCCAGTACATCCAGCCGCTGGGGCGGATGACATGGCTGCTCGGCGGGTTCTTCGGATTGCGCACCTCCTCGGCATGCGCCGGGGTGATGAGATCCTCGCTCGTGAGCTTTTGGAGGAAGACCTCCACGGCATCCTTGTTCTGCGTGTACTCGTAGGCGAGCCACTCGCGCATCTTTTTGCGCATGAAGATGCCGTTTGTGCAGATGTAGACAATGCGCCCCTGCTCAAAGAGACCCTCGACGAGCTTCTCGATATGGGGATAGATGAGCGGTTCACCGCCGCAGATGGAGATCATCGGCGCCCCGCACTCCTCGGCGGCGCCGAGGCAGTCTTCCAGGCTCATCACGTCCTTGAGCGACGTCGAATATTCGCGAATGCGACCGCAGCCGGTGCACGTCAGGTTGCACGTGTGGAGGGGTTCCAACTGTAAAACAGTCGCGAACTTGTCCACTCCCCGCAGCTTTTTCCCGATGATATACCCTGCAATCTTCGCCGTCAGTGGCAGCGGAAACCTCATAGGGGTGGCATTACAAGCAACCCTCGTGCCGCTGTCAATGGATTGCGGAAGAAGCCGAGGTCCCGGTGATTCCCAGTTTCTCCAGGATGCGGGGGACGTCTACGTACTCGCTGACGAGATTCTGGATGCGGGAAATCTTCTCGGTATCGCCGGGGAGCGTCTTCACCGTCATGGAGTGAATGCGGCTGGCGATGCTGTAACTGTTTCGCTTGGAGCCAATTACCGGGAGAGGGGCGTCCTTCATGATCTCCATGAGGCGGTCGCTTGGCTTCAGGTTGTCGGAGAGGACGATGCCGCAGAAGGGGCCTCCATCGCTCTCCAGCGATCGCGAAACCGCCGCCAGGACGACATCTTCGCGATCGCCGGGAACCACGAGAAGGGTTCCCGGAATGACATTGCGGAACAGATTTGCCGAGCTCATCGCGCCGATCATGGTATAGGCGACACGGTTTCGGGCGTATTCCGGCCCGTGGTACGTCTCACCACCAATGTGTTCGCAGACCTGCTGGAGCGTGGGTTGCATGAGGATTTCCTCCTCGGGCAGGACGCCAAGGAGTTCCAATCCCAGGCGGCCAAAGCCTCGACGGGCGATTTCTTCGATCGACTCAAGGCGATCTGGAAGGATCTTGTTCATGACGACGCCGATGACTTCGACGCCTTCTTTTTCGAAGAGCGCGGCATTCAGCGCTCCTTCGTCGATAGGGCGGCCAATTCCTCCCGGAGTGATGAGGAGCACTTTGCTCTTGAGGATGCGGGCCACGCGGGCATTGGACAGGTCAAAGACGCTGCCCACCCCGGCATGGCCGGTGCCCTCGATGATGGCAAAATCTTTCTCCCACGCCGCGCGGTCGAAGGAGTGCTGGATACGGCGCGTCAGGGCTTCGTTGTTGGCGTGATTGATGTACCGCCGGGTGAACATCGGCTCGACGGCGATCGGGCTCATGTCCTCGATCGGCACCTGGGTGCCGAAGGTATCGCGGATGAGCACGCTGTCCTCGTCGATCTGCTTGCCCTCGACATCGACAAACCGCTGGCCCACCGGCTTGATGAAGCCGATGCGTTCAAAGGTCTTGCGCAGCTCGGCGTAGAGACCCACGGCGGTGGTGGTCTTGCCGGTGTTCTGTTCCGTGGCCGCGATGAACAGCCGGGGTGTGACGGCGTTGATCAACTGCGACATTTACGCGGCAGGTTCTTCCGCCGGATACAGCTTGCGGTATTCGATGGCCTGAAGGCCGACCACGGCGGCAACCGAGACGATTTCCTCCACGGTCGCGCCACGGGAAAGATCCGCCGCCGGGCGAGAAAGACCGAGCAGGATCTGTCCATACACCCGGGCTCCGCCGAGATGCTGGATGAGCTTGGCAGCGATGTTGCCGCTGTTCAGATCGGGGAAGATGAGCACGTTGGCTTGTCCGCCGACGAGGCTGGCTTCCATTTTCTTTGAGGCGACTTCGGGAATGAGGGCGGCATCGGCCTGCATTTCTCCATCGACGGCGATTTCCACACCGAGTTCATCGGCGAGCTTGCGGGCGATCACGACGGCCCCGGCGACTTTCTCCGTCGAGGGCGTGCGGGCGCTCCCCTTGGTCGAGAAGCTCAGCAGAGCCACGCGCGGTCGCTGGCCAAAGACCTGGCGCGCGACGAGGCCGGTCTGCACGGCGATGGAGGCGAGTTGCTCCATGTTGGGATCGGGCACCACGCCGCAGTCGGCGAGGAAAAGGACACCACCGTCGCCAAAGCGCTCGTCCACCTCGGCGATCATACATCCCGAGATGAGCGGGGCGTGGGGGAGGGGCTTCACCAGCTGAATGAGCGGACGCAGGAGCGAGCCGGAATAACTGTGCACGCCGCCGACGAGAGCATCGGCCTGGCCGTGCTGGAGCATCATCGCGGCGAAGTAGTTCGGATTGGAAAGCAGGGCGCGGGCGTCATTGATACCCATCTTCTTGTAACGCTCGAGCTTCTCGAGGCGCTCGCAGAAGACTGGCATTTCGCTGGCCGTCTCGGGATTGATGATGGCGACGTGGTCGAGGCTCACCTTTTCTGTGAGGGCGATGCGCTCGATGACATCGCGCTTGCCGATCAGGATCGGGATACCGGCGTCTTTTTCGTAGAAAGCATGGCAGGCGCGCACGACCCGGGGATCGTCGCCATCCGGGAAAACGATGCGTTTCGGATGCCTTTTCAGTTTGGCGAAAACCGAATCAATAAAACTCATGGCTGTTGCCAGTACACCCCACGCTGGGAGAGAATGCAAACAAGATGGAACTGACAGCCCGCGATCGCCGCATTCGTTTTCCCCGGCGGCCCCTCATTATGGGCATCCTCAATATCAACCACGACTCGTTTTCCGGCGACGGGCGGGTCGATCAGGACTGGGCGGTGCAAAAAGCCCGCGAACTGGTGCGGCTGGGGGCGGACATTATCGATGTCGGCGGCGAGAGCGCCCGGACAAATCGCGAGGCCATCTCGCCGGAGGAGGAACTCGAGCGTATCGCGCCATTTATCAAAGACTTCCGTGAGGTCTCGCGGGACATGGCGCCGCGGGACGAGGAACAGGTTTTTCCGCCTCTGCTCTCATTAAATACCTGGCGGCCTGAGGTGGCAGGCCCGGCGCTGGAACTTGGCGGCGACATTCTCAATGACATGAGCGGCCTGCCGGACGAGCGGAACGCGGCCCTCTGCGCCCGATCCGGTGCGGCGCTGCTCATCATGCACACCATGGGGGAGCCCAAGGTGTCGCATAAACACATCCAATATCGGGACGTGATCGTCGAAATGGGCGAGTTTTTTGAAGATCGCATCGAGCGGGCGTTACAGGCCGGGGTGTCGCGCGCCGCTATCATCCTCGATCCGGGAATCGACTTTGCCAAGCAGGTGCAGGACAACTTGCGGGTATATCGCGAGGCGGCGTCTCTGGAGCGCTTTGGGCGACCGGTGTTGCTGCCAGTCTCCCGGAAAAGCGTGATTGGGAAGGTGCTGGGGATCACGAATCCGCCCGATCGCGACGCGGGCACGGCAGCCTGCATCGTGGCCGGGATGCGACGTGGCGCGGGACTGTTCCGCGTCCACAATGTCGACATGGCTTACCGCGTAATCACGACGGTGCACCAGATCTGCGAGGGCGCGGCGTGAAGTATTCTGCGAATATCCTTCTCGTCATCCTCCGCATCGCCCTCGGGAGCGTCTTTCTCTACGCGGGCGGGATCAAGGCGATGGCCACCGAGTCCTTTGCCCTCACTCTCATGCCGTTTACCTTCATCCCGCCGGAGGCGTACGACTGGATCGCGCTGCTCCTGCCGTACACGGAGATTCTGGCGGCGTTGTTCATCATCTTTGGCCTGCCGCGCATCGGGGCGGCCATGATTCTCGGGCTGAGCGTGATGTTCTGCTACGTCATCGGCTGGGCCATCTCAAATCAGATCATCGTTTCGTGCGGATGCTTCGGCACGGAGGATACGGCTCCCTCGGCGGCAAAAATGGCATGGGCCATGTGGCGTGACGTACTGCTTGCAGCAGGCAGCCTGGTGGTGCTGATCTTTCGGGGAAGCTGGCGGGCTATTCTGCGGCCGCTGGTTGCTCTTCCGGCTTCGCCGAGCCGTTGAGGCACTCCGGGCACTTGCCGAAAAACTCGAGCGAGTGCGTCAGGTCTTGGAACCCGTACCGCTCTGCGATGAAGCGCTCCGCTTCGGCCAGCGGGCAGGGGACGTCGAGGAGGACGACCTTGCCGCATTCCGTGCAAACGATGTGATCGTAGTGCTTGGTCGGATCGTGCAGTTCGTAATAGCTGCACGAACGCTGGAGATTCACTTTGTGAACGATGTGCAGGCGCTCCAGCAGAGTGATCATGCGGAAGACCGTGGCGTAATCCGGCCCCTCTCCTCGCGCGGCAGCCTCGTCCTGAATCTCCTGAAGCGAGAGAGGACGCCCTGCCTCAAAAAGCACCTCGAGGATGCCACGGCGGCTGCCCGTCACACGCATTCCTTCCCCGCGCAGGCGGTCGAGGATCGAGTCGACGGTAAAGGTATGTGCGCAATCGCTCATCGGTAACCTTTAATCCACCCTGGCGGATTTCTCAAACCCTCAAAGGCGCACCGGTACGCCATGGGAGGCAAGGTGTTCCTTGGCTTGATGAATGGTGTACTTCCCGAAGTGAAAGATGCTGGCGGCGAGCACTGCGTCGGCCCGGCCCTTGTCGAGCACCTCGGTGAGGTGGTCGAGCGTGCCCGCGCCTCCGCTGGCAATGACCGGAATGCTTACGCGCTCGCTCACGGCCCGGTTCAGGCCGATATCATAGCCGTCGCAGGTGCCGTCGGCATCCATGCTGGTGAGGAGGATTTCTCCTGCGCCGAGACGCGCCACCTCGGCGGCCCACTCGACCGCGTCGAGCTCGGTGGGGCGGCGTCCGCCATGGGTGTAGACCCGCCACTTGCCGGGGCCGTCCTGTTTCGCATCGATGGCGACGACGATTGCTTGGGAACCGAAATAATTCGCCGCGTCGGCTACAAGCTGTGGATTGTGAATGGCGGCGGTGTTCATGCTGACCTTGTCCGCGCCCGCCATGAGCATAGTGCGTACGTCTTCGACGGTACGGATACCGCCGCCCACGGTGAGGGGCATGAAGCACTGCTCCGCCGTGCGCGACACGACGTCGACCATGGTCGCACGGCCGTCGCTGGAGGCGGTGATGTCGAGAAAGACGAGTTCGTCGGCACCCTGCGAATCATAGGCGCGGGCGCACTCGACCGGATCTCCGGCGTCCCGCAGTTCGAGGAATTTCGTGCCCTTCACCACGCGTCCATCGGTGACGTCGAGGCAGGGGATGATTCGTTTGGCCAGCATGGCTTTACCCATCGCCCGGGACGAGGTTCTACGCGAGACTAAATTGTTGCTTTGCTCGGTGAGTCCTTTACGTTGCGCACGTTCTGGAGAACCGGAACACGGGCGATGTAAAATGGATTCAACGCGCAACCGACTCACTACCATCAGAACCTGGTTTTGTCTCACCGTCGGATTGTCGATTCTTCTCCTCTTCGGAGGCTGCGCCGGTCCCTCCTACCTGACGGGTGCGGGAAATTTCCATACCGTCATCGTCGACGCGGGCCATGGCGGCCACGACATGGGAGCCAAGTCGGTCGCCGGGCAGCCGGAGAAGGTGCTGGCGCTCGACACGGCGCGGCGCTTGGCGATCGAGTTGCGCAAGCAGGGCTTCAATGTCATCGAGACGCGCAACGCGGATTACTTCGTCCCGCTCGGTGGTCGTACGGCGATCTCCAACCGTAAAAACGACTCCATTTTTGTGAGCATCCATTACAACTGGGCTCCGAAGCGCAAGCCGCAGGGCATGGAGGTTTACTACTTCTCTTCGCGGTCGGGCCGACTGGCGGCGAACATTCTCCAGGAGATCAAATCCGTTTATCCCACGGTTAACCGCGGAGTGAAGCGCAACAACTACTACGTGCTGCGCAACAACCGCCGTCCCGCCGTGCTTTGCGAACTCGGGTTCCTTTCCAATGCCTCCGACAACCGTTACGTGCAAACCGCTGCAGTGCGGCAGAAGCTCGCCGAGGAAATCGCCTGGGGCATCACGAAGGAGCGCCAGGGGCGCATCATCTGGTAAGCACGGCGAGATCGCCGGGCAGCGGGGCATCCCAGACATTGTCCCCGAAGATCATGCGCGTGCAGTGCAGGGCATGCCGGGGCAGCCATAGATCGGCGGCTAGAGCCTCCGTCCAGCCCTCGTCGATGAAACGCAGGTATTTGTCGCGGCCTCGCGCGTAAAGTTTGTCCCCGACGATGGGAAAACCCAGCGAGGCGGCATGAACGCGGATTTGATGGGTGCGGCCGGTCAGGGGTTCGGCCTCCAGCAGCGCGAAGGGCTCGTCGTTGCGCGAATGGCGATCGAGGACCCGAAAGCGGGTGACGGCGGGTTGCCCAGACGGATGCACCATCCGCTCCAGCCAGACGATGGAGTCCTCCACCTCCCCCCGGCGGCAGATCGGGGTGTCGATGGTGATTTCCTCCCAATCCGGCCAGCCAAAGACGAGCGCGAGGTAGCGTTTCTTCATCTCGCGTCGCTGCATGGCGATCCCGGCGGTGCGGGCGGCTTCGGCGCTCTTCGCCACGATCACGACGCCGCTGGTCTCGCGGTCGAGGCGGTTGATTATGGAAATCTGCCCGCCGGTGGCGAGTTCGTAGCCGAGGAGGTCGCGCAGTCCGTCCCAGAGGGTGCGTGGGCCGCCCGGCTTCGAGGGATGAACCAGCAGGCCGGCGGGTTTGTCGACCGCCAGGTAATCGGCGGTTTCACCCAGGATGTGGAAGTCGGCTTGATTCTGCATGGCCACGCGGCAAGGTAGTCACCCTACCATGATCCGACTCCAGGACGTCACCCGAATCTATTCCCGCGAAGGAGCCGCCGTGAAAGCGCTGGATGCCGTCAACCTGGAGGTGCCCACCGGAGAGTTTGCCTCCGTGACCGGGCCGAGCGGCTGCGGGAAGAGTACGCTCCTCAACGTTCTGGGCGGTCTGGACAAGCCGGATTCCGGCGAACTCTGGGTCGGCGACCTGCCGTTGCACTCCGCGACGGATGCGCAACTGACCGCCTATCGGCGCAACGATCTTGGTATCGTGTTCCAGTTCTTCAACTTGCTTCCGTCGATGACCGTGGAGGAAAACGTGGAACTGCCCCTCCTGCTGCGTGGCGAGCCGTCCAAAAAGGCGCGTCCTCGCGCCGAGGAAATGCTTGATCTGGTCGGTCTCACGAAGCGGCTGGGACATTTTCCGCATCAATTGAGCGGTGGGGAGATGCAGCGTGTGGCCATCGCCCGGGCGCTCGCGGGGCGGCCCCGGTTGCTTCTGGCGGACGAACCGACGGGCAATCTCGACAGCGAGAACGCCGCCCGCGTGACGGACACCCTCCTAAAGATTGCTTCCCAAAAAATCGTTACGATGATTATTGTCACCCACAGCAGTGAGCTGGCCGCTCTGGCTCCGCTCCACATCCGGATGCTCGATGGAAAAATCCTCTGACAGTCATTGCCCGAGTTGCGACGACGCGCTTTGGGCGAAGCTTACGCTTTTCGCGGAACTCAACCGCGACGAGCTCCAGACGCTTTTGCACCAGAGCTCCCGCGAGCACTTTGCCGCTGGCACGAAGATCATCAGCTTTGGCGACGAGGGGTATTGCATGTATGTCATCCTGCGTGGCTCGGCTCGCGTGACCGTGCCCTCCGCCGAGGGCGAGGTGGAGTTGGCTGTCCTCCAGGCGGGAGATTTCTTTGGGGAAATCGCTCTCGTCGACGATGGTCCGCGCACTGCGGATGTCACGGCTCTGGAGGATTGCGAGCTGCTCTGTATCACCCGCATGACCCTTGGCGTGCTGGCCGGTCTCCAGCCCGGAGCCGCCATTCATCTCCTGGCCTCGATCGGCCGGGCTCTGGTATCCCGCCTGCGGGTCGGCCACCGGAAGTACATGGACCTGCTCAGCCATCCGGCCTGAGCCACCCCGCTTTTTTTAGTTATCGTGGATAAACAACGTACGCTCGCATCGTCTGCCAGTCTGAAGGGCACGGCCCTGCACACCGGCGAGAACGTCACCCTGACGGTCCGTCCCGCTCCGGTCGGACATGGCTTCAAGTTCAAGCGCATCGACCTCCCTGACGAACCCGTGGTCGACGCCAAGGTGGAGAGCGTCAAAACGGTCGAGCGTGCGACGACCCTCGTCGAGGGCAGCGTCAAGATTCACACGGTCGAGCATGTGATTTCCGCCCTGGCGGGTCTCGGTGTCGACAATGCGCTCATCGAGATGGACGCCAACGAGCCGCCTATCGGCGACGGCAGCGCTGCCGCTTATGTCGCGCTGATCAAGGAAGCCGGCATCGTCGAGCAGGACGCGCCGCGTAGCTACTTCACGCCGCGCGAGCCCATCTCGGTGCAGGTAGGCGATTCCATCCTCACCATCCTGCCGGACACGAAATTCCGCGTCTCCTGTACGCAAGTTGGACCCGAGGGACGCTTTACGCAGTATCTCAGCGCCGAGATCACCCCGGATTTCTACGAAACCGAGATCGCCCCGGCTCGCACCTTTGTTTTCTACGAGGACGTGAAGCCGCTCATGGACAAGGGGCTCATCCGCGGCGGAAGCCTGGAGAACGCCATCGTCGCCCGTGGAGACAGCGTACTCAGCAAGGAGCCGCTGCGTTTCCCGGATGAATTCGTCCGTCACAAGATACTCGACATCGTGGGCGACCTCGCGCTCTCCGGACGCAGGCTTCGCGGCCATATCGTCGCGGTAAAGCCGGGCCACGGCCCGAATACCGAGCTGGCCCGTGCGCTCGTGAAGCGTCACTCCGATTACGTCGCGATGGCTCCCACGCCGATTGCCGCCGAGGGCGGCGTGCTCGACGTCAACGAGATCATGCGCACCCTACCGCATCGCTATCCCTTCCTCATGGTCGACCGCATCATTGAGCTGGTCGAGGATACCCGCGCCGTGGGCGTGAAGGCGGTGACGATCAACGAACCGTATTTTCAAGGCCACTTCCCGGGCCATCCGGTCATGCCGGGCGTGCTTCAGGTCGAGGCCATGGCCCAGGTCGCGAGCGTCGTGATGATGCGCCGCACGGAGAACATCGGAAAGATCGGCTATTTCATGAGCGCCGACTCCGTGAAGTTCCGCAAGCCAGTCTTCCCGGGCGACACGCTGTTCATTCACTGCGAGATGCTGAGCGCGAAGAAGCGCCTCGGCAAGGCGGCCTGCCGCTGCGAGGTCAACGGTGAGGTGGTCTCCGAGGGCGAACTGCTCTTCGGTCTGGTCGATAAATAATCACGAGATGGCCGGCATTCATCCGACCGCAATCATTGACGCCTCGGCCCAGATCGGCGCCGGGGTGGAGATCGGGCCGTATTGTGTCATTGGCGCAGACGTGACGCTAGGTGATGAATGTGTGCTGGCAAATCATGTCACCATCGCGGGGCCGACGACCATTGGGGCGCGCAATCGCTTTTACCCCTACACGTCGATCGGTCAGCGCAGCCAGGATCTGAAGTACGCGGGCGAGCCAACCTATCTCGAGATCGGCAACGACAATTCGTTTCGCGAATTTTGCACCGTCAACCGCGGCACTGCGCCCGGCAGCAAGACGGTCGTGGGCAGTCACAATAACTTCCTCGCCTACGCGCATGTCGCACACGACTGCACGGTGGGGGATCACGTGATTTTCTCAAACAACGGCACCCTCGCCGGGCATGTCATCGTCGAGGATCATGTCGTTATCGGCGGCCTCAGCGGAGTGCATCAGTTTTGCCGCATTGGTCGTCACGCCATCGTCGGAGGATGCACGAAGATCGTGCAAGATGTCGCCCCGTACATGATTGCCGATGGCAACCCGGCGGAACTTCGTGGGATCAATCAGGTCGGGATGGAGCGACGCGAGTTCGCGGCGGAGGAGATTCGCACCCTGCGCGAGGCTTTCCGTCTGTTGTGCCGCTCGAATCTCAACGTGAAGCAGGCCTGCGAGTCCATTCGCGAGCAGCTTCCGACGAACTCCCATCTCGAGCACCTGCTGAGCTTCATCGAAGCGAGCAAGCGCGGTATCGTTCGCTAAAACTCCGCAGGCCCCGATAGCGGACTCAGGCAATCCGATATTCGCGAGGGGATCGATTCTTTCACGACGGAGGTAAATACCTATGAAATCGTGGCATCGCTTTCTGGCCTGGATGTATCAAAGGCATCTTAACGAAGAACGTCGGAAGCTCGCGCAGTTCGTGCGGGAATCGCAGCGGGAGATCAGTCAATGGGAGGAGGATCTCGAACAGTTCGAGATTCGCACCCGGCGGCAGGTGGAACTGGCGGGAGTTGAGACCAAGGAGTCCTTGGGTTCCGCTCTGCCGAATATCATTCCCCTGAGGAAGCACGCTGCGTAGCGGATTTCCTCGGCTAAAGCGGTCCGAATCACTCTTCGCCGTGACGGATCAGCGTGGCGGAGGAGCGGTCGATTCGCGAACGAAAAGCTCGGGAGTCAGCTTGAGCCCGATCGGCGCTGCCTCGGGATCTGCGAAGCGTTGTGCCAGCACTTGTACAGCTCCCTCTCCCCAGTGGTCGTCGGCTACGCCGACCTCGGTAACGGACGGGACAATTAGCGCGTTGCTGGCCTCCAACCCGAACGAGGCCAGGCTGCAATCCTTGGGCACGCGAATGTCAGACTCGTGAAATGCCCTTAGCGCCCCGATTACCCCTGCAGAACTGGCGCTGATCAGGGCGGTGAAACCTGGTTTTCCCTTATTCGCAGAAAGGTACTCTTTCAAGCCCGCATAGGCTCGATGGAGGCTGCTCTCTCCTCGCTCGGTGTGGCAGGGGATGATGACGGGTTTTGGAAGATCGAAGAGGTCCACGAGGTTCAGGAAAATCTCACTCCTTTGCAGGATCGAGAAAAACGGAGGTTCGTTCTCCAGCAGGGCCAGGTGGCGATGACCCAGGCTTAAAAGGTGCTTCACCAGCAGACTCATGTACCGGTGATCGTCCCCGGTGACATAGTCGAGTTGGAACGGTCCGGCGGAGCGGCCATAAGCCAGGATCGGGGAGGATTGGGAGGTGATCTCTTTGAAGAAGCCGGGATTGGACTCAATGATCGTCGGCATGACCACATGGGCGCAGGTCCTGACATGAGGGCGGATATCCGGATCGTCGCCGTTCACCGGTTGTCTCTTGATGACCAACTTCCATCCCGCCTGGGAGACGGCCCGATCGAGCGAAATCTCCTTCACGTCCATCGTGGGCGAGGGGTATTGCGGGCGATGAAGCTCGATGTAGCGCACGCCCTTCTGGGGATTGATAAAGATGCCGCTGCCTTTTTTGGTCGTGATCAAACCCTCTGCCTCGAGTTGACGCAGGGCCTGATTGATGGAATGCAGGCTGGTGTCGTATCGGTTCATCAACGCTCTCACTGAGGGCAACTTTTCTCCTGGTGCCTGAGAAAGGGCTTTATGACGGAGTAAATCGGTGACTCGGGAAGAAGCGCTCATTCTGAGAATATCGATACACTTTGTATTGAAAAACGCAATTCAATATTGATTACACTGATTGGCGTTCTTAGGTTCCCGTTCATGAAAAGAGCGATTTCTTCTTTCATTGTTCTCCCTCTCGTTTTGATCGGTTTCGGTTCACTGCAGGGGGCGACTTTACTTGATGACGCGGTGGCCTACTGGAATTTCGAAGGAAACCTGGACGGGACTCACGCTATCAATCTCGCGGATGTTTCCGGAACCACGACCGCGATGACTCCGACCATCGTTCCCACGTTTAATCCGGTATCCGGGATCAAGGCGGTGAATGCCGGAACCCAGGCGGTGGCATTTGACGGAACCAATGTCCTGAAGTCCAACGCTGCCAGCCTGAGAATCAGTGGAGCTCAAACGCTCTGGCTGCGGGTGAATCTTGGGAGCATTCCGGCCGGGACGGTGGCATTTATGACGCGGAGTCGGCCGGTTAACACCCAGCGCGGGATCTCCCTGCAAATGACGAACGGGCGTCTGCAGGGGTATTTGTCTGCAGACGGGACGACCTACAACACTCAACTGACGAATGCTTCGTCGTACGCGCTGCAAGCGTCATCATGGTACGATATCTCCATGCGATTCGATCCCTCGAACGTTCTGCGCATCGATCTTTACGATCCCATGACGGGGACCCTGCTGGATTCGATGGAAACAACCGCGAATGTTCCGGCTTCCATCAGCGCCTCCAATAGCATCGGATCGGGTTATTTCCAGGTCGGATCGATCAACAATGGTGGCGCAGGCAGTTCCTATCTCGTTCCCAATGGCACGTTGATCGAGTCCGCTGCGGTATGGAACAGCTATCTTTCCGATGACCAGATTCGGACTCTTTCCGCAGTGCCAGAACCTCGCAGCATCAGCATGCTGATGATGGGAGGCGCTTCGCTTGCCATGTTTCTTCGCTGGTCGCGCAGCCACTGAATATTATCGAAAGACGAAGCGTACCGAGGAAGACCATCGTGAAAATTCCCCCTCCGATCACAGGACTGCTGGTGTGGTTCTGTGGATGCTGCCTGCCTTTGGCGGCGCATGCAGATGTCTATTACGTAGATGGGAAAACGGGGAGGGATTCCGCTGATGGCCGTGCTCCGGATGGGGAGCACGCCCTGGCCACGATCCAGGAGGCCGCCCGCCGCGCCAGCCCAGGGGATGTCATCACGGTGGCTGAGGGGATTTATGAGGGCCCCATCGACCTCCATATTGCCGGGGAGCCCGGCCGCCCGATCACGATCCAGGCGGCAAGCCGCAAGAAGAACGCCGTGGTCATCACCAACGCGGAGCCGACCCTCCGAAAGGGCGCTACGCCCTGGACGCTGGTCGATGAGAGTCTGGGGCTCTATCGCGCTCCGCTGGCGCGTCCCACCTGTCGTATTCTCTATTCCGGCGTGGATATTCAGCCGTACGCTTCCCTGGATGCGCTCAAGACTTTTGTCGGTCTGGATGGGAATCCCGGTCCGCGGCATGGCTACTACTACGACGAGAAGGCGCAAATGCTCTATGTCCGGCTGCATGCCTCGGGCAAATATGGTTCGCCGAATCCTGCAGATCACCTGATCTCTGCGGGGCCGAGGACGGGCGGAGGCTCGGCGGGGAACAACTACGACGGCCCGCTTTTTTTCAATCTCGGCCTGCGCGGTAACAAACCGCTGCATGTCATCGTCGACGGATTCACCTTTGAGACGCCGGGATACGCCGGAGTGTATGTTGATGGCAGCGATGTGGTCGTGCGCAACTCGTGGTTCCTCGGCTGCCGCGCGGGTGTTTCCGGCCGGCGCGAGTCTGCCGATCCCTCTGTGACCTCCAATCGCGTCACTGTGGAGTTCTGTGACTATAGTCAATACCCGGCCTTTGATGACATGATCGAACTGCTGGAACTTCGGAAGGCAGGGCGTCTTTCCGTGGCTCCGAGCAAGTTTCCTCTTTTCTGGTGGTCGCGCAAGGGCAACGGTGCAGGCAACAACAAGACCTACGAGACCGGGATATGCAATCTGGTAGGGTCCGACTGGATCGTTCGTAATAACGACATCCATGATGCGTTTGAAGGCCTTTCCACCTGGGCCCTTCGGTGGAGCAAGGGGCTGGTGGTGGCGCACAACCGGTTGGAGAGGTTGGTGGACAATGCGGTCGAGAGCGAGGATCATACCTTTGGCATGAAGATTTACGGGAACTTCATCCGTAATGTCGTCGAGCCCTTTTCCTGGCAGCCGCTAGGTGGCGAACCCTGGCCGGGATCGGTCTATATCTATGACAATGTGGTTCAGAGCGACCTTGCTCTCAATCAACTCATCACCGTAGTCAGCGACTGGACTCCCGGATGGTTCAAGGCCGGGGCGAGCAGCCAGAATTGGGAGGCTTCCTGGAACACCCATATGAAAGACGTTCCCCGGGATGTCGTGCGGGCGCCCGGTGATGGAGTGGTCGTCTTTAACAACACGGTTTTCTTCCCGGGCGGGGAGTTTCTGACCCGGGTGCAGCCGCCGGAGCGGAAGTTTGAGAATTTTCGATTCGTCAACAACGTGAGCGTCGCGGCGGGATTTTCGCGCCAGCAGGAGGATATCGGCAGCGGTATTACCTTTTCTCATAATGCCTGGGCTTATGCCCCGGCAGGAAGCGACCGGGGGCAGGTCTTTGCAGGCGTCGAGGGCACCGTCTTTCCGGAATCCAGCGATGCATGGATAGCCGACATGTCGAAGAGTTTGGACGAGATCCTGGAGGGCGCGCCCTGGAAGGATCTGCCGGGTGCGGGGGTGCCCTCCGCTGCCGCAGCCTTTGCGGGCGCACCGGAGATCCGCACGGTGGGTGCCGGATTGAATGGCCGGCCGTGGAAGATGCCGGACACGGGACCTCGCGAGTAACCTCAGCACATCATTCCCCCATGAAATATCGTCGCGTTCATTCGGCAGCCTGGAGTCTCGTCGAGCTCCTCGTCGCCATTGGTATCATCGGCATACTGGCCTCGCTTGCCCTGCCTGCCTGGAGCGGCGTTCGGGCCAATGCCGATCAAGCACAGTGCGCCTCCCGTTTGAGAAATCTCGCCTCGGCCAGCCTCAGCTGGATCAATGATCATGGCGGGGCGATGCCGGATGCGATGTATTGGCGATTCCCTAGTGAGAATCACGATGGCTCCATCCTGCCCTACCTGGGCTATAGGGACACGATGCTAAACCAGAAAGGACCCACTGCGCTGAGTTGTCCCGCTTCCCTTCGCGCGGTCGGTCCGAATGCAGATTGGAACCGGAGCTATTCCATCAACATCTACGCCTGCGGCACCGAGAACGGTCAGCGTTACAGTCCATTCGACCGGGGTGTCGCCCGCATCCAGCAGGTCGCCAGTCCGGCAAAGATGGCGTTTTTCATGGACGGCAACTTCCTGGCTGGCGGAGCCCCGGAGCGTAAGGTTGGTCCCGCCAGCGTGGAGAACGTGTGGGATAAACAGCAAAAAACCGGCTTTTACGATCAGCATACAGGCAATGGGGCCAATGTGGTCTTCCTCGACGGCCATCTGGGACTCATTTCCCGGACCAATCTGCCGAAGGGAACCCCTACCGAACAGAGGCTGAATCCCTTTTGGGGCGCCATCCAATAGACATCCGGGCTGCATTCAACAACCGAACCCATGAAAACCTGAGAGCTTTCTTTCTTCTGAATTTTCAACTGCACGATGTTCTCCCCCGGGACGCAGGCATTTCACATAAAATGAAATTGGTAGATGTGGTTTTGGTAGGTATCGGGGGTTATGGCGCCAGATATGTCAGGGCGCTGGATGATTTGCCCGAAGCCAGGCTTGTAGCGGTCGTCGACCCAATGGCGGAATCCACCGAGCACTGGAACACAATCCAGGAAAGAGGAGTTAGGCAATACAGGAGCCTTGGCGATTTTCTTGCCGCCGGAGGGCGGGCCGACCTGGCTGTGATCTCGTCGCCGATTGGCTTTCATCAGGAGCAGTCCTGTCTCGCCTTGCGGGCGGGAATGAATGTGCTTTGCGAAAAGCCGATCAGTGCCACGATGGAGGAGGCTCTACGCATGATCGAGGCGAGGGACGCTGCCGGACGTTTTCTCGAGATTGGCTACCAGTGGTCCTTCAGTCGAGCCATCCGGCAACTCAAGGAGGACATCCTGGCCGGAATATTTGGCGACTCATTGCTCTTCAAGACTCTGGTCGCCTGGCCGCGGGGCAGCGCGTACTATGGGCGCAATGACTGGAGTGGTCGGATAACGAATGATGAGGGCAGGCCAGTCTACGACAGCCCGGTAAATAACGCCACGGCCCATTATCTCCACAATATGCTGTTCCTTGGTGGTCGCAGTATGGAGAGCGCTGCGCATCCTATTTTCATTGAGGCTGAGTGCTACCGTGGTAATGAGATCGAAAACTTTGATACAGCATGCTGCCGGATCACTACGGACGAAGTTCCTGAGATCTTGTTTTTAACCTCGCATTGCGTGGAGCGAAATTTTGGCCCGATTTTTGAGTTGAGATTCGAGCGGGGTACGATTCGCTATCCGGTCGGCGGCTCCATCGAGGCTATCCTCGAGACGGGGCGGCATGTGAACTACGGTGATCCTGAGGCTGATCCCATGGGGAAGCTCCGCTTGTGCCTGGAGCGATGCCGATGTTCTCAACAGCAACCCGCCTTCTGTGGCCCGGAGGCCGCCGCCTCTCTGACGGCATGTGTCGAGGGCATTCAGCGTATGCCTGTGCATCGTTTTCCAGCAAACGACTTGGCTCGTCGTCCGCTTCATTCTGACGATGACGTACTGGTGTACCTTCCGGGACTGGTCGAAACATTTCAGGATGCATTTGAAGTGGAGCGCCTTCCCTCGGAATTCGGGGTTCCATGGACCAGTCCTGCGGGGAGTGTTGATCTGACATCTGGTTTCGGCCGACAGCGTCGGGGCGAAACAGCATTAAAGTCGCATACCAAGAGGGATGTCATGCTCTCGACGTCGATCGGAGAGGATCGTTAACACCCGCCCTCTACTGCGGAAGTGAGAGACCCTGCGGGTTGCGCTTGCCCGCTAATAAGTCGGCCAGACGCGTGGAGTGAGAAATTCCAGCAGATGGCCATCCGGATCGCGGAAGAAGACACTGGTGCCGCCCGTGGGCCAGGTGAACTTGCTCTCCACCGGGATGCTCCATTCCGCGAGCCTGGTTTCCCAAGCCGGGAGATCGGCTTCCGTGGTGGAGAAGCCAATATGGGAGGTTCCCGTGCCTCCATGGGGAGGGATGCGTCCGCAAGCCATCTGGCCTCCATGCTGGTGGCCTCGGCAAAAGATCAAAAGTACGCTGCGGCCTGCGACATCGAGCGCGCAAAAGTGGCCTTCATTGACCATGACCGGGAAGCCAAAGAAACGGGTATAGAAATCCAGAGAACGGGGCAGGTCATCGACTTCCAGGCAGGTTTCCAGGAGCCCTATGGATGGAGAGAACGGAGGCACGGAAAAGATGATAGCCAGGATGTACTGTCAGGCGAATGCAAAGAGTGCGCTTGAGCGTGGGCCGGGCTGGGGCAATAGTGGTTCCATGGCGCATGATGGTTTCGCCCCGTCCAATCTTACTGGCTCGTTGCTGATTGCGCATCCGAGCCTGACGGATCCGAATTTCCGGCGCACCATCCTGTTCCTTTCCCATCACACGGTCGAGGACGGGGCTGTTGGTCTGGTATTGAACCGTCCTCTGCGCAAGACACTTGGCGAGATCGCTGCGTCCAAGGTGCCTTTTGCCCTCCAGCAGGCGGAGACATTCTACGGAGGCCCTGTAGCGATGGACCAGGTGACGGTCGCCAATCTGCAGTGGCAGGACGATCCCTCGTCCGTGGTCTTTCACAGCTATACGGGGCTCGAGGAAATTGAGATCGGGAACGGTTGGCTGCCCAGCTTGCGGGTATTCCTCGGTTATGCTGGCTGGACGGCCGGTCAGTTGGAAGGCGAGATCGAGCAGAAGGCCTGGATCGTTATGAAACCGACGCGTGACCTCATCGAGATGGCGACGCCGGACGACGCCTGGCGTACCATTATGCGGGCGTCGAGTCCCTCGCTGAAGCTTCTCTCGGAAGCTCCGGATCATCCGGAGTGGAACTAGCCTTGCGCTCTTCGCGGGTGGTCACCCACGCTTTCCAGACGCGGGAGGCGGCAATGCCTGACCACGCAATGACGACGACGGTTGCGACCAAGCCAAGAATGTACAGTGTCCAGGTCACCGGATCGTGCGGAGTAAGGCTGGCGCTGGAGCGGACGGCGGAGCCGAGTAGTGCTCCGACGTAGGAGTACGCAGCGCTCATCGGGATGAACCCGAGAAACGAAGCGAAAAGGAACCGCCAGAACCCGATTTGGGTCAGTCCCGCAGCATAGCTCACAAAGGTATGTGGGACGATGGGTGAGATACGGCTGATGAGGATGAACTTCCATCCTTCGCTGCCGACGGCCTTTTCCAGAGCCTGCATGCGGGCGTCCTGCCCCATCTTGCGCGTGATCCAATTGCGGGCCAGATAGCGGCTGGTGAGAAAGCTGGCGGCCGCGCCAAGGGTGGAGGCCGCGGTGACAAGGGGAACGGCTATCCAGAAGCCATAGATTGCACCCGCGCCGACAGTCAGGAAGGAGGCGGGGAGAAAAAGAAACGAGGTGCCGCTGAAGAGCACGACAAACCAGACTGCGCCGACCCATCCGCTATGGCGGATCCACTCCAGCGAATGCGCCAGAAAATCGGCGTAACTACCTTCCATTCAGTGTCGTTGGGTTTAAGGGCGAGCGTCTATGTATCTCGGAAACGGGAGATCAGGGCAAAGAAAAAGGCGGACAGCGTGAACTGTCCGCCTTTTCAACGGGAGGTATCGGAAGACGACCTTATTCCGTCTTCTCGGACGAATCCTCAGCCTTCTCCGTGGCCTTGGCCTTGGAAGCGGGCTTTTTCGTGGCTTTCGCCTTCGCTGGCTTCGTCTCGGGTGTCGCAGTTACGGGAGCTTCCTCCGCGGCAACTGCAAGGTCTACCCACTCGATGTAAGCCATCGGAGCGGAGTCGCTCGGGCGGGGCCCAAGCTTGATGATGCGGGTGTAGCCGCCGTTGCGGGTGGCGCTGCGGGGCCCGAGCTCGGTGAACAGCTTGCTGACCGCCTTGACGGTGCGGGTGCTGTTGTTGTGGAGCAGGGCGAGGGCGCGGCGGCGGGCGTGCAGATTGTTACGCTTGGCGAGCGTGATCATCTTCTCCGCGAGCGGCTTGACGGCCTTGGCCTTGGCCAGGGTCGTCTTGATGCGACCGTGCTCGATGAGGCTGCAGGCCTGGTTGGCGAGCAGCGCGTTGCGGTGCTCGGCGGTGCGGCCGAGTTTGACAGTTTTCTTTTGGTGGCGCATGGCTGGTTACTTGATCTCGCCGACGGGGTCGACGAGGCCGGATTCGAATTTCATGCCGAGGCCCAAACCGAGTTGCTGGAGCTTGTCCTTGATCTCGTTGAGCGACTTTTTGCCGAAGTTGCGGTACTTCAGCATTTCGGCCTCCGTCTTCATGGCCAACTGGCCGACGGTGGTGATATTGGCGTTGTTGAGGCAGTTCGCAGCGCGAACGGAGAGCTCGATCTCGTTGACGCTCATGTTGAGCAGCTTCTTGAGTCGGGTGTTCTCCTGGCTGACTTCCTCCGGGGTTTCGTCAAACTCGACCTTGGTGTCGTCGTAACCGACGAACACGTCGAGGTGATGGCGAAGAATGGCCGAGGCCTGGAGGAGCGCTTCGTCAGGCGTGATGCGGCCGTCCGTCCAGATGTCGAGGATGAGCTTGTCGTAGTCCGTACGCTGACCCACACGGGTGTTTTCCACGGCGTACTTGACGCGGGTGACAGGCGAGAAGATCGAGTCGATGGCGATGACGCCGATCGGCTGGTCCGAGGACTTGTTCTCGTCGCCGGTGGCGAAGCCGCGACCGACCTTGACTTCGAATTCCGCCTCGAACTTCTGCTTCTTGTCGAGGGTGGCGATGTGCTGGTCGGGATTGACGACCTCGATGCCCTGCACGAGCTGGAGGTCGGCGGCTGTGATGGCGCCTTCCTTGGTGACCGAAAGGGTCACGGTGCGGGTCTCATGGTCGGGGGCCTTGAACTTGACCTTCTTGAGGTTGAGAATGATGTCGACGACGTCTTCCACCACGCCCGGGAGGCTGGTGAATTCGTGCGAAGCTCCCTCGATGCGGACCGAGGTGATGGCGGCGCCTTCCAGCGAGGAGAGGAGCACGCGGCGGAGCGAGTTGCCGAGCGTGTGGCCGTAACCGGCTTCGAAGGGTTCCGCGATGAACTTCGCGTACGTGTCTGTCGCCGTTGCCTCATCTTTGGTGAGGCTCTTGGGCATTTCGAATCGTCCGAGACGAATTGGCATGGGTACTTAATGATTTCGCCGGGTTTCCCTGTGCGCTAGTGGCAGATCATCGAAGATGCCTGCCGCAGGACCAACGGCGCGTTATTTCAGCGCAAGGGTGGACACGCTAGTCGCACCCTGCGCGAAAGCAAGGAGAAAATACCGGGAATTGTGGCGACCGAGGTTACTTCAAGCGGGCGTCGGCGTCGGCCTTGAGGGTCTCCCACAGGCTCTGGATGGACGCGGCGACCTTGGTCTTGATCGCGGCAAGCTCCTCGGCGGTAAAGGTTTGACCTTCGGCAGGCTTCTGCGCGGCGAACATGTAGTACTTGATCTTGGGCTCGGTGCCGGACGGACGCACCGCGATGCGGCGGTTGTCGGCGAGCGTGATCATGAGCATGGCCTCGGCGGGGATGCGGACGCCCTCGCTGTCGTAGATTTCCTCCGTGGCGAAGTTCTGCACGGAAACCACTGCGGCTCCGTCGAGGGTGGTCGGCGGGTTGGCGGCGTAGGAGTCGACGAGCTTCTTGATCTGGGCGGCGCCTTCCGCACCTTCCATCGTGAGGGATTCGCCACGCTCGAGGTAATAGCCGTACTCGCGGTAGATATTGTCGAGGAGGCCGACGAGGGTGAGACCCTGCGACTTCGCATAGGCGGCGACCTCGGCGATCATCACGGCGGCGGAGTTGCCGTCCTTGTCGCGGACGAAGTCGGACCCGCTGTAGCCGTAGCTTTCCTCGCCGCCGAAAACGTAGAGCGAGGAGTATTTGATGCGGAGGTCTCGGGTGGCGTCCTCGGAGAGCTGGCGGTATTCCTGGCGGAGCTCGGCGGGAATCTGTTCCTCGTACTTGCCGAGCTTCTCGCCGATGTACTTGAACCCGGTGAGCGTCTCGACGGTACGGAGGCCGAATTTCTCGGCGATCGCCTTTTGCAAGTCCGTGGTGACGAAGGTCTTGATGATGACGCCGCGCGAGGCGTTTTCCTTGGTCAGGATGCCGAGGGCAAAGTGCTGCGAGGCGCGATACCACGCCATGAGCGAGCCGATCTGGTTGCCGGTGAGGAGGACCATCTTGCCTTCGTCATTGCGGACTGCGATGCCCATGCGGTCGTCGTCGGGATCGGTCGCGATGACGAGATCGGAGCCGGTTTCCTCGGCGAGCTTCACCGCGAGGCTGAGGGCTTCGGCGTTCTCGGGGTTGGGCGACTTGACGGTCGGGAAGCGGCCATCCGGCACCTCCTGCGACTCGACGGTGAGAAACTGGAAGCCGAGGCGCTGGAGCATCGGCTTGATGATGACGCCGCCCACGCCGTGCAGCGGGGTGTAGACCACCTTGAGGGAATTCTCCTTGCGGATGAGCTCGGGATTGAGCGGGAGTTTCTCGAGGCGGGCCATGTAGGCCTCATCGACTTCCTCGCCCATCGGAATGACCTTGCCCTGCTCGGCGGCCGGGACGGGAGCGTAGTTGTCGCTCTCGACGGCGTTGACCTTGTCGATGATCGCGGAGGCATGCGGCTCGGTAACCTGGCAGCCGTCCTCAAAGTACACCTTGTAGCCGTTGTACTGTGGCGGGTTGTGGCTTGCCGTGATGTTGATGCCGGCCTGGGAATTCGTGTAGCGAACGGCGAAAGATAGCTCGGGAGTTGAGCGGGGCCCCTCGAAGAGATAGGCGTCCACGCCGTTTTCCACCATCACCTT
Source organism: Terrimicrobium sacchariphilum (assembly GCF_001613545.1). Classification (NCBI taxonomy): domain Bacteria; kingdom Pseudomonadati; phylum Verrucomicrobiota; class Terrimicrobiia; order Terrimicrobiales; family Terrimicrobiaceae; genus Terrimicrobium; species Terrimicrobium sacchariphilum. Next base: position 237,604 of record NZ_BDCO01000003.1, read on the forward strand.
GGCGGCGAGTTCGGCGAATTCGCGGGAGAAATAGCGGGTGTCGTGGCTGATACAGATGGAGGGCTTGCCCTCACGACCGCTGCGGGCGAAATGCTCCTTCACATAGGCGACCAGACCCTGGGTGGCGCGACTGATGTTGTAGTAGTTCATCGCGTTGGTTCCCACACAGGGGAACTCCGGGCGGTCGAGCGGCTGGGGCGAACCTGCCTCGGCCTTGGTCAGGGTTGCGCCGATGGTCTTGCCTCGGAGGCCGCCGGTGCCGAAGGCGAGCGTACGGAAGAACCTGTTATCCAGCTCCTTCCAGTTTTCCGTGTCGACCAGCTCCTGGATGACAGCCTGGTCGAGAGGCGACGTGCTCTTGCTGAGCAGGGCCTGGATGTTCTGGGCTGAAGACTCGAGAATTTTTCCGGCCGCAGCCGCGGCAGCAATCGTGGTGGTAAGCTCGCTCATTGCAGGGAGGTCTTGCCTACCAGCATGGCTCCCAATTGTCGAGGCGTCGAATATCTTTCGCTCCCTGAGGGCAGGATGAGGTCACGGCCCTGTTGACAATGAACACGAGCCGCCTAGCCTTTACCGCACAGAAAATGTCTCACCCAATCCGACCCTCGGACGCGCGGTTTGTCTCCCATGCGCCCGGTCACTGGCCTGATGTGGCGCCTGAACAGTGGAATGACTGGAAATGGCAGTTAAAAAACCGCGTAACGACTCTGGCCCGTCTGGAAGAGCTGATCCCGCTCACGACCGAGGAACGCGCAGGGGTTCTGCTCGCGGGCAACAAGCTCTCGCTCGCCATCACGCCTCACTTTTTCAACCTGATCGAGCCGGATAATCCGGATTGCCCGATCCGCCGCCAGGTCATCCCGCGCATGGAGGAAGGGTATACCGCTCCATGGGAAATGGCTGATCCCTGCGGCGAGGACAGCCACATGCCGGTGCCTGGACTCGTCCACCGCTACCCGGATCGCGTCCTCTTCCTCGTGACCGACCGCTGCGCCTCGTATTGCCGCTACTGCACGCGCAGCCGGGTGGTCAGTGGGGCGGGGGATCAGGAATTGCACACCGACTTTGACGAAGCCTTTGCCTATCTCGAGAAACACACCGAGGTGCGTGACGTGCTCTTCTCCGGCGGCGACGCGCTTTTGCTCTCGGATGAAAAGCTGGAACGCCTGCTCAGCCGGGTACGTGCCATCCCGCATATCGAGTTTGTCCGCATCGGCACGCGTGTGCCGATCTTTCTCCCGCAGCGCATCACGCCGGAGCTTTGCAAGATGCTCCAGAAATACCATCCGCTCTGGATGAGCGTGCATGTGAATCACCCGCGCGAGTTGACCACCGAGGTGCGCGAGGCGCTGGGGCGTCTCGTTGATCATGGCATCCCGCTGGGCAATCAGAGCGTCTTCCTCGCCGGGGTGAATGATGATGTGGAGACCATGCGCGAGCTGGTGCACAAGCTCCTGCTCTGCCGCGTGCGACCGTATTACCTTTACCAGTGCGATCTTATCCAGGGTTCCTCGCATCTGCGCTCGTCGGTGGCGAAGGGCGTCGAGATCATCGAGGCGCTGCGCGGGTTTACCACGGGGTATGCGGTGCCGCAGTTTGTCATCGACGCTCCCGGCGGCGGCGGCAAGGTGCCGATCAATCCCTCCTACGTGCTCTACCACGACCAGGAAAAGGTCGTGATCCGCAACTACGAGGGGAAGATCTTTGAGTACCCCGAGGCCGGGCTTCCGGTCGTCAGTCATCGCGAGGTCGAGCTGTTTCGCTAACAAAGTGAACCCTATCGCAAGGTGGGGCTAAACTAACGCAAGCCTCCGGCAGCGGAGTTGGGCGGTTTAGGGCATGGATTGTGCACATTCGTCATCCATGAGCACCGAAGCCGCCGCAACACCCGCGATCATCCGGGCCGATCCTCGCTCGCTGTCATTTCTGGCACAGGCGGGAGTGGTGCATCTCTGCATGGACACGAAGGAACTCCATGACTGAGATTTTATGATCACGATATTCTTCGCAACCCAGACGGGAAATGCCGAGGAGAGCGCCGAGAACCTCCTCAAGCATCTGACTGAGGGCGGTCTCACCGCTCGCACCAAGACCCTCTACGATTACCAGGCCGGAAAGCTGGCGGAGGAGCAGGTTGCTCTCTTTGTCGTAAGCACCTTTGGCGATGGAGAGCCTCCAGACGACGCAATTCCTTTTTATGCGGGGCTGCAAACTCTGGCCGAGGGCTCGCTGCCAGGTCTGAAATACGCCGTCTTCGCTCTCGGCGATAAATGCTACGATGAGTTCTGCAAGTTTGGCCGGGACATCGACGCTCAGCTCGGAAGGCTGGGAGCCGAGCGGATTCTCGCGACGGAGGAATGCGACCTCGATCAGGATGTGAAGCTCCCGCCCTGGGCGGATCAGCTCATTCCGCTGCTGGCGGAGAAAGCCGGGGCGGTATGAATCGCAGCATCGTGGTTCTCTACACGGAAGAGGGTGATGCCGCAATGAGCGTAGCTTTTGACCTCGCGGCGGGGTTGTTCAGCAACGGGTACGACGTGACCGTGGCGGGTTTTTCCCGCTATCTCGCGAGTCATGTATTGACCGAGCGCACGCTGCTGGTTTGTGTGGACGAGACGCAGCCCCGCGTAATGGATGAGGTGCTCGACTTTGTCGACTTCGCAGGCTCTCTGGACCGAAGCAGTCTATCGCGCCTCCGGTTCTCGGTCTTGTCTCTTGGGCAGGGAGAGGCTGGTTGTGATATTGACTCATCCCTGGCGCAAAATGGAGCGAATCGTCTCGCGCGCCACGTGGTGGCGGCGACTTCGGATTCCGCGCTCATCGAAACCTGGGAGGAAACGATTTGCGCCTCTGTCGGGCTTGGGCTACGACGGGCAGCGTAACCCCTACTTAACTTATGATCAGCAGCCAAACCCTGGTCGACCTGCTCAATGAGCAGATTCGAAACGAACTCTATTCCCACGCCATTTACCTCGCGATGTCGGGATGGTACGAAACGACGCCTTTCAAGGGCTTCGCCGCCAAGTACCATGCCGCCGCTCTCGAAGAACATGGACACGCCATGCGGTTCTATACGTATCTGGCGGACCGTGACGCTCGCATCAAAGTGCTCGCCGTGCCGGAGCCTCCCTTCGAATACGAGTCTGTCGTGAGCGCGGCCAAGGCGGCTCTTGAGCAGGAGCGTCTGGTCAGCTCGCAGATCCGCAAGATCTACTCTCAGGCACAGAAGGATGAGGACTTTGAAACGCTCTCGTTCCTGAAGTGGTTCCTCGACGAGCAGGTCGAGGAGGAAAAGACGGCGCAGGATTTTCTCGGCTATGTCGAACTGGCCGCCGGCCACCCGGTCGCGCTGCTGGAGCTCGATGAGAAGGCGATCCCTGCCGTCGCCGCTTCTCCCGACACCAAGTAATCTCACCACCATCCATGGCGGCAGAGGGAACATACAGGGCTGCCGCCATGGATACCTCCCCGGAAATGCTCGAACTTTAAGCCTATGTCATCGGACCGCTTCCCGCTTCACCGTCCTGCCGCCTCGCGTCTTGAGGGGTGTTGTGAAATCAACCGCCAGTTAATGAAGGCGGTCTCGCCGACGCACATCCGCGTGCGAGGGGCGCGCATGGAGGTTTCTCTACATGATCAGTGGCCCCAAATGCTTTACGGTTTGAAAGCCTGGGGTGAGGTGCTGGTAATAACCCGGAACGGCAGCGCTGTCCTCGGCCAGACCCGGGAATATCCGGAACTGCGATTTTCCCACGATTTCATTCACGCGCGAAGCCCGGAGGATGCCTTCGATATGGACTTTCCCCCATTCCATTCGGCTCGACTGGTGGTCGAGGAGCGTGGCGAACATTTTGCATACTATGTAGAGTTCCTCGATGGACGTGGCGATGTGCTGCACAAGGTCTGCACGACGAATGCCTCCGACATGGAGCAGGTGCTCATATGGACCGAATTTCATCAGGGATTATCGAGGCCGGATGAATCCCCCATGGCCGCGCTCGCTCATCGCTGGCGGAGGGTCCAGCAGCGTCACTGGTTCGGAATCGAGGAGGCCGAAGAAGTGCAGGAAAACTCCCTTTCGCTGCTTCTACTGGAGGCGCGGAAAAGAAGGTTTCCCATCCGCCTCATGACGGGAAATGAAGGCGTGGTCCAGGCTGCAACCATGATCCCGCAACGGCTGGTGCCATCCAATGGCTGGATGTTTTGCAGCGATGATACGACAGGGTTGCACTATGACCCCGAGACCTTCGGGAGTCTGGTGGTCCACCATCTCTCCGAGTTGCAGGATCATCCGCCGGTATCGGTGCTGAAATGCTTCGACGATCGCGGTGAACTCTGCCTTGCGGTCGCTCCACCAGAGCCCGACCTCCTCGCAGAGTGGGGTTCGCTCCTCAACGCGGCGGTCTGCCCGCGTTAGCTTTCCTCGCGCTTAAGGCGGTTCCGGCGAAGCCGATTCTGCACGAAGGTGGAAATGCTGTAGATCAGAATGGTGTTCAGCAACCCGGAGCCATAGATGATCGTATTCCCGACGAGATCTGAATCCAAGGCGCCTGGTGCGTAGGACTGCGTCGCCAGCGCGGCGATGAAGCTCCAGGGCATGGAGGCGACGACCGCATAAAAGCCGAATGGCAGCGCGGTAAGGTTGGCGATGTGCATGGAAATCGCGCAAACCAGAAACACACAGGCATAGGCCACGGTGAGTGTGAGATTCCAGCGAAAGGGGCGTTTTCCGGGGTTCATGAGTCGAAAGAAAGACCCTTTATCGGTGCTCCGGCTGTTCGTCGAGAACGGACCATCGCCATGGTGGATCTTTATGCCTCATCGATCCTTGTGCATCCTCGTGCCGAGCAGGTAAACAGCGAAACCACGAAAGATTCTTCTTGGAGGCAAGATCCTCATAATCAACGACGAGAGCGGTGATCGGAGGCATTCTTTCTCGACGCAGGTCAATCGGTTGCATTTTCCGCTAATACTCGTCCCCAGATTTTGCTAGGATATGGGCCATCGCTATGAGCACCCCCCCGAATCGTAGTCAGGACGAGGTGAGTACCTCGGATTGGTTTTGGACACTGCTGATTCTCTCCATTCCCGTCCTCAATCTGATAATGGCTGTCTATTGGGCGCTGTCTTCCCATACGAAGCCGAGCAAGAAGAACTTTTTTCTCGCGAGCTTCCTCTGGGTCTTTGTGCTGTTGGGCCTTGCACTCGTGGCGGCCTTTTTCCAGTACGCGGTCAAGGCCTAGCTGCGAGAGTTTTGTGACTTCGAGGAGTTTCGGGTGATTGAGGGCGTGGCCATGACGGGTTGATCGGAGTTCTTGCCGCAATACCTCGAGCAGTTCCCGGAACTCGCACGAGAGCCATCGCGGGTCTCTGAAGGTTGCTAATGTTTGTGGGAGGATTTTTTGGTTAAGCGATTATCTTTGTTTCCAGTGATGTCATGGGAGATAGTCGGCAAGTGACGAAAGCGCGTAGTTCCGTGTCGGCGACGGCTGATCTTCGCGAGCTTTGCCGGCTGCGCTCGGATCTCGAGGCGTTCGCCGTTGTCCGATTGCGGCGAAGTCCCGATCGGGTTCGGATCTTTCAGGCTTTGGAGGTGCAAATGCGACAATTGAGATCTGCGGCGATGCGTGGTGACTATGAGCGGTTTCATCTCGAAGACATGGCTCTCCATCGCATCGTGATCGAGACCCCTGGGCTGGCAGCTCTCGTGCGTTCCTGGAATCTGGTTTCCGAGGAGCTCGACGCATGGATCCTTCAGGTAAAGTTTACCAACTGGCCGAGCCTTATGGCTCTTTATCGGGAGCATGAGTACCTCGTTGACGCCTGGAACTCCGACGATGACGACGCGGCAGCAGGCGCGACTCACCACCATCTCGAGGCGGGGTGGTATCGCGTCGCGATGGCTCAGGATGCGCTCCCGATTGAGGGAACCGCCGTCGATCGGGCGGCCTCGTTTCTTTCCACGCACTATGCAAGCAGCATCGATGTCAAGTGGATGGCGGAAAACATTTGTTTTGTCAGTCCGAGCCACCTGACCCGTCTATTCCGTGCGCAGTTCGGGAAAGCTCCGTATGCATGGCTCCGTCAGATCCGTATGGAGAGGGCTGCCGAGTTGATCGCGGGTTGCGCCAGGTCGGTATCAGCAGTGGCCCGGCAGGTCGGATATCGGAATGCGTCGCATTTTGTTCGGGACTTTCGTGCTTATCATGGCGTGACGCCTGGAAAGTTCCACTAATAAAGTATCCTAAAACGAGCAATCGCTTGTCCGGCTAGGCGCAATGAGACCAAGAGGGGGCATTGTGAGTTGTGCCCTTTTGCTTGCGCATCAATATTGGATGAGAACTCGCACTGAGTGTCAGTTGCGGGTTCTCTTTGAATGAACACGACCGGAGACACGTTTGCCTACCTATATCCTGTTTGGATTATCGCGCCCACGCCTGTAGGCCTGCCGGGATCGGGGGCCTGTCTGGACTTCTTGTCGGAGGCACCCGTCGAAATTGAAATCCGGGAGTAGCTTCGTGCCCTGATACACTCATGAGCACACGAACTGGTATCTATTATTGGAAATGCGATCGGCCCGCCGCATTTCATGGCACGGATGGAGCTGCAGCCGGAGGAGAACTCACCATGGCTGCTCAGTTGGAGCGATCTCTGCGGAATCGGTTTGGTGACGACGGTATCTGCGTGAGGTCTGCCGGAGGACAGGGGAATCATCGTACCTATCTTGCGGAGATGGGGGCGACCCCGGCCTTTATTCGTGTCGAGGATGGGCCGGAACACGATGATTACTTCGATGTTGAGGCAGTCATTCTCGATGAAATTCGCGCCCGGCAGATACCTGCTCCGCTTCACCTCGGGTCCGACACGAGCCGCGAACAAACGTCCTTTGCCTGGCAGGTCCTGGAGCGCATTCAGGCTCCCGACCTCAATCAGCTCCTCAAGGCGGGCAGGCTTCCCCTGGAACAGCTTGCCGGGAAGATCGGTGAGCTCGTTGCATGCTGGCAAGGAATCGCTCCGACGGGTTTCGGTCCCTTGGATGCATCGGAGGCTCGCCGGACCTGTGCATTGCAGGGCTTGCATTCAGACTATCCCGCGTACTTTTACCTCAACCTGGAACGTCATCTTTCCTTTCTGGCAGACAAGGAGTTCCTGACATCAGGCTGCGTGCGTGAGATACTGGCCGAGGTCCAGGAGCATGAGAAACTCCTTTACCTCGAGGAAGGATGTCTCGTTCACAAGGATCTCGCCCTTTGGAACATTCTGGGTACGACCACGGAGATTCTTGCCGTGATCGATTGGGATGACGCGATCTCCGGGGACCCGCTCGATGACATCTCGCTACTGGCCTGTTTTTATGGCGGATCTGTAATACGAGGCGCCTTGGATGGTTACTCGGCCGTGAGGCCACTTCCTACAGAATACCGGCGGCGATTCTGGCTGCACCTGCTGCGCAACATGCTCGTGAAGGCGGTAATTCGCGTCGGCGCGGGTTACTTCGACCGTAAGGCTGACTTCTTCCTGATCGGGCCGGGAGCCAACGGGCAGGATCTCCGGTCGTTCACCCTCCAGCGCATTCAAGAGGCGGTGAACGGACTGCGCAACGATATCGACCCTGGCCATCTATGAAAACACCGCTCGCATCACTCCTGGAAGCCGGCCCTTCCGCGCTTGGAACGTGGATTTCTCTGGGCGATCCTGTTGTCACCGAAATGGCATCGGAGTTCGGTTTCGACTGGCTGCTTATAGACCTTGAGCATGGAGGTTTTACGGAGGCAGCGGTATTGGGGAATCTCCAGGCTGTCCGGCATCCCGCGACGTCGCCCATCGTTCGCGTTCCGAAGCTTGATCCAGCGCTCATCGCCCGCATGCTCGACCGGGGGGCGCATGGAGTGATGGTCCCGCATATTTCCTCACCGGACGAGGCGCGTGCACTCGTGAGCGCGACTAGGTATACACCTCATGGAGAGCGCGGGTACTCCCGTACGGTCCGGGCGTACGGGTACGGTCGGCGCATCCCGGAGGATGCTGCTTCCTACCGATGCGTTGTCATGGCTCAGATCGAGAACCTGGCCGGGGTGAACCATGTGGAGGAGATCGCCGCGGTCGATGGGGTCGATGTGCTCTTTGTCGGTCCGGCGGATCTCACGCACGACCTTGCCGTTCGGGGGGCGGCTGATCGTTATGAGGCAAGCCTGCTCCGTGTCGCATGCGCTGCCCGGGAGCACGGCAAGGCCGCCGGAATTCTCGCTCGCAACCTCAAGGACATTCCCCACTTGAAAGCGATCGGCTATCGTGTTTTTGCGTTGGATTCCGATATCGGACTCTTGCGCAAAGGCTACGAATGCACCGTCGAGGCGCGAAATCTGCTCTAAGGACTCCGGCTTGTTTCTCGTGCGTTAAAAGGATTTCAGAGAAACCGTCGATTGGAATCGAAGGGCGGCTGCGACGAGAGGGCTAGTTGGCTGGATCATCGAGATTGTGGTGATTGACCACCATGCCGTTGTCCTCCGCATTGGGACGCTCCTGCCGTAGCCGGGAGAAAAAGAGCCGCATGTCGCGGATGCCGCCCCAGGTGAACCAGATCGCCGTGACGAAGGCAAAGAAGACCGGGATGCCGATACCGACGACGAACCAGAAGTGCGACCATACCGCGATGGGCCACGGAGCGATGAGGTTCCAGATCGACCCGATGACGAGCACCCCAAACCACAGCATGCTCCAGCCGAAAAGGCCTCCGGCAAGGAACTTGTCACCAAGAGTGAAATGCTCATCGAATCCGATGAGCCTTCCCCATGTGACGCGCCTGGTGGATACTGTCTCGTAGGCTTGCTCGGATTTCACGGCATACTTCCCGCGATGCAGCATGCGGTCCATGTCAAAATCCTTCCTGCAGGTGAGCAGCGAAACGACGGCATAAACGATGCAAGCCGAGATCGCGCCAAAGAAGCCGATCTGTGCGCCGTTGATCGGAAAGGCGTCGCCCCAGATCTGGCGGGCCAGGATGCCACTGGTGACGAGGCCAGAGCCCGTCAATAGTCCCGCCCAAGCTCCAGCCGTCGTGCCTTTTTTCCAATATAGGCCGCCGATGATCGCGACGCCGGCTCCGCCGACGTAGAGAGCCTCGGTAACCGCCCACCACATCATTACATACTCGGTTTGCTTGAAGAGACAGCCGAAACAGAAGGCAAAGACAGCGACGCCGATCATCGCGCAGCGCAGGAGGCGAATATGCTGCTTTGGCGTGAACGGCTTCTTGCGCAGGGGAAGGATGACGTCTTGAATGAACAGACTGCCCCAGGAGAGCAGGTGCGTTCCATCTCCGCCGAAGATGCCCATGAGCAGGATGATGCATAGCAGCCCTTTGATACCCTCGGGTAGCATGTGCACGACTGCGATGGGAATCGTCATCTGCTCCTGAAGCTGGGGCTGGCCGATCTCGGCCACCTGCTGTTTTACTGCGGCGGCCTGCGCCGTGAAGTCGGGATGCGCCAGATACGTCATCGCGCAGACGGCGAGCAGCGTAATGATGGCGGAGTTGCCCAGGCCCTTCCAGTTGGCCATCACCCCGCCCATGCGGGACTCATGCGGAGTCACTGCCGCCGTCGTATAGGCACCCTGGTTTTGCCAGGCCATGGTGCGGTATACTGCTCCGAACAAACCCATCAACACATACCAGATGTTGAAATCCTTCAACCCCATGGAATCGAAGGGGTTGAGCAGCGACTCGCCAGCAGGACGATTTTCCAGCACCGTCGAGATTTCCGACCAGCTGAACATCGTGAAGAGAAACGCGATGATGATGAGAAAGAGCACCATCGACACCATGCCCTCCAGACAGTTTGTCACCATTAGTGTGATGAGGCCGCCGGAAAGCGTGAGCGCAAGGCTAATGCTCAGCAGCAGTGCCATCAGCGGAATATAGGTCGCCACCTCCCAGCCAAAGAGATGTACAGTGGGCGGAAGACCAAGAAAATACGTCATGAACCGCGCTCCCACGACCGGGATGATGCCAAAATTGGCAATGCCTGCGGCGAATCCCAGGAAGCCAGTAAAGAGGCGGAAGCGCTTGCTGTAGCGAATCTCAAAGAACTGAGCCAGTGTCAGCGCTCTGGTCTCACGAAAGCGATAGATCACCCAGCCGCTGATCGCCACGATGAGCGTCACAGGCACGCTCAGCCATCCCCACCAGGTGAGGACGAAGCCTGACTTGGATATCATCTCGAACATCGCGACAAATACCACCGCCCCGACGCCCTGCTCCCCTTTGGCCACTGCGAGGAGATACCTTCCCGCCATGCGTCCACCGGAGAGAAAGTCCGCTACTCCCTTGAGATAAGTCCGGGTGTAGAGCGCTACCGCGAGAAGGCCGAGAAGGGGCAAGGAAATCAACAGCCAATCAATAAGATGCATGGGGGCGAAATGGGATATATACCAGCGAGCCGGACGATATTGCTCGAGCGGAACCTTGGCAAATATTATCCCTGAAACGGACGACTCTCCGGTACCACCGGGTTCGTCAAAGCGCCTATGCCCTCGATGTCGACAGTCACCACATCGCCAGGCTTGAGCCAGCGCGGCGGCTTTGCCGCCATACCGACTCCATGAGGTGTGCCTGTCAATATCACAGTCCCTGGCAGCAAGGTTGTGCTGCCGCTCAAGAACTCGATCAGCGCCGGGACATCGAAGATCATGTCTGCGGTATTCCAATCCTGCACGGTTTCCCCATTCAGAAGTGTGCAAATGCGTAGTGCATTCGGATCCCTGATCTCGTCACGAGTGACGATCGCCGGACCCAATGGGCAGAAGGTGTCAAAGGTTTTGCCGCGACACCACTGGCCTCCGCCCTTTCTGATCTGCCAGTCCCGCGCGCTGACATCATTGGCGCAGGTATATCCCAGGACATAATCCATGGCACAGTCGCGCGGGACATTTTTGCAGCGCTTTCCCATAACGATTGCCAACTCGCATTCATAATCCACTTCATCGCTGGGAAGGGTTGCTGGAATCTCGATGGGGTCGCCTGGATTTTGAAGGGAGTTGACGCCTTTGACGAAAAGCACTGGATAATCCGGAATCGCCATCCCGCTCTCCGCAGCGTGACGCTTGTAGTTCAATCCGATGCAAAGGATTTCGGTGGGAATGAGTGGGGCAAGGAATTTTCCTGGTATCGAGAGCGTTTCAGAGAGTTGGAATGATCCGAAAAGATTGCCATGGATTTGACGCACTCTGCCGTCGCGTTCCAGCGCTCCATGAGAGATTCCGCCGTTGCGATCTTCGTATCGGATGATTTTCATAGATCTTCTGCCGATCGGGCTCCAGCTAGACGCGGTTGACGGGGTGCGAAAGCGCCAGGCCGGCAAGACCCCGCACGATCTCCTCAGCTGCTTTACGCTGGAGCTCCGGTACGCTGCCTCCGCTGTACCAGGCAGTATGGGAAGTCAGGATCGTATTTGGAACATCTCGAAGAGGATGATCTCCCAGCAATGGTTCTGTCTCGAATACGTCCAGACCGGCCCCTGCGATACCTCCCTGAGCAAGTGCTTCGGTCAGAGCCTCGGTATCTATCAATCCGCCGCGTGCTGTATTGACCAATACAGCATCGTTTCGCATCCGGCTCAGCCTGGTTCGATCGATGAAGTGCCTTGTTTGGGTCGTAAGGGGAAGATGAAGGGAGAGAATCCCAGCTTCTTGAAAAAGCTCCTCCAATTGAAGCTGCTTCACTCCCAGCGCGGCGAACTTCTCCGTTGGAACCAGAGGATCATAAGCAGCGAGTTGAAAGCCGAATCCTCTCGCCCTTTCGAGCACTGCCCTGGCGATACGGCCAAAGCCAGCGGTGGCAAATACGGTATCCCGGAAAGCGGGAAAGGAGGTGGGTGGGGTGATTTTCCAGGTCCCTTGCCGGACGAGGGCATCGGTCTGCGGAAGTCGCCGGGTCAAGGAGAGGGCGAGTGCGAGCGAATGGTCCGAGACCTCATCAATGCAGTAGTCGGGAACATTGCAAACCGGGATGTTTCTTGCAGTGGCCGCCTGGAGATCAATGTTGTCGACCCCGATGCCGTAGCGAACGATGATCCGGCATTGATTGAGGTGGGCGACGACTTCGCTGGTGACTGGCGCCCATTGAACCAGCAGAGCGTCGGCTTCCCCACACTCTGCTATGACATCCTCCGCGGTTTTGCATTGCGCGACATGAAGCTTTGCTCCGGTCTGCGTGATGATTTCACGCTCGCGGTCGACATGGGGGAATCCGTGATCGGTGATGAAGACGTTCATTGATGGACGAAATGAGGTCCTAGAAGTCCCGCATGAAGCCGCCCGCGGACCAGCCGCCATCGACGCAAAGCGTCTGGCCTGTGATGTAGCTGCTCTCGGGAGCTGCGAGAAAGACGATGACGTTGGCGATTTCGTCGGGCGTTCCGACCCGGCCTACGGGCACGTGGGAGAGCATGCGTTGGGCATTCTCCCGCATCACACCATTTTCTCCATAGAAGAGCGCTTCCGTCGCCTTCGTCAATGTCGAGCCGGGTGCCACGCAGTTCACCAGGATTCCTCGCGGCGCGAGCTCGATGGCCATGGCTCGGGTCAGGTTGATCACGCCTGCCTTGGCAGCGGTGAAGGCGCACTGCAATCTTGCCGGCACGACGCCGAGGACCGAGGCGATATTGATCACACGCCCTCCTCCATTTTGCAGCATCAGTGCGGTGGCGCATCGGCTGACGAGAAAGAGTCCTCGCAAATCCACGTTCATAATGTTGTCCCACTCTTCGGAGGGGAAACGGTCGATCGTGACCCGATGATTGAGAGTGTTGAGTCCTGCGTTATTTACCAGGATGTCGATATGCCCGTAGTGAGAGCTGATCCAATCGATCCCAGACTCGACTTCCTGCTGGTTGGAGACATCCATCCGCAGCGGTCGTGCGTTCGGTATCTGCATCACTGCCTGTATCGCCTCATCCTCGTCCAGGTCGGACAACACGACGCTCGCTCCATTGGCCGCGAGCAGGCGCGCCGTGGCAAGGCCGATGCCGCGTGCTCCTCCTGTGACCAGCGCGACTTTCTCTTTCAGGTCGACATTCATCAGAGGAAACGGACCTGATGGATCGTCCCGGAAGAGGGAGGCTGGGCAGGGTTAGGGGACATGTGTTACTTGTCCCCCGGAAGCCCTTTTCCCCTCTACCTGTTTTCGATGGAAATCCTTCTATTTTCGCTGGGATTGGGCGAATTCCGTCGGCGACATGCCAATGAGATTTCGAAACGATGTATTGAAATGACTCAGCGTGTCAAAGCCGACGGCCAGGGCCACTTCAGTGACGCGCATTTCCGGCACGCAAAGGAGTGCCTTTGCCTGCGAAATGCGGTAGGCGCGCAGATAATGTACGCAGCTCATGCCGACCGTATCGCGAAAAATCGATTGCAGTCGGTTCACACTCAGCCCTGAGGCCTTGGCGATCTGTTCCACATAAAGCGGCTCTGAGTAGTTTTCCTGAATAAACCTGAGAGCTTTTTCAATCTGGATCCAGTTTGGCTGATCGGGCAAGGAGCGCGGGCTATTTCGATCCGAATCCTCCCAGCGAAGGATGCGGACGAGAATTTCCATGAGCAGGGCGCGCAATCTCAGTTCCGATCCGATCTGCTTTTCGTCGTACTCCCGAGCCATCGTCTCAAACATTTCGATGATCTCCTTGCGGAAAGCGGGAGGAAGACGCAGGACTGCCTCGTTGATGCTTTGGCTGGAAGTGAAACGTGAAAGCATGCGGGCGCCGTCGCCTCGCGGCCCCATTTCGAGCAAAAGGATGGGCAGGAAATGAACAGTAATCGAACGGTGGGGGTAGTTGAAGTGCAAGGCGTAGTGGGGGACACCCGGCCCCATGAGCAGGATGCTTCCCGGTAAACGCTCGAGCTTTTCCGATCCCACAAACTGGATGATCTTGCCCTCGAGAACGATGCCTAGCTCGCAATACGGATGCTGCTCCGGGTGTGGGACGGTCGGCTGGAAGCGGGAGGCTCCAGAGTGAACGATTTTTGACCGGACGATAAGAGGTTGGGAGGGGTTGATCGGATGGTGGACATCACGCACCTCGCCGAGCCACGCCAGATCATCGAGCGAGCGATCTTCTTTTTGGGAGCGACGCATGGGGTGCCATATTGACGCCCCGACCACCGGGGATGGTCAACTGGATTTTACTCCTCGTGGGGAAAGTGAAGGAAAACCGGGTGAAAACAGAAGGTTAAATCCGCTGGGATGTCTTAGCGTTCGCTCTTTCTATGGCAGTCCGCACCCCAGGCAAACATCCAAGCGGTCACTCCACTCCGGGAGATATCGGTATTCCAGCCGGAATGAATCGGGAGGATCTCCTGCGTCTCTACGAGCGGATGGTCCTGCTGCGACAATCCGAGCTGGCTGCTCAGGCCGCCTACAAAAAGGGTGAGATGCCAGGCTTCATCCATCTGTATGTGGGGCAGGAGGCTGTCGCCGTGGGATTGTGTGCCCACCTTAGAAACGATGATTGGATCACCAGTACGCATCGCGGCCATGGCCATGCCCTGGCCAAGGGGATGCCGGTCAAGTCGTTGTTCGCTGAGTTATTTGCAAGGTCGACAGGGTGCTGTGGTGGCCGGGGTGGCAGCATGCATCTTTACGATCCAGACCACGGGGTTTTTGGGACGAATGGAATTGTCGGGGCGGGAATTCCTCATGCTGTTGGCGCGGCTCTGAGCGCGCGCATCCGCGGCACAGATGGCGTGGGAGTAGCGTTTTTCGGGGACGGAGCAGTCAATCATGGAGCGTTTCACGAGAGCCTGAATTTTGCCGGGGCTCAGGGGGCGGGGGTGGTTTTTGTCTGTGAAAACAACCTGTATGCGACGGCGACGCCACTTCATATGGCGACGCGCAACACGGACATCGCCAGCAAAGCCGCCGCCTATGGAATAACCGGCGTGAGCGTGGATGGAAACGATGTGCTGGCCGTATGGGAAATGGGGCGGGACGCCGTGCTGAGGGCGCGTAATGGCGGAGGCCCGACGCTGATCGAAGCCAGGACATATCGGTTCGTCGGACACCACGAGGGGGATCCCCTTGTTGGCACCTACCGTACACAGGAGGAGCTGGATGGCTGGAAGATGCGGTGCCCGATCCTTCGCTTCCGCCATCGCTTATCCGAGGAGATGCAAATCGCCACCCTGGCCGAGCTTGATGCTATCGACCTCGCCGTTCAGGAACAGGTGGAGTCTGGACTGGAATTTGCGAGAGTTTCTCCCGAGCCTCTGCCGGAGACTTTCTCTGATCACGTCTGGTCGGCCCGGACATTCCAGGCTCCATCGATGGAACGTTCCTCGGAATCGCGGGTCACCCAAGGCTGGCTCGATGCCGTGAGGGACGGTATCGCGGAGGAAATGCGGCGCGATCCGCATATCCTCTATTTTGGTGAGGGTATCGGCGAAAGGGCGGGCAGCTTTGCGCATACGAAAGGATTATGGCAGGAGTTCGGAGGTCATCGGGTAGTTGATACTCCGATTTGCGAATTGGGTTTCACTGGGGCTGCAGTGGGCGCATCCGCCACCGGGTGCCGTACGATCGCAGACCTGATGTTTGTTGATTTTCTTTTCGAAACCGGCGGACAGATCCCGCTTCAGGCCAGCAAGCTTCGCTACATGAGTAACGGGCAGATGTCCTGTCCCATGGTGATACGGGCTCCTTGCGGAGCGATCAAAAGCGCAGGCCCCCATCACAGCGGAACCTATCATGCACCATGGTCGCATTTTCCAGGGCTCATCGTAGCCATGCCGTCAAACCCCGCTGATGCAAAGGGGCTGATGAAGACCGCCCTGCGCAGTGAGGACCCTGTGCTGTTTCTCGAGCCGAAAGCTCTTTTTTCAAGCAAGGGAGACGTCCCTGTCGGCGAGCACCTCGTGCCATTTGGCGTAGCCAGCATCAGACGTTCTGGCTGCGACGCGACGATCGTCGCTGCGGGGCGTATGGTCGAGCTGGCCCTGGAGGCGGCGAACCGCCTGGAGGCTATCGGCGTCCATTGCGACGTCATCGATCTGCGGACAATCGTGCCTCTCGACCTTGAAGCAATCTCGGCCAGCCTGAAGAAAACGCATCGGGTACTGGTGGTCGATGAAGGGTATGCGATGTGCGGGGTCGGTGCGGAAATCGCTGCGGCTCTCGGGGAGACCGCTTTCGACGAACTCGACGCCCCGGTGGGCCGCCTCCATCTGGAGCCGGTTTCTCATCCATTCAGCCCGAAACTGGAGAATGCCGTGCTTCCCTCCACGGAGAAAATCGTGGAGGCCGTACGGGATCTCATGGCAGGAAGAACGCCTTTGATCCGCAGGCCTCAAACGTCGGGTGTCTTCACCAGGAAAGAGAACCTCTCATCAGCTGTTGCCACAAACATGGAAAGCGTGTCGGTGTCCGTCGGGATCCCTGCGACTGACAAAGTACTTCCGGGGATGCCTGTTCTCATGCCGCATGGCGATCTCACCGTGAGCGAAGCCAGGGTTGTCAAATGGATCAAGTCTCAGGGTGACGTGGTCGTTGCTGGGGAGGGTCTTCTCGAAGTGGAAACCGACAAGGCCGTGATGGAAATCGAAGCGCCGGGAAATGGTCGCTTGATTCAGGTTCTTGCTCCCGTCGGAACCGTGGTAAAGATGGGGGAGACCCTCGGAGTAGTGGCATAGACCATGAAGAAAAAATCCCCCTCGAAACTCGCTTGCGCCCTGAATTCCTGCCAGGTGAAGCGAGGCCAGATCGCGCTGGCCTGGCTCGGCCAGGCCGGGTTTCTCCTCAAAAGCCCTGGCGGCGTCGTGCTCGCGCTGGACCCCTATCTTAGCAACTCCTGCGCGGCCATCGGGCGCTCCATCGGTGTCGACATGGAACGTCGATTTCCCTCTCTTTTGAATCCAGAGGAGCTATCGGGCTGCGACGCTTTGATGTTCACCCATAGCCATCAGGATCACGTTGATCCCGAGACGATCCAGCCTTACCTTCGCGCTGGCGGACGCGGACCATTCATCGCCCCTCATGAAGCAGCTGACCGGCTCCGCGCCCTGGGGGCGAAGGATATTTGCCTGATCTGGCCAAATCACTGTGTCGAGATCGGAGACTTTGCTGTGAAAGCGACATTTGCCATCCCGCTTGGAGGAGATGATCTTACCCATGTGGGCTATCTCATCGAGGTGCAAAATGGCCCCCGCATTTACTTCACTGGAGACACGGACTATAATGAGATCCTTTCCTTGAGCGTCGCGCCCTACCGGCCGGATATCATGGTTACAGTGATCAATCCCGCCTTTCGTAATCTCTCGCCCGCTGACGCGGCAAGGCTGGCCCGGGCAATCGGTCCGCGCACTGTCATACCGTGCCATCACGATCTCTTTCCGGACAATTCGCTGCCCGCCCGCTTGTTGCGGACGAACCTTGTCCAAGCGGGTATGCCTAACGCTTTTTGCGAGCCGCCGCGCGGTGAGATCCAGCTTTACCAACGACAGAACGGGCCGAGAGGTCTGGCGCTCAAGGGAGAACGATCATGAGAGGATTGAATGGCAAACGGATTTTCATTTCCGGTGGATGCGGTGACATCGGCCGTGCTGTTGCGCAACGTTTTCTCGAGGAGGGTGCATCCATCGTCCTGGCCGACCTACGCGATGGAGGAGTATGCCAAAGCCTTGAGGATCAGTTCATACCGGGGCGGGTGCACTTCGTTTCCTGCGATGTAACCAGCCCGGCCTCGGTAGACGAGGCATTTGCCGCTGCCGTGGAGTGGTTTGGCGGGCTGGATGTCATCATTTCCAATGCCGGGACGGTGAGTAATCAGCCGTTCGCCGAAATCACGACGGAAAAATGGCAGCGGACCCTGGATGTCAATCTTACCGGAAGCTTTTTGATCGCCCAGGCCGGGCTCCGTATATTGAGAAAGAATGCGAGAATCGGGCATGGCCTTCGAGGCGTGATTCTCTTTACCGGCAGTTGGGTCCAGCAAATGCCGTGGCCCCATGCCGCAAGTTACTGCGTAAGCAAGGCGGGACAGGAAATGCTGATGAAAGTCATAGCGCAGGAAGCAGCCTCGGAGGGTATCTCCTGCAATGTCGTTGCTCCGGGCATGGTCTACGCTGGTCTCACCCGGGAGATTTATGATCGCGACCCAGCCTTTCGGCAGGCCTGCGATCAGGTTGTTCCCGCCGGCCGCATGAGCTCCGCCGAGGAACTGGCGGGAGCGTTCGCTTTTCTGGCCAGTGACGATGCCCGTTATATCACCGGCACCACTTTCCTTGTGGACGGTGGCGCATCCCTGGTGCGTCGCGACATCTGATTTTCGCTCTTCCATGTACTCCAAGAAGAAACTGATCGCCCGGATCGACTGTAGCGTCGACCGGGAAGCCGACTCCTATTGTGCGAACGGGTCGACCTCCGTTGTGCAATCGCCCATTGGTTCCTACCGCGAAGCCACCGCTGAACCCCTTGCGAGATTTGTCTATCGATTCGCGGTGGAGGGTGTCGGTCAGCCGCATCTCGCCGTGATCCGGTATCCCGACGACAAACGCCGGTTCATGCTGATCGGAGACGGGACGTCGTATGATCTTTCGACCGGGGTTATCACCGGGCACGCCTTTCCGTTAAGCGGAAAAATGCAGGAGGTGCAGCAGGTATTCTGGCCCAGATGGAAGGATTGTACGCTGAGTTTTACCACCTGGGGGTATGGAGAACCAGCCGCAGTCGCGAGCATCGAGATTTACGAGGTGGGGGAGCTTCAGCCACTTGCCATCTCACACCTGATGGATAATCGGGAGTTGGGAATACAATATGAGGATTGCTGTGGCACTGGAGCGAGCGAGGGTGCCCGGACATTTTCCGAATGGCTCGATCACATCGTGACCTATGCAAAGCATACCGGACAGAATCTCCTCTCATATCCCATCGCATGGTATCACGGGCCGATCTATCCTTCGGACGTAGAACGTGGCGACGTTTTTTCCATCGTTGTGGCAGAGGACCGCAGACAGTATATCGCGTGGACCGATGACCCGCCTGACTGGCCCGCAACCCTGCTGGAGCGATTTGAACGGGAGGGGCTCGATTTTCAAGGTGTGCTCACATTGCTGAGACTTAGCTCCTTGATGAGGAAGTATGACCCTGATCTCGAACGAATCATCTCTGGCGGCGACACGCTGCACAACATGCTTTGGAACGATCACGTGCAGGCAGGGACAATGGATTGGACGACGGTTTACAATACGCTCAACTTTCCCGACATTCTCAAACGTCCGGACCCGATTTCCCTCAAACCGGATTTTGCCTGGGCCTATGGGGAAAGCACCGAGCATACCTACCAGGAGAGTGCTCCGTATCGCCCGGGTCCGATCTTCAACCCTCTGCATCCGGAAGTTCAAAAATCCATCCGGGAGTTCTTTCGCGAGATCGCCGAGCGCTATGGCAGCTTTTCCTCGTTTAAGGGTGTTGCCGTGACGATGTGGGCACCGACCATGCTATGGTTCGGCTCTCTGCACTCGGGATACGATGATTTCACCGTGGGCCTGTTTGAAAAGGAAACCGGCATCGCTGTGCCGGTGGAGCCGCAGGATCGCCATCGCTTTTCGAAGCGCTACCAGTACCTCACTTTTCAATGCCGTCAGGCCTGGATCGACTGGCGTTGCCGCAAGATCCGGGACTTCATCTGTGAACTTCGTGATACGTTTGCTTCCGTGCGGTCCGATCTGCGGCTCACCTTGAATCTCTGGAGTGAACCCTACGTTCCCGCCGTCCTGGGCGCTGGTCGCGCCGAGCATCAGCTCTACGCCCGGCCCTGCACCCATCAACTGTACAGAGAGGCCGGATTGGATATCCGGCTTTTTGAAGGTGAGGCAAACATCGATTTTGACCTTCAGACGGAAGGCGGTGGCAGGGATCGCTCTCCCTCCAATCAACCGGGAGCGAGGCTGGAGCAGTTCTTCATGTTCCGGGATCATGATTTTCTCGACGAGGAGACCAATGCTGTGATGCGCAGCCAGCGCCAGCCGGGCGTTTTTATTTTCAATGCCTGGCATGAGGCCTGGGGAAAGCACCTTTGGTTTGCTAATGAAGTGGAAGATCCGAATCTTCCGGCAGTCGCGGAGACTTACGATCAGCGAAGCGGGAAGTCCTTTCGCATCAATTCTGTCTACGAAAAGGACGGCTTCTGGTGGGACTCGGAATTGCGCATCTCTCCGGCGTTTCCGCCTGCACCACATTTCCTCGAGCAGTATGCTCATGCCGTGGCGGAGTATGATGCGACCCGCATCACCCGCGGAGGCCTCTTCCTCGACAAGGCGCATTCCGATGAGGTGAGGGACTTTGCTCGTGCCTACCGCGCATTGCCGCGCGTACGCTTTGCCACCGTGGGGCAATCGACTGATCCGGTCGCCGTCCGTACGACCATTCATCGGGGGCGCAGGTATTTTTACCTCATTAATCGTGAGTGGTATCCTGTCCGGGTCACTCTCGCGCTGCGTGGAGAACGCGCGCCAGTCTTCGATCTTGCCAGCGGGTTGGAGGTTTCTTCTTCGGAAACACTGGTCATTGATCTGGGCGGCTATGAGTTGAGATCACTATCGACCAGCCCTTCACAGGACATAACAGGCTTTTCCGCCGAGCCTCCACAGGACATTCTCGAGTCGCTGAGAAATGAAGCAACTGTTGTGCTGGAGAGAATCCGGGAGTTTCAAACTGGAGGGAGGTGTTTGGCCGGGCTTTCTTCGATTTCCTCTCGTATTTCGGAAGCTGTAAAGCGGGGCCATTATGCGCTCCTCCGCAGATTGTTGATGAGCTATCCAGCAAGGAAAGTGGTGGGCTCCGCAGCGTCGCTCGAAGGTTGGGACTAGGCGTCCTCATCTGTCTGGGCGACTTTTCCATCACCGGAAAAATGGAGGCTTTTCGTAGGAATTCAGGTAGTCCGTTTTTCGGAAAATGAGATGATCTCCCATGAAGTTGGCAACAGCTTCCCCAGAAACATTACCCCCACTCTCCACATGAAACTATCCCTTCCGAAATTGTGTGCGGCATTCGTATTTTCGATGGTCATTAGCTCGCATGCCCAGGTTTTGCTCAATTTTCAGCTCAATGGCGGCATATATAGTTCCCCCAATGGTGATCAATCGTACAGTGGTGCGGCAGCAATCGGGCAGGTGGGCGATGTCTGGAATCACTTGACGCTCTATGATCGCAGCGCGCTTACACCCACTACAGGTTTCGTTTATTCGGACGGTTCCGCGGCGACAGGTGTTTCGATTACCAATCTTGCCAACTGGGACCTCAGTGGCGCGATCATTCCATCTGTCACAGGTAACGGCATTTTGAGCAGCTACATGGGCGCCTCCCCGAGTATTGCAGAATCGACTCCGTCCACCCTCACGATCGCGGGACTCACCCCGGGCGGATCCTATAACCTCTACATCATCGCCTCCTCCGATCACCAGGGGGTGGGCGGGATATTCTCCGTGAATGGCAGTGCCACGCAGACGCTCAATGGCGCCGCTGGAGCCAATTTTACGCTGGGAGTGGATACACTTTTGTTCAGCGTCGTTGCTGATATCAATGGCAACATTAATATCGCGGAGACGGCAACCTCGGTGCAGTACCGGGTGCTGAATGGAATCCAGCTTGAGGCGGTACCCGAGCCTTCCACCTGGGCGCTCCTCGGTCTGGGTGCGATGGTGATCATTGGTCGCATTTCTCTGCGGAATCGACATGCGCGTATGCAGTTTCCGGCCTAGTTTTCAGCATCGAAGAAACTCCCCCATGCTTATGAAATCGCTGTTCCTTGCTTTTGTGGTCCTTTCGAGCGCTCTTGCTGGGGCGAGCGAGTTGTATTCCGACTCGCAAACGGATTTTTCCCAGGAGCAGGGAGCGAATGGTTGGCGCTATCTTTACTGGGATGGCGTGAACAAGACCCAGGAACTCGAGTGGCAGCAAGAAACTCGTAAATGGGCGCTCGGAGATGGCGGTATCTGGATCGGCGGCATGCATCCCATTTCTACGAAAGCTTATATCGTCAGGGAATGGACCTGCCCGGAAAGCGGGTCGGTGCAGATCGAGGGCAAGGGGGAGCTTTTCCTCGATGCGGCGGGCGTCACACTGATCATCGTCAGGAATTACGACATGGATCATCCATTGTGGACGAAGGAACTGGATGCCAACCAGAGCGAGCAGTTTTCGATTCAGGCAACGGTCGCAAAAGGTGACACCTTGGACTTCATGATCGTCGGGAAAGATGGTGTTGGCATTCGAAATGATTCGACCGCCTGGTTGTTCGCAATTTCTCCTGCCAAATAGGAACGTTTGAGCAAGCGGGCGAAGATTTTCCCCTCCAGCCAACTCCCCTCCGCATGCACAGGGTCTTTCCATCTCCAGCACGTCGACAGTCGGGATTTACTCTCGTTGAGCTTCTTGTCTCTCTTGGCGTCATCGCCATCCTTGCGTCGGTTCTTCTTTCCGCGTCTTCGACCGCTCAGGAATCGGCCAATCGGACAAAATGCCTGGGAAATATCAAGCAGCTCGGTGGAGCCCTTACCCAGTATGCGGCTGATAACAACAACTTCGGCCCCTATGATGGCAGAGAGGCAGGCATCGATAGTCCGGCAATATTGAGAGCCGGCCAATCCTTGATTCTCTTTGGCCAGTTGCTTCCCTACCTGATCCCCGACCCGGATAAATACCTCGCCTCCGTATCGCAAACTCCCGAGGTTTTTCTCTGTCCGTCGACAGAGAGAAAGATGCTCGCCGCGTATCGCGCCCCGGTGGGCCCAGGCGGACTGCAATATACCCGCTACTTCATGAATACGGATGTATCGACTAACCCTCTCAAAAAAACGAGCCTCCTGGCCTTTCCGGGGCGCACCATCACCATTGTGGATTTCTGCCTTTGGTGGAGCGCCGCGTCCGGACTGGACGAAAACCACAAGGGGAAGGGCCTGAACTGCATCCGGCTGGATGGGAGTGCGGGATGGATCTCCAAGAAAGATACTCTCAATCTGCCGGGGTGGAATTTTGAGGCGTTAAGCCGCAACGGAACGGGCCAGCAATAGCGGGATCTCTTCCGAAGGGTCGAGGCTTCCATGGACCTATCGCCCAGTCCTTGCCAAGAATTATGCGTTACCTTTTATCCTTTATTCTTCTCGTTTCCTCTGCACTGGCCGAGCCTGTCGCGAGTGTAGGGAGTCCTTCGGTCCCGGAAGCTCTCCAAGGGCAGATAATGGATGCCTACAATAGGGGGGAACGAAAAATCACAATAACGCCCGGGATTTATGTGGTGAAGGCCCCGTTGACCCTGCGGGAGATCAGGGATGTGGAGATCGCTGCCTACGGGGTGGAACTCGCCGTCGATCACCCAACCAGCGGGGCGCTTATGCTGGAGAACTGTCACAATGTGCAGTTCAAGGGGGCCATCCTTCGGTATGCGAAGCCTCATACCGGGCAGGCTCGAATCCTCGCGGTCGGATCTGATGATGAGGGGGAGTATTGTGATATTGAGCTTGAGCCGGGATTTCCCAAAGACGCGACCTTTGCCATCGCTGCGGTGGTTGATGGCTTGACCCTGCTTCCGAAAACCGATGGCGGTTCCGCTCGTTTTCTTCAATCTCTCGCGGGTCCCGATCAGTTTCGCCTCTACTGGAAGGGCGACCCGAGCTGGAAAAAATTCCCCGACACCTCCATCTGGCCTGCACCGGGAGATTATCTCGTATGCCGAGGCCCTGGTGGGATGATGTGCTATGCCAAGGGCTCTCAATCCTGCACCTTTGAAGACATCACCATCTACTGGGGCGGGCAGTTTGGCTTTTATGAATCCCATAGTGCGAGTGCGAATCGATACATCCGCAACACCATTACCTATGGGCCGATTCCGCCAGGAGCCAGGATGCGAGCGCTTGTCTCCCAGAGTGCCGATGGTCTTCACTGTGGAGGTTCCATCGTCGGTCCGACGGTGGAGGGGTGTCTATTTGAAGGCCAGATGGATGATGGGGTGAATATTCACGGCAGCTTTTACCAGATTGCAAGATCCAGAGGTTCCATAGTCACGATGGGCTTTCCTTCGGACTTTTTGGATGCGCCGCGGGAATATCACCCAGACGACGCGATCTACATTTATGATGTGCGTAAACATACGCTTCTTGCTCGGAAGATCGTCGCCATCAATGAGACGAATTTTGTCTCGAGCCGGCAGTCGCGGCATTCACGATTCGCCAACTATCCTATGCGCTTCGTCGACCTGACTCTGGATGAGGAGGTCGATGTGCCCTATGACTCCGTCGCTTGGTTTCCTTCCCGGTGCGGAGCCGGCTACCGCATCAATGGCTGCACCATCCGAAATAATTGGTCGCGAGGATTTTTGCTCAAGGCTGATGACGGGTCATTGACAAACAACATCGTGGAGCGAACTCCGGGAGCTGGCATTGTGCTCTCGACCGAGTTGAACTGGGCTGAGGCTGGATACAGTCGCAAGGTGACGATCGAAGGCAACACTCTGCGGAGCTGTGGATTTCTCAACGTCGCCGCCTTGGGAGAACAAGCTGGCGGCCTCGTCGTTACCTCGACTGGCATGGAAGGCCATGGACATGCGGAGATCCGGATTCGTAATAATACGTTTGAGAATATCGATCTCACTAACATCATCATCAGGCACGCCCGGGATGTCATTATCAGCGACAATAAATTCATTAATCCGCTCCACCGCACCAGTTCGACCGGGGACATTGGCAAGCCATTCGGCATCGATGGGCAAGCCATCATCTGGATCGATGATAGCGAGAGGATCACTCTGTCCGGCAACCAAGTGATCAAACCAGGTCCCTACGCGCGATCAGGTCTTTCCGTTTCGACATCTGTCGAAGAGGTCACCGGTTCGCTCGAGATCCCGCAGGCAGGCTTGTAGGAACTCGCCTCGGCCACTCAAGGGCAATCCTTTACTTCACGTCAGCACCGCACAGGTGGAGGGCAAGATTTATATAATGGGAAAAGGCATTGGTGCAGGGTCCGTCGAGCAGCGCGCGTCCGAGCCACTTGAACTGTCCGGCCCAGTCGGCGCGATGGTGTAATAGGATGTCGAGCGTGGTCACACTCCCCAGGCAGATATGGATATCACTCGTCCCATCTCGCCCCGTCGGATGCTTGCCAGCGCCTCCGCAGTGAGCGCCGAATAGACATGCTGAAAGCCCACCATCACCCGGCAATCGCGATCGGCATCGATCAGTTCATTGAGCTCCGAGAGCAGAGGAACTGCGAGCTTTTCCAGCAGCAGGACACAGGTGGCGCTGGCCGAACTGCATGATCGCTGGCATCCGGGGCGGCACGTTCCCCAGTCCGGGATGCCCGTGTCGTCCCAGTTCGTGATGTCGAATATGCGCATACTGTGCATGGGGCAGGCTCCGAGGCGAGTGCTGCGCATCGGCGTCGGTGGAGTTTGAAACGCGATATGCCGCAGAGAATATCTGTACCCGCTGTTCGGTGTGACGTTGCGGCCTGCGTTGTGGTCTTGGGATTCGGGTTCGCAATAGGTCGATTGAGCTAACTTCACTCCATGCCAGCGCTCGTTCCGGGGGAGATGAAGCTGGTTACAGTCAGATGATGCTGGATCTCAAGGATGTTCGTTTCGGTGGCGATCGCGGTGGGCATGGGGACTTGTCATATTATATTGCATCTTGGGGATCATGGCGGCAGTTCCCCCTGCTGCTGGATTCCTCTTTTTGCCGCGGCCTGCGTGTCCTGCGCGACTGGGCTGGCGGGCGATTTTAGCGATTGTCCACCCTGGGTTCAGGGGGATCTTCCAGAAGTTTCGGAAGCTTGATGAGCAGGCGTGCCTTCCACGAAGGCATTGACCACAGCGGGGGCGAGTTCTAGCGTCGGCCTCTTGTTTGACAGCTCCTCGACTGCCCATCGGCGGGCTTAAACATCCAGGGCGCAGCAGTGTTTTCGTACCCATATTACAATGGCACAAGTCAGCCTTAAAAACGTTTACAAGATCTATCCGGGAGAGAGTGGCGCCGATGTCACGGCGGTGACAGACTTCAATCTCGAGATCGAGGACCGCGAGTTCGTCGTATTCGTTGGACCATCCGGCTGCGGAAAGTCTACGACTCTGCGTATGATCGCGGGTCTCGAGGAAATCTCAAAGGGTGATGTGTCCATCGGCGGCAAGCGGATGAATGATGTGCCGCCTAAGGATCGCGATATCGCGATGGTCTTTCAGAATTATGCGCTCTATCCGCATATGAGCGTGTACGACAATATGGCCTTTGGCCTTAAGCTGCGAAAGTACCCCAAGGCGGAAATCCACAAGCGTGTGATGGATGCAGCAGCGATCCTGGGCATTGAGCAGTATTTGGAACGCAGGCCCAAGGCGCTCTCGGGCGGGCAACGCCAGCGCGTAGCCGTGGGGCGTGCCATCGTCCGGCAGCCAAAGGTGTTCCTCTTTGACGAACCGCTGTCCAACCTCGATGCCAAGATGCGCGTGCAGATGCGTACGGAGATCACGAAACTCCACCAGCGCTTGCAGGCCACGATGATTTATGTGACCCACGATCAGGTCGAGGCGATGACGATGGGTACGCGCATCGTGGTGATGAAGGATGGCTTCATTCAGCAGGTGGATGCTCCGCTCAAGATCTACAGCGAACCCGTGAATCTCTTCGTGGCTGGCTTTCTGGGGACTCCTCCGATGAATTTTGTGAAAGGCACGCTAACCGGAATGGATGGGGGCATTGTTTTTCAGGAGACGCAGGGCGGAGCTGTGGAGTTAAAGCTGGGAGACCGCAAGGCGGCTTCTGCCTATCTCGGCAAAGAGGTGATCCTGGGCGTGCGTCCGGAGGATTGTGACATGGTGCTACCCGGTGAAAAGGCTGTGGAGCATTCGTTCCTGGCGGTGGTTGATCTGGTCGAGCCGATGGGCGCCGAGACCTATTTCTACATCCAGACCGGAGCGCACACGATGATCAGTCGCAGTTCCTCAATGATGATTCACCGCGAGACGGGGCATCGCCAGGAGTTTTCGATCAAGGTGAACAAGGTGCACTTGTTCGATCCGGTGACGACGAATCGGATCGTTTAATCACGGAAACGTCAGCTTCAGCAGCCTGGATTGCTTGTGCCGGGCGCCTGGGCACTCTGGTGAATATGCCCGCGGCAAATCCTGCCAGAAAAGGAGCCGGAGTAAGACAATGGAGATGGGACGGCTTGCGGGTTTTGCCTGTCAAGGAAACCGACAAGTTGCTGGTCCTTGATAATTTATGATTTGGGAATAGGGTGACGATTCATGGATACATCGAGGGACTGTTGTTATTCATGGGAGCAAAGGGCCAGGCGGCTCCCTACTTTCCGGGCGAGAGCTTTTTCGCTCGTAGAGCTTTTGACCGTGATAGCGATCATCTCGACTCTTGGAGGACTGACGGTCACTGCGCTGTCGGGGGTTTCTTCCTCTCGGGCTTCTGCGAATGGGGCCAGCCTTGTCGCTGACGTTCTTTTGTCAGCGCGCCAGCAGGCTGTTAGCTCCGGGCAGCCGGTAGCGGTGGTTTTTTCGTCCCGCATCCGGCCGGAGAAACCTCAGGCAATGATGCTGCTGGAAGGAGCTTGGAAAGATGGGGCGATGCAATGGAGTCCCTCGTCCCGTTGGCAGACATTTGGCAATGAAATCAGCGTGATTCCATTCGCGAGAGATCAGGTGGAATCGCTGTATTTGTCGAATTCCAAGGAACTGAGTTCGTCCTTGGAGATTCCGCTGCAAGGGGAGAAGGTCACTAACTACTTTTACCTGATTTATCGTCCCAATGGTTCAATTGACGCCCCCCAGACAGCGCCGAGTGTAGCCATCCGCAAACAGAACAAGGAATCCGTGAATGACTACGTCGTTGTTGCCCAGGAGAACACCGGTCGCATCAAGATCGTTGGGAATTGATCCGGAGCGTTCCATTGGGAACGGGTTCACTCTGGTTGAGGTGGTGGTGGCGATAGGGATTTTCTCTTTCTGTATTGTTGCGTTGATCGGGTTGTTGCAGGTGGCATTGACTTCCGTGCGAGAGTCCCAGGTGGATTCCTCTCTCGCCAGTGTGATTGGCAACCTCTCCGCCAATCTCAAGACGATCGACGCGACTGAGTTGTCCCGCGTCGATGGAACGAGCCAGTATTTTGATCTTGCAGGCATGCCCTTGGTGGCGACGAACGGAGTTTCCACTTATTTTCGGGCCAAATGGTCCGAGGTAGACACTGCGACGATGGATTCGCTCTTTGATTTGCCAGGCGGGGTCAATCTTCGGACCTGGGTGGTGGCGATCGAGTATCCAGCCCCGCAATACAGCAAGTCGCTGCGATTTTTGGTCGGCAGGCGAGCATGGTGATGAAAAAGCGCAGTGCTTTCACTCTCATCGAGTTGCTTGTGGGCATGGCGATCCTTTCCATACTGCTGCTGCTTATCTTCAACGTGATCGAGCGGACGGGTGCGCTTTCCTCCGGCAGCATGTCGCGGATGGAGGCCGCACGCATCGCCCGGGAGTGTTTTGACTTGATCGGGCGGGATCTGTCTGGAGCACAGTTGCCTTACAACCGGTCGGCCACGAATTCGCTGCAGTTCCTCGTCAATCCCAAGGATCTTGAGCCATCCTATGCCAATCCGCACTCCATCTTCTGGCAGGCACCGCTGGCCTCGTCTGCCGAGAACGGCAACCTGGCAATGGCGGGATATTTTGTCCAACGGGATGTGGTGACCTCCGATCCGAAGCAGAACCGCTTCCAGCTTCGCCGACTCTATGTGGAGCAATCGGACACGAACCGGTTTGATCTCCTTTCCACGAGTGGAGGCAACGCGTGGTATCGAGCGCTGGTCCCGGAGTTTGCCCCGACGACCGAGTCTCCCCAAAGCGCGCAGGGTTTCAAGGGGTGGGTGGCAGACGGTGTGCTGGGGTTGTGGGTGCGATGTCTGGATGCAAGGGGCAAACCGATCAAGCTGACCGCGGCCGGGACTGATCTGCAGGCATCTTTTGACTCGCGGCAGGCCTTTCAATCCGATCGCAATCGTTATCCCTCCACAGGTTTTTCTGCACTCCCCGCATTCGTTGAGGTCGGAATGGTCACGTGTTCTCCCAGCGACACACGGAGGATTACGAAGCTTCCCGCGTCCGGCGCCAGTGGCAATCCGGATACCTTCTATCAGGATCTGAATGCCTTCGCGGCCAACCTGCAAAACGACAATCCTGCGGCGAAATCGATTATGGTTTCCTCGCGTATCATTCCCATTCTGACGGCAGATCCCTGATGAAGTTCCAACGCTCCAACCGCGCCTCGGCGCTTATCATCATCCTCGTTGCCGTCGTGATGGTGACCATTCTCTGTGTGGCATTCCTAAACTTTGCCGGCATAGAGAGGCGCTCCTCGCGGCTTGCGCTAAACTCTACCATCGCGGGTTCTCTCGCCAGCGTGGGAGCTGATGCGGCACTCGCCAAGCTCAAGTACGCGACCGAGACAGGCATGCAGAAAGGCAAACTTTGGGCATCGGAGCCAGGCAGGATTCGTATCTTTCCGGCTGATAACCTTTCCGCCTATGAGGATGTCCAGCTTTTCTCTGCGTTGCCGGGGCCGGATGTGCCGGGTGCGGCGGATATTAACAGCGTCGACCTTAACAAGCCATCCTATCAGGGGAGGCATCCGATCGTTGAGCCAGTGTCTTCAGGTGGGGAGGTGCCTATGAAGGTCGGATGGATTGACCTGCTGGCAGATCCAGGCAGCCCTGCCTCTCGAAGCAATCCTCTCATCGGTCGTGTGGCCTATTGGGTTGATGATGAGAGCTGCAAAATAAACATCAACGTTGCGGATGGTAGCAAGAAGGATACGGCGCAGAGTTATGGCTTTGGCACGCCCTCGGAGGTAACTCTGGAGGCGCTCAGAAAACCCGATGGTTCTCACCTCAGCAATGCGCAGGCGGCAAAGATCAGTGAGTATGCATGGAGTAGCGGCTTCAACTCGGCAGCGGAAGTCACGAGGGCCGGGCTGAACGGCGAGGTTACCGAGGAGTTTTTCGAAAAGAACAAGTTTGTCCTGACCCATTACAGCAAGGCCCCGGAGATCAGTTTCACCGGGGACCCGAAAATTTATCTCTTTCCTGCCGTGCGGCTTTCTTCCAACGGAGCCTCTGCCGGCGGCCTTGTGCGATCGTGGTTGACCAATGCGTATGGGGTGGCACTCGACTCCGGGCTGACGAATTATCTCTCATCATCCGGCAGTACGGATGCGAAGCGCATCGCGATCACGGACCCGATCAATTTCGTCTATCCCACATCGCGGCAGATCGAAGCCGCCCTGCCCGGGAAGGCGCCTTTTTATCAGTTTGGTCGGCACTACTACCTGGATAGTGCGCAGTTGCTGGCGACGAGCCCGACGGGAACGAATCCCGAGAACTATATTTTTGCCAAGAGAATCGCCGAGGCGATCAAGGGGATGAATTCGCTCCAGGGAGCGTTTACATGGCCGGTCTTTAGCGGCAGCGCCGCCGGGGGATTTGCGGATAAATACAATGACCGGCAGATCGATTCGCTCGCATTGCAGATCCTCGACATCGGGACCCGGGCGGCAATGGGAGACGAGGCGCGAGGGGGCAACCTGCCGTCGCTCGTCACGACGGGAATGTTGAGCGGGAAGAATGCGATCGGGCTCGGGCGTACGCCGAAGTTTACGGAATTCACTGTTTCCTTCGACGCGGTGCGCACAGCGACTCTTCCGACAGGTTCCGGACCTCCGCCCCGTGTTGCAAACATTCCGGCCCTCCAAATCGATCCGAAGGTTGAGTTTTGGTTTCCCTCTCAGTTTGAGGGGATGCCCTGGGATGAGAGATTCGGCGGATACTGGCGTCTTGGCCAGAACGGGAACAACTACATGCTCAATCCGGTGGAGCAGGTCTTCTCCGGCGCTTCGGCATTGGGTGGAAGCTGGATGGATAATCTATTTCAGATTACCGGGATCGATCTGGGAGGACTCAGCTTCACCTCGACAGATCCCGACCCGAGACATGCGATTTATCATCCCTATCGCAATGGACGGGGAGGTTCGAGCAATTCGCAGCCCTCCGGGAACAGGCGGCCGCCTTTTGCCTTTGCGACGGCCAGTACTTCGGGAACAGTATGGCGACCGGGTGAATACCATGGCGTGCCTGCGACCGATCGCGGGAGCGTGAGCTTATATGGTCCGAATGACCCGGCGATGACGGCCTTTCCCGTCTCAGGTGGCATCGTGCTCTGGACGCAGGCTGGCGGCGCAGGAGCGATCAATGGAAACTGGGATGTGGCACCTCTCGACAGCCTGCGCGGGGACTACCGAACGACCAGCGGAGAGCCCAGTTACATCTATACCAGCGAACCCCCGATGAGCATCCGGACGGAACTGAAGGAGGCTGTCATCCCGGTGCCTGCGGGATTTAGCATTCCTCTTCCGGCGATCGAGCATGTCTGGCATGGTTACGTTAAGGACCCCTTGGTTAACAAATTCCCTGGCGACTGGATCGTGTCGGATACTGATGCGGATGCGACCCTGAAAACGAGCGGTGCCACGGCCTATTCCTACCAGGATGGTGCCAATCCAGGCTTTCTGGCCTCCCAGGGAGGCGATCCGCTGTCCGTCTGGATGCCGCGACTGGACGTGAACTACCCGAAACAATCGCGCTTTCCCTCGATTGGCGCGCTGAACTATGTTCGCACCGGCGTCGCACCTGATGATGTGACCGTCCCGCTTCCGCAACAAAAGGGCACGCCTTGGCGCAGCCTGAGCCTGACACCGGCCTCAGCTCCGGGGCAGGCCACCCTGAAGGGGAGGTATCCCGACTGGGCGATGCTGGATTTATTCACGGTGCCATTTCTGCCGCAGCTCCCGTTTCGGGTGGGTGAAGCAGCGCCCCCAAAGAGGCGCCTTACCTCTGGCGGGGCAACCGAGGGCAAGATCAATATCAACAACCCGGCGGTGCCATATCCGTTTTCGCAGACCATGAGCCAGGTTGAGCGTGATCAATTTCCCAAACGCACGGCTCCGATGGAGGCGCTTTTTTACAAGGTGAGGGTTAACCAGGGCTACGACGCAGCGGATGTCCCCGTGTATGCCACACTGGGCGACTCGGAGGTGAGTACCCTCGTCTCAGCGATACAAAATCGGGTCATGGCGGGTGGTCCTTTCGTGCTGCCCGGGCAGATGGCCGATGTGAGCGAGGTCGATACCTATACTTACAAAGGCGTTGCGGAGGAGGCGCAGTCGCGCAACGACTTGCTAAAGCAGGTGATCGGAGCGGCGACCACGCAAAGCAATGTCTTCTCGATCTGGGTCGTGGCGAGATCGGTCAAGAAGAAGGCTGCCAATACCAGGTTCGGAGAATTCGAGGCTGGTGATATGGTGACAGCCGAGGTGCGACGCCGGTATGTGGTGGAGCGGTTTATCGATCTCGGGGCTGATGGCGTGCCAGGAAATGCCAACAACCCGGGGACGGATGGCGTCGTTGGGACGGAGGATGATCCCGTCGATCCCAAATACCACCCGGCCATGAAACCGCCATTTCCTTATCTCTGGCGGATCGTCAGCATGGAGGAAATCCAGCGTTAGGAATCATGCAAATCTCACTACGAGTATTCATCATTGTCTGCGTCTGGGCAATGCAGGCCATCGCAGCACAGTCTGCAGAAGAGAAGGACGAATCGCCCAAAGTGGAGGTCGTTGGCTCGGGATGGAGCGAGGATCACCAGCTTGTGCTCGGCGTGAGGATCACGGCAGCGAAGTCGAGGCATCTGGAATTGGGAAGAGCGGCAAAGACTTCAGAACAGACGGTTATGTTGTTCACCACCAAGGAAAGCTGGCTGATAGATATAGCCACTGGCAGCAAGATTTCCGCCAGTCGACGCTTTCCCAACAAGCCGAACTTCGGATGGATCAAAAGCGCGGAGACGATTGCGCCGGGGGATTCCCGGGAGTTTACGGCTGCTTTTCCCGCGCCGCCGCTGCCGCCCGTCGTGAACGGCAAAAGGCAGGACTATCAGTTGGAACTCCATCTGCCGGGCGGACTCCCTCCGGTCACGTTTCGTATTCCCGTGCCGGCTGAGTTTTTGAACTCGCCATGAACCCAGGCAGGCTGCTGCCAGCGCCTGCCCGGGTCTCTCATGGGAGATGAGGGTCAGGCTTTCTCGGTGGCGACCGGATTGGTCAGGCGACCGATGTTGTCGATCTCGATGGTGATTTCGTCGCCGGGCTTCAGCCAGCGCGGGGGCTTGGCGGCCATCCCGACACCATGGGGAGTCCCGGTGAGGATCACGGTGCCTGGCAGGAGTGTGGTGCTGCCGCTGAGGAACTCGATGAGGGTGGGTACGTTGAAGATCATGTCATCGGTATTCCAATCCTGAACGGTCTCGCCATTCAGGATGGTGCGGATACCGAGTTGGTTGGGGTCGGGGATGTCATCGGTCGTGACGAGCACCGGGCCGAGCGGGCAGAACGTGTCGAAGAATTTGCCGCGGCACCACTGGCCGCCGCCCATCTTGAGCTGCCAGTCGCGGGCGCTCACGTCATTGGCGCAGGTGTAGCCGAGGACGTAGTCGAGGGCATCTTCCTTGCGTACGTTCTTGCAGGGACGGCCGATGACGACGGCAAGCTCGCACTCGTAATCCACCTCATGGCTCGCCATCTTTGTCGGGATCTCGATCGGGTCGCCCGGATGCTGGAGGGTATTGGTTCCCTTCACGAAGAGGATCGGCATCTGGGGCGTCTTGGCGCCGCTTTCCGCTGCGTGGTGACGATAGTTCAGCCCGATGCAAAGGATCGCCGTGGGTTCCAGGGGAGCCAGGAGTTTTTTGATCGTGTCATGTGTGCCTGTCGGAGACAGACCGGAGAACAGATCGCCCGAGAGGCGCTCGGCCTGGCCGGACTCCAGGAGCCTGCCGAAGTGGGTCTGGTCGTCGGGAGTTTGGTAGCGGATGATTTTCATGGGATTAAAAGGGCGCGTTGCGGATTGTCCCGGCAGAGAGCCTGCACTTGGGATTCCGAGAGTCCGAGTTCCTCGGTGAGTTTCTGCGAGACGTAGGGGAGACTGGCGGCGGAGCCGACGAGGTGGCTGCCGCCGGGCGCCCGGGCGGCACGGTCGGGGCCGACCTCGATGTCCCATCGGCCGAGCTTGTAGCGACCCGGCCCGAGGCCTGCGGCGGCCATGGCATCGGTAGTGACGATGGATCTCTCCAGCCCGGCGAGATCGAGGTAGTTCTTCAGGACGAAAGTTGGGATGTGAACGCCGTCGGCGATGAAGCAGAGAATGAGCTGATCTCTGAGAAAGAGAGCCCGCTGGATGATATTGTCATGCCGGGGGAGGGATGCCGGGCAGGCATTGCCCAAATGGGTGAAAAGGCTCAGCCCGTGCCGGATAGCGCCGCGAAGTTCCTCCAGACTCGCATCGGTATGACCTGCGGATACGGCGACGCCCTGGTCGCGGAGAAACCGGATGGTGGCTCCGGAAGGGTCTTGCTCAGGAGCCAGCGTCACGAGGCGGATATGCCCGCGTCCTGCCGTGAGCAGTTCGCGCATCAGGCCGACGTCTGCTGGGCGGATGGCATCCGCAGGATGAGCTCCCCGGAAGCCTTCCCGGTCCGAGATGAATGGCCCCTCGATGTGGATGCCCGCAATGACCTCGTCGGTCAGGGAGTTATCTGTCTTCAACCGGGCGAGGGTCTCGATCCTCCGGGCCATGGAGTCGGCATGGTCTGTGATGATCGTGGCGAGGACCTTCGCGGTGCCATCACGCCGGAGTCGCCCGCAGGCATGAAGGAGGTCGACGCGGGACAGGTTGTCCTGGTTGAAATCAATCCCGGCGTACCCGTTGACCTGAATGTCGAAGAAATTCATGCCTTACTTGAGCAGCGAGGCGGCAGGCGGGTCCAGGTACAGGGTGGTGCCGAGATGTGTCTGCAGGATGGATGCCGGGATGCCGGGATCGATCGTGTGCTCCAGCGTATTGCGCACCGCCTCTGCTTTGCGGGCGTCGGGCACGGTGAGAATGATCGAGCGGGATTTGAGGATCTGGCGGATCGACATCGAGATGGCCTGCTGCGGGACGGCTTCCAGCGAGGGGAACCATCCTTCGCCGAGTTGCTGGCGGCGGCAGGCGTCGTCGAGGTTTACGACAAGATAGGGGCGTGTTGTTTCAAAATTCGCCGGTGGGTCATTAAAGGCGAGATGGCCGTTCTCCCCGATGCCTGCAAAACATACGTCAATGGGGTGCTCGGAGATCAAAGCTGCGAGGCGCTCGCATTCCGCCTCAGGATCGATTTCGCCATTGATGTAATGAAACTGGTTCAGGGGATTGGGCAGGAGGCGATGAAAGCGTTCCCAAAGGTACTGCCGGAAGGAGGCGGGATGCGTTATCGGCAGACCCACATACTCGTCGAGGTGGAAAACGGTGACCTTATGCCACGGAAGCTCTTCTCCCACGAGGGTCTGAAGCATCTCAAACTGGGACGCGCCGGTGGCAATGATGATATTGGCTCGTCCGTGTTCTGCGATGGCCTCGCGGATCAGGAGCGCCCCATGGCGGGCGGCGGAAGCGCCGGAGATTTTCTTGTTCGAGCTGATGATGGTACGAATGGACATGACTTTAGTAAACGGCCCGTCCGCCGCTGAGATCGAAGGTAAACCCGGTGGTGAAGCTGTTGGCGGGAGAAACGATGAATGCGGCGATTTCGGCAAATTCTTCCAGAGTGCCGCACCTCTTCATGGGGATCTTGTCCGTCATGTAGGATACCTGGGCTGGAGGCATGGCGTCGACCAGCGCGGTCTGGATTACGGCGGGGGCCAGCGCGTTCACAGTGATCCCGGTCTCGGCGTATTCCTTGCCCATAGCCTTGGTCATACCGATGACGGCGGCCTTGGAGGTGGAGTAGGCCACCATGCCGGCATTGCCCTCCTTGCCTGCGATCGAGGCGATGTTCAGGATGCGCCCGTAGCTCCCGGAGAGCATCACGGGAAGCACGGTCTGGCAGCAGAGAAAGGTGCCGCGGGCATTCAGGCTGAGGACCCGGTCAAAATCTTCCACGGGAACCTCGTGAGACTTCAGGTTGGTCTTGCCGGTGATCCCTGCGGAGTTGACGAGGATCTCGATGGTCCCTCGTTTTTGTTGCACGGCGTCCACCGCAGTACGGATTTGTTCGCTCTGAGTTACATCCACGACGTGCCAGTCGGCGAGTTCGCCGAGATTGGCCGCAGTTTCCTGGAGTTTGGCTTCGTTGAGATCGAAGAGAGTGACAAACACTCCCTGCTGGACAAGTTTGCGGGCGAGGGCCTTGCCCAAGCCGTCGGCGCCTCCAGTGATGATGGCCGTCTGGTAGCTTGATGAGGTGAATCGAGTCATGATGAAAAATCCCGGCGTTTCCAGGTGGCGAATTCCTCAAGGAACCTGGCGACAGCCGATGCAAGAAGAGTGAAAAGTTGTCTGCCCTTTTCCTCGGTGGCCAGTTCCGGAGATCCCAGCGCACCCGTCTGGGAAAGCTGGTCAAAGGACTGGGAGACGACGACGCGAGATGGCGTGTAGCCGAGGGGATCGTAATACTGCGACCCGATGCCTGAGGTCTCTCCGAGGGCGTCCTTTTGCACCCAGTCGGGGCGGAGCGCGAGCATGAGGGAGGTCTCATATTCGCAGGCATGAGAGAGGCGGGGGGTCGCCATGAAGGTCTGTGCGGCCAGCTCCCGAGCGGCGAGATTCCAATAGCTGGCTGCCGCGATCCAGGGTTCGTTGGCTCCCTTGTGCTTCAGGTTCAGCCGGTAAAGAGCCTCCGCAAAGGGCGTCTGATTGCCGCCATGGCAGTTTAGGAAAAAGATCCGCCGAAACCCGGAGGCGATCAATGAGTCGGCCATATCGACCAGGACCCGCGTGTAGGTTTCGCTACTGATGCTGATTGTGCCGGGAAAGCCCAGGTGATGGTGCGAGGACCCGCACCAGAGCGTGGGGAGCAGGACGATCCTGTCGGGAAGGAGCACCTCGACCCTCCGGCCGAGTTCATCGGCGATGGCTGCATCCGTGATGACGGGCAGATGGTTGCCATGTTGCTCCAGCGCGGCGATGGGGAGGACGGCGATGCGATCCGGTGCGATCCGGCCGATCTCGGGCGAGGTGAGGTCAGCGTACTTCATAGCGGGATGCGCACGATGCAGTCGATCTCCACGTCGATCTCCAGCAACTGAGTGCCGATGGTGGTGCGGGCCGGACGGTGAGCGCCAAAGAACTCGGCATAGATCGCGTTCATGGCGGCGAATGTCTGCTTGTCCAGGGGCTGGAGGTAAACCCGGCAGCTAACGATATCGGAGACGCCTGCGCCGCAATGCACGAT
Organism: Terrimicrobium sacchariphilum; assembly: GCF_001613545.1. Taxonomy (NCBI): domain Bacteria; kingdom Pseudomonadati; phylum Verrucomicrobiota; class Terrimicrobiia; order Terrimicrobiales; family Terrimicrobiaceae; genus Terrimicrobium; species Terrimicrobium sacchariphilum. The sequence continues at coordinate 274,954 of NZ_BDCO01000003.1, forward strand.
CACTCGCCGGAGGCACTCCAGCGTCAACCGTGTCTGCTCCGCGATCGTTCCGCGAACGAAGCCGCCAGTCTCCGGACAGTATGGTCCCTGCCCCGAGACATGGAGCAGCCGACCCTCGGAAATGATGCCTGCGGAAAATGGTCCCCTGGGCTTGGGGAGACCGGGGACTTCGGAAAGTATTTCGAGAGACGAAGGCACGGGATTCGGGGCTTAGGGTTGCAAAAGTTCGGCTCGGGCCTGTTCGAGTCGTTCGAAAAACGCGATGCCCTGAAGCTCGTCACGGAGGGCGTCGGTCACACACTCGTCGGGCGCTCGAAGGGGGAGACGCATCGGGCCGCAATCGAAGCCGCAGAGCTTCATTGTGGAGCGAATGACGTTCAGCCCACCGAGGCGAATCATGATCGATATCGCGTTCGTGCAGAGGGACTGCCACTCTTCGGCCTCGGAGGAGCGACCGAGGGCATGGAGACGCGCCGTCTTGTGATAGAGCGGCGCGGCGAAGTTGTAGGTGCTGCCGACTGCGCTCTTCGCGCCCAGCGAAAGGCCGGTGAGCAGGAGTTCATCGCGGCCGAAGAAAATCTCGTATCTACCGTCGGCGAGGCGGAGGCACTCGGAATAGTCCCCGAGATCCTCGTGGGTGAACTTGATGCCAGCGAAGGACGGGATCGCCTTGATCATCTGCGGAAGAAGGCGGCTGGCCTTTTCCCGGATGCGGCTCATCGAGGGCATATGATAGTAATAGAATGGGGTCGAGGGCGCGGCAGCGGCCATTATCTGGCAGCACTCCACCCAGGCTTCCGGGGAGGAGGGATCGAAGAAGACAGACCCGATGGAGGCGATGCCATGCGCGCCGATTGAGGAGGCATGAGCCGCAAGCCCCTTGGCCTCCTCGAGACAAGTGTGGCCGACGTGCACAATGACACTGAGTCTCTGGCCTGCGGCAGCCAGCCAGGTCTCCGCCAGTCGCATGCGTTCCTCCCGGGTAAGGGACATGCCTTCACCTGAGGTGCCTCCGATGAAGACCCCGGTGACGCCGGAGGAGGATAGGTTCGCCGCGTACTCTGCGAGTGAATCGTAATGGACCGAACCATCCGGAAGGAGCGGGGTGAAGGGGGCCGCAATCAATCGCGGGCGATCGACGCAGGGGGGCTTGGTGGCAGGAGGGCAGGAGATGGCGGTCATGAGCAGGAGAGTTGGATGGCGGGGAAGATCGAGGAGGAAGCGGGTTCAGGATCGCGCTCAAGGAGATCGATCAGCCGGGCCATGATCCGGTTGGTCTCAAGAGCCTGCTCTGCCGAGCAGATCTGGCTGGGAAGGCCGTCGCAGAAGTCCTGAAAGGCCTGCCACTGCGCGAGGTAGAGGGCGTCACGTTCAAAGGGGAACGAAAGATCCTCACAGGTTCCGTCGGCAACCTGATGCCGAACAAAGGTTCCGCTGTTCAGTTCAAGACGGATGTTGAATTTACTAGTGGTCACCTCCACGCAGTGGACCTCCGGCTTGCCGGTATAACTAAGGTGCAACTCGGCCTGGAGCGAAGGGTAGGAAAAGAGAGCATCGAAAACGAGCGGGTTGGCTGAGTAGCCCGCGATCTCACCCGCCACTCCCTGGGCAAAAATTCTCTCTGGAGGCTTGCCTAGCAGGTGATGAAGGAGGTCGAGTCCGTGGCTGTAATCCATAAGCAGAGCACCAGGGAGATGCGTCTGGTATCGCGAGCGGGAGTTTTCCAGCGTCACGAGCGAATCCACCCGGTAGCGGATGAAAATGAGGTCGCCCGCCTCACCGCTTTGGAGCATGGCCCGAAGGCGCACCACGGAGGGATGAAATCGTAGGTGAAAACCGATGGCCAGTGGAGACCCGGTCTCTTGCGCACAGGAGGTCATCTGCGAAGCTTCATCGAGATGATGGCTCATGGGTTTTTCGCAGAGCACTCGGCACCCGTTTTCCAGAGCGAGACAGGCCATCTCCGCGTGCGCCTGATGAGGCGTTGCGATAAGGACGTAGTCGGGGCGTGAGGCGATCGCTGCGGAGTAGTCGCGCCACTGCGGTGCATTTGGAAGGAGTGCCCGGGCTTCGTGAAGACCTGCCTCGCGGGAGTCGCAGATCTCAACATTGAGACCGGGGAGGGCGGAGTACAGCCGGGCGTGGCGCAAGCCGATCGAACCCATGCCGGCAATGATCAAGCGCTTGGATTTCATCGATAGGTAAGGAATCCGCCATCGACGGCGAGCGTCTGGCCGGTGACGTAGCGGGAGGCGTCGGAGGCGAGGAAAAGCACCGCGCCCTTCAGGTCGGCGGAAAAGTCGCCCATGCGGCCGAGCATGGTGTGGCTCGAGTACCGGCGGACAAATTCCTGCGGATGGCTCGGGCGCTGGAATCCGCCGGGCAGGAGGGCGTTGACCCGGATCTGGTGGTTTCCCACCTGTGCGGCAAGGTCGACGGTGAGCCCGATCACGCCAGCCTTGGCCGCGGTGTAGTCTGCTGTGTTGGGAACAAGGTCGGGAGAGTCGGCGTACACCGAGCGGTCGCGACCGATCAATGAGGAGATCGAGCTCATGTTGATGATGGAGCCGGAATGCTGGCGCTTCATTAGCGGCAAGGCTGAGCGGCAACAGAGAAAAGTGCTCGTGAGATTCTGGCGGATCGTGCAGTCCCAATGTGCAAGAGGCTGGTCCTCGGGATGGTGATATGCGTAGCCCGATTCCTCAGGGGTCGTGCCGCGGCCGCTGGCATTGTTGATGAGGATGTCCAGTTGTCCATGGCGCTCGGCCAGCGAGCGAAAAGCGGAGGAGACTGATTCCTCGCTGGCAACATCCAGGGAGATTCCCTCGACGGGCTGGCCGGTTGCCGCAGAGAGATCGGCGGCGGCGCGTTCCGCACGGGTTTTGTCCCGGGAGGTGATGATGACTTTGGCTCCTGCTTCGGAGAGGGCTTCGGCCGAGTAATAGCCAAGGCGTTCCGTGGCTCCGGTGATTAGCGCCACGCGGCCCCGCAGGGAGAAGAGGTTGGTGACATGCATGCGGTCACCATTTCTGATGAGCAGGCATCATGGGAGCGATCTGAAAGCACTTGTTAGTAGTGTTTACAAGGTCCTGGTTGTCGGGTTTCCTTACTGCGCGAATGAAATGGCTCCGTTGGAAAGGCGGGGCGTAACGTCGCGGCATGAAGGTTTTTCTCATGACTGACATCGAGGGTGTCGCTGGTGTTTCGTCGCATGCCCTGCACTCCTACCCGGAGGGAAAGTATCATGAGGAGGCCAAGCGCCGTCTGACCGGAGAAGTCAATGCCGCCGTGGATGGACTGCTGGCGGGTGGGGCGTCGGAGGTGCTCGTCGCCGATGGCCACGGGCCGGGCGGGATCAGCTTTGACCACCTGCATGAAAAGGCGCTGCTCCTGCACGGACGACCGATCACGCGAGAACAGCTGCTGGAGCCGATCTGGGACTGTGACGTGGTAGCGGTCGTCGGCCAGCATGCCCGGAGCGGCGTCGCCGAAGGCAACCAGAATCACACTTTCGACAGCCGGGCGATTGATCGCATGACATTGAATGGCCGGGAGATCGGTGAGACGTACTACCTCGCGGCCTGGGCGGGATTGAAGGGCATCCCCGTCGTTTTCCTGAGCGGAGATGCGGCGGCATGCGAGGAGGCCGAGACCGACATCCCCGGCATCGTGACGGCAACGGTCAAATGGGGGCAGGGAGCGAACAGCGAGATCTGTCTCTCCAGCCAGGCTGCGCAGGGACTCATTCGCACAAAGGTCCGCGAGGCGCTGGAAAGCCACCGCCGCGACCCCGTCCAGCCGATCGGCCTGGAGGGACCGTATGAGCTACGCATCCGCTGGTTTTCCACGCAGGCTGCCGACGAGGCGGAGTCGGTGTCGGGATGTGAGCGTATCGATGGGAAGACAACATGCTATCGGTCCCCCAGTCTCCTGGATGCTCTGAGGCGTCTGCACCGCCCGGAGATGCCCGGAGTGAAACCTCTATCCCAAGTAAAAATATGATCATTGGTGTCCCAAAAGAAATCAAGGAACAGGAGCATCGAGTCGGGCTGTTGCCAGCCGGAGTGCAAAAGCTGAGGCGTGGCGGGCATCATGTGCTGGTCGAAACCGGGGCCGGTGCCGGGTGTGGGTATTCCGACGTGGAATACTCGGCGGCCGGGGCCGAGATTGTCGGCAGTCACGAGGCGGTCTTCGAGCGGGCCGACCTGATCGTCAAGGTCAAGGAGCCGCTGCCTGCGGAGTATGGCCTGCTCCGCCGGGGGCAGATCCTTTTCACCTATCTGCATCTCGCTGCGAGCCGCGGGCTCACCGAGGCGCTGCAGCGCTCGGGCTGCACGGCGGTCGCCTATGAAACGATCGAGGTAAACCGGCGTCTCCCGCTGCTGGAGCCGATGAGCGAGATCGCGGGCCGGATGTCTGTGGTCGTCGGTGGTTATTATCTGGCGAAGCACAATGGCGGAAAGGGTGTGCTGCTGGGCGGAGTACCCGGGGTGCTGCCGGGCAAGGTGGTGGTCCTGGGCGGCGGCACGTCGGGAGTCAATGCCGCCCGCATGGCGGCGGGGCTCGGCGCCGATGTGACCATCCTGGAAGTCGATCTGGAGAGGATGCGTTTTCTCGACATCACGATGCAGACCACGAACACGCTGTACTCCACCGAGGCCAATCTGCTGGAACTGCTTCCCGAGACGGACTTGCTGGTCGGGGCGGTGCTCGTGCCCGGGGCGCGTGCGCCCAGGCTGATCAGTCGGGAGATGCTTTCGCTGATGAAGCCGGGCAGCGTCCTGGTGGATATCGCGATCGACCAGGGGGGATGCGCGGAAACCTCCCGGCCGACTACGCACAAGGCGCCGGTCTATGAAGAAGGAGGCGTGATTCACTATTGCGTGGCCAATATGCCCGGGGCTTACGCAAGGACGGCGGCACAGGCTTTGAACAACGCGACCTTCCGCTATCTGGAACTGATCGCGGACAACGGACTTGAGAAAGCCTGCCGGCTCAACCCCTCGCTCCATGGCGGAATCAATGTCCTGGACGGTCAGGTCACCGTGGCGGCCGTGGCCGAGGCTCATGACATGCCGTACGCCCAACCCGCTCTGGGCGAACTGGCCGCAGCGTAATTGATATTGCCAGAAAGGCGGCGGCGACCCGTGGAAAACCCGGGCGTCGCCTCCTGGCGATGGGATTGACTCTGACTGGCGAACGGAACCCGTTCTCGGTCTATGCTCCGGCAGGGCTGGCTGGCGGCTGGAGCTTTTCGTTGATGAACTTGATGACCTCGGGCCAGGACTCCTTGCAGGCGCGGGTGTGATTGGCCCCTTTCAGCACAGTCTGCCGGATGTCGGTGTGGCCGACCAGCTTCATCATGGAGACAAAGTAGAGGTTTTCTTCGGCGCGCATGAGGGTGTCGGTCTCCCAATCCCCTGTGGCGCACAGAGTGGGTGGCGCGTCCTTGCGGATATGATAGAGCGGGGCGAAGCGGTCGATGGTGGGGCGAAAATTGCTCGGTTCGATACCCTGTTCCTTGCGGACTGTCTGGTGGGTGATGACCTGGCCCGATACGAGGATCAACCCTGCCACCTTGTCGGCGTCGATGTCGTGACGGGCGAGATAGCTTTTATCGAGGATCGCCATGGCGGCGAGATAGGCGCCGGCGGAGATGCCCAGGACAAAGACCTTTGATGGGTCGCCGCCATAGGATTTCGCATTCTTAATGGTCCACGCTATGGCGGAAGCAGCATCCTCGATATAGGCAGGGTGCTGCACGGTCGGGCTGAGGCGATAGCTGGCGGCTACCACGCCCCAGCCCATATTAGTCAGTTCCTTCGGGATGGACCGGTTGCCGCCGGTCAATCCCCCGCCATGGAAATATACGATGATCGGAAAGTCCTTTACGTCCGTGGGGTGGTAGAAATCCAGCGAGCACCGCTCGCCTCCGGGAGTGTCCTTCAGCTCGGGAGCGTAGACGATCGAGGATTCCATCTTGTAGTTTGGAGCAAGGATATCGGTGGCGATGAGCGAACTGCCGTGGGCCAGTAGTGCCACGACGGCGGCGCAGGCAGTTCGGCAGGCGGGAAGCAACGATTTCACGTAGCGGTGAAGCATGGGGGAGGACTAGAGAAATTGGAAGAGGCGACCAAGCGGGCTGTTGGGATTCCAGATGCCGAGCTCGCGGCACAGGCACTCCAGCATCATTCGATGCCCGTAGGTGTTGGGATGAATGGTGTCGCTTTGCGAAAAGAGGACGACTCTCTCGTTGGCCGCCATACGCTCATTCCAAAACGCCTGGTGGTCGACGAGGATGGCACCATGGGATGTTGCCTGACGCCGGATGGCCTCGCAAAACTCAGGCACGTTGAGGCGTTTCTGAGCCATGGGGCGCTGCGATTGCGTATCGACCAATGGAGGCGTGTGGATGATGAGAGCCTCGCAGCCGGACGAGAGGATTTCCTTAAGGAGGTCGCTGAATGCGGCCTCCCATTCGGCGATCTCGGCGAGCGGGACGTGCGCGGCATCATTCATTCCGATCGCGAGGCTCACGATGGTGGGGTGAAAGCGAAAGATCACGTGCTCCCGATGTGCGAGGATGTCGGCGAGGCGCCAGCCTCCCACGCCTGTATTGACGACGACGTCAAAGTGGCGGCGAAGTTCCGTGCGGATACGCTCTTCGAACAACTGAACATAATTGCGAAACTCAAGCAGGTGGACAGAGCCATGGGTAATGCTGTCCCCGGCGAAGAGCCAGGTGATTGGTTCGGGGGATCTGAGCCTCTCGGCCAGGCGGGTTTCGGATGTCATGGCAGGGTGAACTCCATTTGATCGAGCCGATACGCTTCCATGCTGCGACGATCGAGAGTGACGCCGAGGCCCGGTGCGGTTGGGACGGGGATGGCGCTTTCAACCGGTATGAGCTGTTCCTCAATCAAGTCATCCTCGCGGAGGAGATGCCCGATGGCATCGCCCGGCAGACAGGCGGTCTGGGCGGCGGCAGAGGTATGGAGCAGGAAGGCATCGATGATGCCGAGATCGAGACCAGTGCCCTGCCAGTGAAGGAGACCATATCTGGCTGCGATGGCGGCATCAGTGAGGATCTCGCGGGCGGAAAACGGGCTGATGTTGACGTAATCGCAGGCGCCGTCCTGCGCCACGCGGTGGGGATCGGCTCGCATGCCGGAGGCTAGGGCGTGGAGGATGAGGGGCCGGCCGGTGGCGCGGCGAAATTCCCGCCACTCCACGGGATGGTAGGTAAACGGGTCCTCGTAGGAAATGTCGGTCTCGTTCCGGAGGGAGTAGTCGATATCCAGCGCTTCGCGGAAACGGTGGAACTTTCGGTTGGGATCGATGACAATCGGCATCGTAAATCCTGCGGCGGAGCGAACGGCTCGGACGATTCCAGCTATGTCATCCTGTGGAAAGGCTTTCATTTTCAGGCTCCGAAATCCCATTTCCACGGCGATAGCGACCTGTCTTGCTGCATCCGAAGGGGTCATACGCCCGATCCAGAACCCCATGGGCACGCGGTCGCGCCATCCTCCGCCAAGGATCTGGAAGAGGGGCAATCCGGCGCGCCTTGCGATGAGGTCCCATAGGGCGATTTCAAAGCCAAAGAAGGGAGTGCGGTCGTGGATGTGATACTCCCAGTCCGGCCCACGATCCTGACTGTCGGCGGGAGAGAGCGCGTAGCCATCTCCGCCCGGTGGGAGCATGATCTGGGATAGGTTGATTGATCGAACGTCGCGCCCGGTCAGATGGCGGGCGATGCGCTCGACGGCAGCGCGTCCGATACCGCGGGGAGTCTCTCCCAGGCCGGAGAGACCATCGGCGGTTTGGATCTCGAGAATCCACTTGCTGAGCGTTTTCCAGGAGCTAGTGCCGTATTGCGGGCTGTCGGTCCAGCCGGAGCGGAAGGGGACGCAGACCTCGGTTGCCAGGATGCGTGTGATCATCATGCTGCGACGCTGGCCATCAGGCTCGGGGGAGCGGTGTGCGCTCGCAGAGCCATCAGGAGATCTGCGGACGAATACTGGCCAGGGGTGATCCTGTGAGGGCGTATGCTCCACGGTAGCCCTTGCTCGGCAAATGTCTTGCCCTCCAGGACACGTGTGAGAGCGGACTCGATGTCGGCGATGTGAAAGATGGTGTTGGGCTCCTCGGTCCAGGTCGTAACGTGGGGAGCGGGGATCGTATGGATACCGCCGGATGACGGCCACATCGCCCCGACGATGTCGAGGAAAGGCACGCAATCCTCCAGCGTGGTAAGGAAACGGACGCCGGACCGCATGGCCTGGGCGAAGTTTCGAAGATTCACATCCAGCACCACGGGGTTTTCCGAGCACGGGGCGGCTAGGGTGGAATGTACGGTGGTGCGATCGATGGAGATCGAGGCATCGCCTTTCGTGCCGATCAGGCGGATTTCCACGTTGGAGCGATGACGGCACGCATGGGTGAGGGCGATGCGGAAGTCCACGTCGTTTTGAAACTTGCCGCGCAGGCAGCAGGTGTCGTAGGACTCGATGGGCCGGGCGCGATAAAGCTCCGCCTCCAGCCAGAGGAGACCGGCGTGATCGATGGCATCGGTGTTTGCGAGGAAGCTGGAGAGATGCACGTAGTGGCTCAGAGCATTTGTTGCTGGTCCATCGAAGACCGGCTCGGGACCCATGGAGAGCTTTCCCGCCCAGTTGCTTCGCTGGTAATACCATGATGGCCGGGGCCAACTGGCCGCCACGTGGATGCTCAGGAGATCGCCGAGCGCGCCCTGCATGAGCCCCTCCTTGGAAGCGCGGATGACGGGGTGTGAGATGCCGATGAAGCCGACAGCGGTGCGGCGATGAATGTCGAGAGAGATGAGATCCTGAAGGTCAGAGGACAGGATTACGGGAGGTTTTTCCAGATAGACAAACAAGCCGCGATTGAGTCCATCGATAGCCATTTCCTTATGCAGCGGGATCGGCGTGCAGATGATGATGGCCTCCAGTTCGGACTCCACATCGAGCATATCCCGGTAGTCCTCGTAGCAGGACACGCCTTGTTCACGCAGAGGCGCCAGCATCTCCTCATGGCGGCTGTGCGCCGGATCGGCGACGGCGAGGAGCTCGACTGTCTGGTCCTGGCGAAGTCGCTGCAAACTTCGGATGTGATTGGCGCCGAATCCACCAACCCCGACAAGACCTAGCCTGACTGGATTCATGCCTTCATCTTCCGTGGCGGACGCTTATTCAGAAGTCCTCTTCGCTTGTCAGTTCTCCAAACTTGTCGCTGGACATGGCGGAATCGATGAATTCTTATTCTTATCTTCACTCATGGACCCGATCCCTCGCCGGTATTCTTTGGTGGCTCAAGTGGGCGATATCTTGCAGGAGGAAATCAAAACCGGATTGATGCGAGACGTGCTTCCGTCGGAGCTGGACCTGTCCCGGCGTTTCCAGGTGAGCAGACCGACGATTCGCGATGCCCTGGAGATTTTGCGAAAGGCCGGGTTGATCGAGTCCTCCCGCGGGCAGAATCATCGGATCATTCCGCAGAAAGTGAGCGTCGAGGCTCCTCGCAAGGCGGGGGGGGTGACCGTGTTGGGCTTTGCGCCGCTCGATGAGCTGTCCCCCTTTTCCCTGTCCCTGATGAGCCAGATCCAGCTGGCGGTGGGGTCCAAACACGAGGTCCGGATCGTGTCAAACTCCAACCTCACCACTCCGGCGGCGTTGCGAGACCTGACCTCGAGGGAGAGGCAGCTGTGCTGGGTGTTGATCGGCCCGCCCGCGGATGTCCTCCACTGGTTCGAAGCCAACCGGCTGCCCTGTCTGGCCCTGGCTCCGAGCATTCGTTCCAAGGAAATCCCCATCCTAGCCATGGATATGCAGTCTGTGATGATGCATGCCTTTTCCCTGGCCATGCAGCGGGGCTACTCGGGTCCGTATTTGCTGATCCCCGCCAATCGGCAGACATCCGAGACGGCGCGATTTTTTGCGGAAGCCCAGGCGAAGCATCCACAAAGGGATGCGGCCCTCTATTCGCATGACACGACGATGATCGGCGTACGGCGTGCCGTGGAGAAGATCATGCGGAGCAAGAAAGGCGACGATCATCCGCCCCTGATCCTCGTGGTGCGGCCCAAGCACGCTCTCATGGCTCTCTCTGTCCTGCGGGCGCAGGATCTCAAGCCGGGCATGCACTATGGACTGATCTCTATCGGGCGGGAAAACTACATCGACTACGTGATCCCGACGATGGCCTGCTACACGATCAAGCGGCAGCGGCTCTTCAAGAAATTCCTGAGGATGCTCTCAGAGATTTTGGACAGCGGCTACACGCGGCCGGGTTTGTTTTCCGTGATCGCGGATTTTTACGAAGGAGAAACCTTTCCCCGCCTCGGCGGTCAGTGACAGCCGGCTTCCGGCAATGCCCCGGTCCAGCCCTTAATGCGGAGCCACGATTCAAATGTGAGTTGCGGCTCCCAGCCGAGAAGTAGCCTGGCTCGGCGGATGGAGCAGACGGAGGAAAACTGTGCCGCGGTCACCGGGAGTCCCTCCCGCTGGAGGATTGCCCCTGCGCCCGGGTAGTAGCGTTCCACCACCGCCTCGGGATTCAGCAGTCCCTCGGCGAGGTCCGGCTGGCGGAACGGGGATGCTGGCGCGATGATGACAGCCTCGCCCTGGAAGCCCGAATTCTCCACGGCGAGATAGGCCGCGCGGGCGGCATCGGTCGTGGAGATGGCGAGGTTGAGAAGCTTGGGGCCGAGTGCGTCGTCGTCGAGATAGCCAAAGGCTCCCAATCGCAGAGAGATGATCGAGAGTCCGTACGCGCGGGCCATTTCCTCGCCGAGGACCTCCATGGTCCGTTTGCTAATGCTATAGGCGGTATCACCCCGGGGAGGCAGGGATTCTTCCAGGATCATCGTGCCGGAGGCGCGTTGCGTGTAGCCGCAATGAACCTGAAGCGTTGAGGAAAGGCAGATACGTTTCAGTCCGGCGGAATGGGCGGCGGTGAGAAGCCTCCCAACCTGGGTCACGTTGATGTCGAGAAAGTCGCCGAGGCTGTGGGTTTTCAGATGAGAACCGTGAAGGCCGGAGGTGTGAATGAATCCCTCGCATCCCTGCATGAGTTCCGTCATGGCGGAGATATCGGCGGTATCGAGCTTTAGCGAGGTGACACCGGGGGGCAAAGGCTGGGAATCGGGCCAGCCCCTCCGGCTGACTCCAATGATTTCGTGGCCTCGTTCGGCGGCGAGTCGGGCGATGGCGATGCCAAAGCGGCCGTTGATTCCGGTGACAAGGATCTTCATGTGGGGACAGGATAGTGAGAGATGGTGCTTTTCAGCAGGAGAATCAAGATGTCACAACGACTGACAACGAGGATTGTTTCGCAATGAACGCCATCATCAAGCAAGCAGGAACGATGAGACGGATTCCCCTGGTGGTGATTGGCGCGTTGGCGGGAGTGCTCGGTGCGCAGGCAGAGTTTCTCCAGCAGGTCCGCCCGGCACCGCTCACACCGACCGAGGAAGCGTCGGTCTCGGATCGATCTGGCAAGCTCAGCCAGCTTCCGCTCAAGTTCACCCCCTATGACACCCAGCGGGCGCAGATTCCGTTCCGAAGGGAGATACTGACAGACCGGCAGGTGTATTTCGCCGATGACCCGGTCGGCCAGGTGCTCATCTATTGCCTGACGCCGCTTTCCGGGAATCCTGCGGCTGGAAAAGTGCGCTTCGAACTGAAGACCGACGGCAAGACCGTGGAACGGCAGGAGGTGACGGTCGATCACAAGTTTTCCGCGCTCCTTCCGATCGAGAAGCTACCTGTCGGCGCTTACGAGATGACCGGGGAGTTTGAGGTGGGAGGCAATGTCTGGACGCTCCGGCCTGCGCAGTTTTCCAAGATCGCCGAACGACGGAACACCCGGCCAATTCCGGAAGGCGGCATCCCGCTGGTGCTGCAAGCTGCGCCGGAAAAAGGACGGCAGATCAGCCCGATCATTACAGGCATCCCCATTCCCCGTCACCAGGCCCAGAGTCCGGAGGAGTTCACGCTGCTGGAGAACGGCAAGCCTGTCGATGCGCAATTCACCCAGCGGGCGACCTGGTACCCTGGACAGCAGGTAAAGTGGCTCGGACTCAGTTTTCTAGCCCGCTATCAGGATGGCCGACCAGCAGAGTATCGGGTGATCCGCAAGAATACGCCGCTGCCTCCATCCACGCTGAAGATTGCCGAGACGGACAAGGAAATCGTGGTAAGCACCGGTGAGATCACCTTTGAAATCGGCAAGGCGCCATTCACGGGCATTCGATCAGTGAAGCTCGCGGGGCAGGACAAGCCGCTCGTCCAGGGCGAGGGAGGCCCCTTTCTGATCGATGAGCGGGAGATGGTTTTTCAATCAGCCCTCGATGAGGCAGCGGAGGTGCGTATCGAGGAGCAGGGATCGGTTCGCGTGACCGTGTTGGCGACCGGATGGCTGACCAATCCTCGAAACGAACGCCTGTGCCGGTACGAAATCCGTTTCACCGCCTGGGCAGGGCAGCCATGGATCGATGTTCACCAGCGAACCGTTCTAACCTTCAATACGGACGAGAAAAAGCTGGCTCGGCTTGGCTTCCTCGTGCCGGTGGTTGATGCCCAAAAATGGGCGGCGGGACTGGATGCATCGACGAAGTCGGGCGAAATCCCCGCGTTGCCCTCGCTTGACCCGAAAAAGAAACCGCCTGCAAACAGCGCTCCGGTCACGACCAAATGGATCATTCAGCCGCGACCGGATCAGGTTGCTGTGGAGGGTATATCCGGGCCTGCGATTCCGGCGAATCGGGCGGATGGATGGGTGACCGTTTCCGGCTCCCTCGGTACGACTCAGGTCAGCGTGCGAAATCTCTGGCAGTTGTTCCCCAAGGAGATCGCCTGGAGTCCCAATGCTCTCGTAATTTACCAATGGCCCGAGCACGGCCGAGTGAGTTTCACCGAAGAGGAGGAACTCAGTGCGGATCATCTGCATCAGATTCGCTATGCCCATCAGGGCAAATATCTCGATCTGAAGTTCCCGCAGAAATACTTCGACGCGATGCGCAAGGTGTATCCGCCGATCATTGAAAATCAGGACATCAATGCGCTGTCCGGCAATGGAATGGGCATGGCGATCACGACGGATTTCCGGTTGCAGTTTGCCCAGACGATTCCCGAGGTCGACGCAGCAGCGGCAAATCAGATGTTTGCCGCCAATCTCCATGGCATCTCCGACCCAGTCTGGAACGGTCTGAGTGAAGTCGAGGGCAGGTTTGCCGGAAAGCAAAAGGGAGTCACTGATTCCTGGGACGACTTCTGGGCGCAAGCCTTTCATGGATTTACCTCATCGGTCGACTATCTGGGTGACTACGGGATGTGGATATGGCCCGACGTGCACAACAACTGGAGTCCCACCACACTGCGACCGCAGGCGCATCGCTGGTGGCTCAACAGCCACTACCAGAATCCCTGGGATTACAATTTCATGTATTTCCGATCGGGCGATTTTCGGAACAAGGACTGGGCCAACAATGCCTCGCAGCACTTCATGGACGTAGGAACAGTCAATTACTCTGACGAAAGCCGCACGCTGCTCGGCAAATTGCCGGGTGCAAATTACCACGTGAAGGGATTCACGCCCTGGGGTTCTGCCCGAGAGGGCGAGGTGGTGGGCGACGACTATGTGGAGGTGGCCGCACACTTCATCAATCCCGACGCCAATCTCTTCCGCTACCTGCTCTTTGGAGACAGGAGCGGACTGAATCTCGCGAGAAATTGGTTTAAATCCCTCGGGCTGGTGACGCTGCCGACCGAGCGGAGCCGCGAGGCATGCACGACGCTGGGCGAGGTCCTCAGCTTTTATGAAAACACCTGGGAACCCCAGGCCATCGCCTACATCCACGAACTGGCCGACGCGATGCTGAGCCGTCCCTTCTCCGAGGTGCCCGCCTTCCCTGCGCATCCGTTTTTTCACGACCGCTGGGTCATGCGGTACTGGAATCTCACGGGCGACGTACGTATTCAGCAGCCGGTGTTGGATGTCCTCAAGGTCGGAAACACGCTGAACTACACGCACTTTGAGCTGGCCGCTCTGGCGTGGCGCTGGACTGGAGATGCCGAATATCTGAAGATGTTCCTGCCCAAGGCTGCGCCGACGTTTGGGAAGATATACCGCAATCCTGGTGATCCACTGGATGGGTTCGGCGAACGTGTTTTCAAGCCCACGCACAGCCAGACGCAGATCGTTCCCTACTACTTGCAGGCGTTGATCGATGCGGGGCTGAAATATCCTGAGACCGAGCTAAAGCCGCCGTCGATCGCCAAGGCCACCGTACTGCCCAAACTGGACAAAATGACCAATCTGGGGCCCTCCACATCGCTGCTCAAGGTCGATGGCTCAGGTCCGCTGAGCTTGAAGGTGGAGGCGACCTACGATGCCAGGACCTGGGAGAAGAGAGGGACCGTCGGCAATGTGGAGGTGTTTGACGCCCGCAACCAACTGGCGGGCAGCGCCTCGGTGCTGGCTGGCGCGAGGAGCAACAGCGCGGTCATTGACCTGGACCCTGCGAGATTCCCGGCCCCGTGGACGCTGGTCGTGAGGGGCGCGGTACGGATCGGATGGAACGGCGGCGCTCAAACTGTGACGCTGGAACCCGCCGCGGGAGGCGACACCGAACAGGAAGCCGATGACGCTGCGTCGGACTGATCGGAGCGCCGGACTCCTGCCAGCGCTCCGGATGGAGAAACTAAAGCTCCAGGGTGATCCGCCCGGAGGGGAGCTGGAGCTCCAGGTTTCGCCCGGTGCGGCGCACGATGGGCGAGGGCTGGTCTTTGGGAAGCGGGATCAGAATGGTCGCAAATTCGCTTAGCGCGCTTTCCGAACGGACACGGAGGCGCGGGCGGCCAAATCCGTCCTCTCCGAAGGTCTGGAAGGCTTCGTTCCGAAGGTTAAAGACGAAGACGTGCCAATCGAGGGTCTTCGTATGAATGATCCCGCCTGTGGCGTGAATTGACCAGCGATTGTCAGGGTGGGTATGCCACAGGATCTCGGTGACGAATGAACCGCCATCACGCTCGTTCACATCCAGTATGGTCACGACGGGCGCAAGTTCCAGACGATGGAGAGTCACCTTGCGTCGGGACTGGCGTACTCGATGATCCTTACCCGTCGCGGACGATGCATCGCCGAGCGAATAGGAGCGGGTCTCGGTGTTGCCAAATTCCAGCATTTCCCCTTCACCCCAGCCTGGCGCCTCAAGCACGCCGCGTTGATTGAGGCCGTCAATTAGGACGCAGTTGTGTGCCTCGGTCAGACCGAACCAGCGATTCATTTTCTGGCTCATGTCCTTGTGCTCATCGCCGTAACCGGCATCCACCAGCACGCGCTCGCCGCCAGCATAAAGAGCGACGTGATTTTGATCGCCTTGCCGGTGGCAGAGCACCTCCTGCCGGCCGCAGAAATGGGATACGAGGATGTCGGAGGAGTGCCAGCCCGTGCGGTGCGACGCCACGCCCCGGATGGGGAACACTGCAGAGGTCGGCCACTTCAAGTCGTCGGGCGATCGAGTGGGAATTGACTCATCCCACCAGAGCAGAAAGTTGAGATAATCCCGGATAACGGGGGTATTCACCAACTCACCGTCGGTGCGCTGCGGGGCGAGATCGAGCTGGCGGGCCAGCCAGGCGATGATCTCCCCACCGGGGAGAGACATGCGATGCAGGCAGCCGCTGATACTCCCGCATTGGGCGTGCGAGTCGTTGAGGTTGTTGATCGTGGCTTGTCCCGGCGTCAGTTCGTAGGCGAGGTAGCGCGGGTGGCGTTCCAGGGAGCGGTGCTGCAGGATGTCGGGCTGCCCGGCGCGGCGGAGGATCTCCGCCACGAGCGTGAGGCTGCCGAGGGTGTTGCCCGCGTAGGCCGGCCCTTCGTACGGCGCGCCCTGGGCATCGAAGACAAAGTACAGGTGTTTTTCCAGGCTGATCCAGGCGCGCTTCAGGATGGTGTCGCGGTCTGCGGCCGGAGCGAAGGAATCGAGCATGAGTGCCCACAGAGCGGAGGCAGCCAGCCCGCGTATTCCGCGGTTGTTGGTGACGTTGGCATTATCCTGCTGCGTGAGGGCGAGGCTAATTTGCAGGGAGTCTTCGAGGAACTTTTTGACCTTGCTGCGATCCTGCGGCGCGAATGAGCTGCCAGCAAACTCCAGGACGCACCAGACGCCCAGCGCAAGGAGGAATTTATCGTGCCCTTCGCCATGCCGCCAGCCGGAGGTGGTGACACCCCAGGCGAGCGAAGCGCTGTCGGCCAGGCCATGGTCGATGATGGCAAGCAGCACGTCGCGGGCGGCTTCGCTAAAAGCGCTTTCCTGTGTGATCGCCCCGGCGAGCGCGAGAATCTGCATCGCTTGCGGAACGACGAAGATGCCTTCGCGTGACCGCCAGAAGGGCTTTTCCAGCTTTCGGTGATCGAGGAATTGCGGGGAGTCAGGATCAAGCAAGGCGCGCGCCCGCGTGAGGTAGAGCCCGGTGAAATGCTGGAGTGTCGGCTGGGTGATCCGGGCGTGAATCGCCTCGGCGGAAAGGTCAAGCAGGTTGACCGATGGAAAGGGCGTCATGAATTGATGGGTTCCTGCCACGGCGGAGCAAGTCGGCGCACCCGGAGATGGCGGAATGCGGCGGTTCCTTCGATCTGGAACAGCCCGATGCTTCCATTTTTCAGGGCGTAGCTGGCGTGGGAGAGGAGGATCTGATGATCGAGGCTGAACTCAATATACTCGCCGCAGACAACCAGCCTGAACGAGGTCGGCCGATCTAGGATGGGTGGGTAGCCTGAATTTTGCTGCAGGGTGGGGCCTCTAAACTTGAGGCGGGGAACGCTTGGGCGGGCGATCTGGTACTGGTGCAGTTCGGCACGTCGGTTGGGCGGATCGAGTTCGATGGCCAGATACTGCTCTCCTGCTTCGTCGGCTCGGAAGAGGATGCCGAGCCGGGCGCAGGCGGAGCCATCAAGTTCGCCTTCGAGGATGAAGTGATCGAAGCAGCCCGGGTGAAAAACTGCGGTCCGGCCATTGCCGCTCAATGTCTCCGCGCTGGCTTCGGACCACTGCTGCCAGTCTTCAGTCGCGCGGGATTCCCAGGCCTCCCAGGAGTGTAGCGCAGGCTCTCCGGCAGCAGTCCATTTCAGCTCCCTGGCGGGACTTTGGAGGGTGAAGGAAGCGCCGGCGGGGACATAGCGGATCGGCCAGTTGGCGGTGGTACGCAGAGAGTTCCACATGAGAGTGCGTCCCTGCCACTCGGTAAATCTCCAGACGAAATGGCTGGCCGGGAGCAGCTGGCTGCGGCGGGGGCGGCGCCATGGGCCGTTGAGATCCCGGGCAATGCGGCAATGCGTGGTGGCCCGGGTGAAATCATTGAAGAACAACGCCCAGCCCTCGGGACCCCGGATGATGCATGGTACCTCCATGTCCTCCCACTCCCCCGGGGCGAAGAGCGGCGGCTCCAGGTTCCACTCAAATCCATCGGCAGACGTTGCGTGGCCGATGCAGCCGGAGAGGAAGCGATCTCCCTCTGCGGTGCGAGCCGTGAAAACCATATGCCATTTTCCCTCTTCGTCATGAAAGACGTAGGGGTCGCGGAATGAAACGAAGCCTACGCGGTCGAGGCAGGAGTTGTAATAAGGCGCAGCGGCCTCGAGTATGGGAGTCTCGGAGTAGCGCTCCCAGTGAATCAGGTCCCGGCTGGTAGCCAGGCCGATGCGCTGGACCTGCCCGTGTTCCTTGCGGGAGCAGCCTGTGTAGTACATCAGAAAGAGATCATCCTCCGGGTGCCGGATGACTTGCATGGTCCAGAGCATGTCATCGTCGAACATGCCGTTTTGGCCCGTAAAGAGAGCGGGCTGGTCGGCCTGCCAGCGAAAGCCATCATGCGATGTCGCATGGGCGATCAGGCTATGGTTGGGCAGGACCAGATGAAACAGATGCAGCGTGCCCTGCCAGGAGAAAACCTGGGAATCTCCGAGGGTTCCGCAAAGAGACCCGGGAGGAGTGTAGAGGATGTGCTGGCAGTCGAGCGGGTGCATTCTTTAGGAAATGCCTAGCGGGTGGCTGGCGGGTTTGCGAGTGCCTGACGGAAAGCGTCGGTCACGCTAATGGCGATTCGCAGGCCCAGGTCCGGTCGAGGGCGGCCGGCCTGGGAAAAGGCGCGGTTACCAACGTCACTAGCTTCGTTTCCGAAGAGGGCGGAACCGCCCCGGATCACGACATAACGATAGAGTGATTTCTGCGGACCGCTGGGATCCTGTTCCGGCGCGCGTTGGTAATAATCGGGATCGTAGAAATCGGCACACCACTCCCAGACATTACCCTGCATGTCATATAGGCCGAAGGCATTTGGTGTTTTCTTTCCGACGGCCTGCACTGTGTTGTTGCTATTGCTGGCGGTCCAGGCTTTTGCCTCGAGGTTTGCGGCCTGCTCAGACGAGCTGCCGGCCCGAGCGGCATATTCCCACTCGGCCTCAGTGGGAAGGCGTGCTCCCGGGATGTCTTTTTGCAAGGTTTTCAACATTTGAGTGATCTGTACGTGGCTGACACAGTTGATCGGATGATCGTCGCCGGGGAAGTAGGTCGAGTGGATCTTGCCCGTGGCGCGCTTCCACTGGCTTTGGGTCATTTCCGTGGTGGCCAGATAAAAGGGCTTGGAAATCCTGACGGTGTGAGGGGGCGCGTCTGATGCCTCTGCCCGGCCCATGGTAAACGTGCCAGGAGGGATCAGCACAAACTCCATGCCGCCCGGGGCGGTCCACTTTTCCGGAAGGCCTGCATCTTGCGCGTAGGCTGTGGTCTGCTCTCCTGCACGGGCGGATGCTCCTCCGAGCGATGACAACAGCATGAAGCCGAGGACGAGGTGTTTCATTTGGCAGGCTTGGCGAGCGCGGCGATCTCGGCGGGATCGAGTGCCGTGCTGTAGATGCGCAGGTCGTCCAGCAGCCCCTTGTAGTTGTAGGACATCCCGCCGCCGATGCGGATGGAGGTTGACTGCGGCGGGGTCGGGCTGGCGCCCTGCAGCACGCCGAGGGCGGAATCGACTTCCACTCCGTTGACGTACAGCCGGATGTCGCTGCCATTGGTGACGACCGCGATGTGAGTCCATTCGCCGACCGGGCGGGTGAAGTTCTTAAAGCTTACGCGATCAGACTTGGGATCGGAACCCCGGAATGATCCGGCAAAGAGAAAGGCGAGCGTATTCTCGTAGAACGACAGTCCGGCGCCGTCCTCGATCTTGAAGAGCAGTTCGATCGGAGACCTGCGTTTCTCGGGGTTGATCCAAGCTGAGATGGTCAGGCCAGCGGAAAGGTCGAGCGGCTCGTTCCACTGGATGTCGATCCAGTCATTGATCCCGTCAAACTCCAGGGCATTACCCTCGATGCCCGGCTGGTGAGGCAGGGGAGCATTTTCATAATAGTAGGTATAGCTTAGCTTCGAGTTGGCCGGGATGTCCTGGCGAAGCAGCCGGATGGCACCACCGACGACTTCAAAGTCCGCTCCTGCACTCAAGGGAATCCCTGTCTCGCCCCGGGGGATGAGCGTGACCTCCATCGGGCGATTGGATAGGTAGCCCTGAGTGAGTAATCTATAGCGCCCACCCGGGCTCACCTGGACGGTTTGAGTCGTTGGTACGCCATTACCGTCCGTGCTTTCATTGGTGCGGCCGTTGCGGTTCTTTCCACTTGTATCCTGGATCTGTGGAGTGCCGGACGGTTCGTCGAAGGCCAGATGAAGCTCGAGATTCCCGGGTGGATTGGCCATCAGGGAGGAGCTCACCAGGAGAGCGACCATGGGAAGGCGGAGATAACGAACCATGGGGGAGGATTTATATGACCATATCTCTCGAAAAGGAAAGGATGATGGCTTGTCGGTTTGGCTGACAAGCTGACTGTTGTAAGGAAAGATGACAAGTCCTTTGCGAGTTGTGCCTCCAGGGGAATTAATTAGCGTGGCGGAGCTTTGTTGAGTTTCTACCGCCAATTTCTTTTTGAGGGAGTCATCCCGTTCTGGCTGGAACACGGCATCGACCGGGTTCGTGGCGGTCTGCTGACCTGCATGGACGAGGCGGGGAAGCTCATTAGCTCGGAGAAATTTGCGTGGTCACAGGGGCGTGGAATTTGGACGTTTGCGGCGATTCACCGTCGGCTTTCGCCGGACCCTCAGCTTTTGGAGATCGCGGTGCAGACCGCGGAGTTTTGCCTGGCTCATGCGATCCAGGCCGACGGGCGGGTATGTTTCCGCATGTCGCGCAGTGGGGAGGTGCTCGAGGGGCATACCAGCGTCTATGCCGATTTGTTTCTGGCATATGGGTTGAACGAGCTGTATCTCGCCACAGGCACGCAGCATTACCGGGATACGGCTCTGCGTTTATTCCGGCAAAGCGCCGCAGAGATCACGCAGCCTTATTTCAAGACGATCGCGCCCTATGCCCTTCCGTCTGGTACGGCATGGGTGCATGGTCCGCCGATGATCGCGCTGGAGACCGCCAATGAACTGTTGGAAGGGGGAGCCGAGAGAGACCTGATTGATTTTGTCGACTGGGCGTTGGAGCGCATCATGGTACACCATCGGCGTCCGGAATGGAAAACCCTGCTGGAGCACCTGGGACCGGCGGATGAGTTTGTGGACACGCCGGAGGGACGGGCAGTCGTTCCAGGCCATACGATCGAGTCGATGTGGTTTGTCATTCACGCGGCCACTCGTCGGAATCGTCCGGACCTTGTTCAGCAGGCCATCGAGGCGATTCGCTGGATGCTTGAGGCTGGGTGGGATGCGGAGTTTGGGGGAATCTTTCTTGGGCTGGACGCGCGCGGCCACCAGCCGCCGTGGTATGCCAATGCAGACAAGAAACTCTGGTGGGTGCATTGCGAGGCGATCTATGCGCTGGCGCTGTGCGGAAGTCTCCGCCCGGAGCCATGGGTCGACGAGTGGTCTGGACGGGTGCTGGACTGGTCGCTGGCTCATCATGGCGACGGCAGAGGCGAGTGGACCCAGCGGCTTGACCGGGAGGGAAAACCGATCAAGGAACTTATTGCCCTGCCGGTGAAGGACCCGTTTCATTTACCCCGCGCACTTACTCTCAGCATTCAGCTTCTTTCCCATACGCATCCTTATGTCCGTTAGCCGAATTTTTGGTTTCATCTTGCTCCTGGCAGGATGGGTGGCCGTTGCACAGGCAGGGGGAGAGGTCGAGGTGATCGATGGGAGGCCCGTCATTAATGTGGTCGTGCCGAACCTGCCCATCCCGAGTGATAACTCCGCCATTGCTCGTGCCCAGGTTGCGGTGGTGCGGCAGTTTACGGCCGATTTTCCCCGCATTTTTCGCGAGAAGTATCTCGCCCGCTATCTGGCTGATCCCCAGAAATACGGGTCTTATGATTGGGAGAATGTTGCGATAAGGCTGGTACCCTTTTCCGGACTCAAGGTGGAGGGAGTGGAAAGCGATCTCATGGCCATCGCGGGCGGCTCACCGCCGGATGTGCTTTATGTGAATTTTCGCAAATCCGACACCTACATCCGAAACGGATTCCTATATCCCCTCGACAAGCTGGAGGACCCGTACTTCACCTCATTCAGCGATGCCCAGAAGCGCGCTCGGGTGCATCCCAAGATCTGGCCCGTCATTGATCGGAAGGGGCCGGACGGTCAGAAACATATCTGGGCTCTGCCCACCGGAGGCTTCATGGGCCGGGTGCTCGCTTACCGCAAGGACCTCTTTGACGAAGCGGGGCTGGCCTACCCGACGGTGGACTGGACGTGGGATGACATGCTGCATGCAGCCAGGGTGTTGACTGATCCCTCCCGCAATCGCAGCGGTTTGCTGATGCGCGGCGACCCGGGGTGGAATTTTTCCACCTTTCTGTGGTCTGCTGGTGGAGAAGTGATGGAGTACGACGAGCCCGCCGACGAATGGCGGTGTGTCTTTGGAAGCCCGGAAGGGGCGAAGGCTCTGGATTACTTTCTGCAGCTGACCCAGGAACTCTGGCAGACCAAGGAGGGGCAATGGATGCGTGGATATGCCTTCAATGACCAGCGGCTGGGAGATTACAAGTGGCAGCGCGGCGAGGTCGGGATGAACCTCGTCTACATGGATGAGCAGTTCATCTCCGGGCTGAATCCGGAGCTCGTGGGCATCGTGCCAGTGCCGAAGGGACCGACTGGATTGCGCGCCGGAGAACTGAACAGCCGCATGCTGGGCATCTACTCGCAGATCAAATCCCCCGCGGTGCGAGATGCCGCCTGGGAGTATATCGCGTATCAGGACAGCGATGCGGCCGGGGCGGTGCGGACGCGAGTCCTGGTGGAAGCCGGGCTGGGACGCTTTGTCAGCCCGCGCGACTTGAACAAGTTCGGGTATGCCGAGGTTGCCCGCCTTGCGCCCAAGGGCTGGGCGGAGGTGTTTCGCATCGCGTCGGAGACCGGCCGCCCGGAGCCCTACGGAAAGAACAGCAACCTGGCTTACCGCATGTTGGGAATCCCGGTACGCGAAGCAGCAGAGGCGGCAATGCGCAATGGACTTCCGAAGGCTCCGAACGAACGCATCAAATATCTGGCGGAATTGCTGCAGCGCGGCGAGCAGCGCGCCAATGCGGCGATGATTGGCAAGGTGACGCCAGAGGAGCGACGGACGCGCTCGATCGTCGCGGCGATCTTCCTGATCTTCGTGGCTGCGGCGTTTGGATTCGTTTTCTTCCGGGTGTTCCAGACATTTGGTTCCCAGGCGGCCACGGTGCCCGGTCGGATTGGCTTTCGGCGGGGCCTTGCGATCAGCCTCATGCTGGCGCCTGCGCTGCTGTCGATTCTGGTCTGGAAATACTATCCGCTGCTGGCGGGTTCCGTGATGGGGTTTCAGGATTATCGTATTCTGGAGGGATCTACTTGGGTCGGTTTGAAGCACTTTGGAGACATGCTGTGGGATGGGCTGTGGTGGCAGTCTCTGTGGAACTCGATGCGATTTTCCTTCATCTCTCTGGTCTTCGGTTTTTTACCGCCGATCATCCTGGCAATCCTTCTCCAGGAGGTGCCGAGGGGGAAGGTGTTCTATCGCCTGATGTTTTACTTGCCTGCGGTCCTGGCCGGCCTCGTGACGCTCCTGCTTTGGAAACAGTTCTACGATCCGACGCCGCGTGCTCCGCTCAATGCCATCATCCTGAAGCTGCCCGCTATCGTTTTTGTTGGCGTGGGGCTCGCTGTATTAACGCTTACCCTGGTGCTGGCGAACCGCTTCCGCTTTCACGGCCAGATGGTTCCTGCCGTCATCTCGACACTGGTGGGTATTGTCTTTCTGGTGAGCGTGGTGAGCATTCCCTGGGTGGTGCTGGAGGAGCATGGGCTGGCCGGACTCTTCCGCACGCTGCCCGAGCCAATCCAGTGGCTGAAAGATCCCCGCTATGCCATGCTGTCGATCGTGCTCCCGGGCATATGGGCTGGCGCGGGACCTGGGTGCCTGATCTATCTGGCTGCCTTGAAGGGCATCCCGGACGACTTCTATGATGCCGCCGAGATCGATGGAGCGGGCTTCTTTGACAAGCTCATCACCATCGTCATTCCCATGATGCGTCCGCTGATCATGATCAGTTTTGTCGGAGCGTTCATCGGATCGTGGCTGGGATCGGCGGATCATGTGCTGGCCATGACCGGAGGGGAGGCCAATACTGAGGTCGCGCCGCTGAATATTTTCTACAAGGCTTTTGTGTACCTGGAGTTTGGTCCTGCGACAGCGATGGCCTGGATGCTGGGATTCCTGCTGATCGGTTTCACGGTCTATCAACTGCGCATGCTCGCGAAAGTCGAGTTTCGCACGACGGGAGGAAGATAAAGCCATGCCAATGATCTCTCTCATCGGGCGTCGACAATGGAAGTCGCGCCTCCTCATCTGGTCCATCTACATCGTGCTGTCCGCGGGCGTAGTGACGATGGTTTACCCGTTCTTGCTGATGCTGGGCGGTAGCACCAAGACCTCGCTCGATGCCGCCGAGGTCACGGTGATGCCTCGGTATCTGGTCAATGAAACCGCCTTGTACCGGAAGTACCTGGAGGGTTTTTTCAATGAGCGGAGTGAGGCGATGCAAAACGCCTACGGGCTGTGGGATGCGACCTTCCTGAAGGTGAGTCTTCCGGGAGAATCCTCGCCTCTGATCGCGGACTGGCAGTCTTTTGTCGCGGACCGGGAGAAGAGCGAGAACGTGGCCTGGTTCGTCCTCGCCTATTTGCAGTGTCCGGTCAGCAAAAATGCGGTCCCCTTCAACCTCTCGAAACTGCGCACCGAGCTCCTGCGGGAAAACGGAAGCATCGAGGCTGTCAATCTCAAGTACCAGACTTCGTTTCCCAACGTATCGGCGTTTTATGTCGTGCCGGCGAACTTTCTCAATCGGTTCGTCACCAGCGCGGCAACTCCGTTCGCCCAGCGGGTGGAGGAGTTTTCCCTGGCGCAGCCTGTCATGTGGAGGGCGTATGTTGATCTGTCGAATTTCTTTCGTAGCTATCTCCGAGGGGAGTACGGGGCGTCGATTGCCGCCCTAAATGGTGCTCTGGGGACATCCTTCGGATCCTGGAGCGATGTCCCGCTCGAGGCCACGCGAGCCGAGATGCCTCCTGCATTGCACAAAGACTACGAAGCCTTTGTACGAAACGTTCTGAACCCTGTGTTTTTGCAGGTCGATTCCGGCAGGGCTC
The DNA here is from genome assembly GCF_001613545.1 of Terrimicrobium sacchariphilum. NCBI lineage: Bacteria > Pseudomonadati > Verrucomicrobiota > Terrimicrobiia > Terrimicrobiales > Terrimicrobiaceae > Terrimicrobium > Terrimicrobium sacchariphilum. Next base: position 299,642 of record NZ_BDCO01000003.1, read on the forward strand.
TGGAATTCCGGTCGTACCTGAAGGCGAAGTATCGCGGCGATATAGCCGCTTTCAATGAACGCCGGGGGACGGCGGTGACCAGTTTTGAGGAAGTGGTTTTTCCCACGACGAGGCCCAGGCAGAGCATTGAGAAGACGGACTGGGATGGGTTTCTCGAGGGCTGGACGGATGATGCTACCGGTTCTAGATATCAGCTCCCGATCGAAGGAATACGGCTTACCGGGCCGGATTTTGCCTTTCGGGAATATCTTGGCCAGCGATATGGCAGCTTGGCCCGGATGAATGAAATGCTGGGCACCGCTCATTCCACCTGGGGCGTGGTAGCGATGCCGCAACAGGCGGCGCAGTTTGTCGATTTC